>CAMVRS010000019.1 GCA_947169935.1 uncultured Lachnospiraceae bacterium
TGCCGGTAAGGTTTTCGTTGAGTGTCAGATTATAATATATCCTGGCCCTTCTCGCGGCATCTATCTGTCTTTCCACATAAAGCGCGGAATCGGCTTCTTCATTAAGATCCTGTTCCTGCAGTGATATAAATAGCTTCCCTAAGAGCTCTTCTTCGCGGTCTGCCCGGTCCGTCACATCATCGCGTATATTGGGCCAGTTGCGCATAACCTGCATGATCTGTGAATATTCGGCATCCCAAGCTGAAGGATCGGTGGTAAGAGCCTTATCCCAGACATCCTCAAGCTTCGTCCTGTCCATCACAAGCTGCTTATACTGCGCAAGCGCCTCTGATGCATCCAGTGCAGCCCTGTCAAAATCCAGATCATCGTTTTCAAAGAAGAAGAACAGCATGCGGTACATATAATTTTTGCTGCCGGTATCGCTGTAACTCACGCCGCCGCTTAAGTAAAAGTTATAAAGTGCTTCAAGCTCCGGCAGGTTCTCCATATCGTAAAGTGATGTGGAGGTATAGATATCTACAGGCTCTTCCGTTACGGGATCCCTTGGGATACCGTCGTCATCCACCACTACTGTTACCAGATAGGGATACAAATCCTTCTCCTTAACCTTTTCCGCTGCGGGCAGTATTGTGGTTATGGAGCTTGCGCCCTCTATGTTCTTCCAGGCGCCGCCGTCAAGCTCGGAGCTGTAATAGGCTATGGGCTGGTCATGCTCCGCGCGGCTGTCAAGTGCTGCCTGGTATATCTCCGCAGAAAGCGACTTTGCGCTCATGAGGTAGGTGCCTACGAAGAGCCAGCATTCTGGAACTTCATTCCCAAGTACCGTGGTATAGTATTCGTAGGTCACTTCCGAAGTCTTTGCTTCTGCCCTCATGGGAGGCATAAGCGACGCTGCAGTGGGGGCAAGGAGGCTCACACTTAAGAAAGTACCCAATATGCTTTTGAGGATCCTGTTCCGCCTCTTCATCCTACCTCACGCTCATTCGCCGTCTGCTTCCAGATCAAGCCTGTCAAGAAGCTGTGCTATCTTCTTATCTACCTGGGGCGTTATCAGTATTGCCCACTCGGTTCCCGGTATATATGCGCAGGTGCAGTACAGATACTTGCCGCTGCAGCCTTCGTCAATGTACGCGTACTTGGCTGTCTTGCTGCCCCTGATACTCTCATCCGTCTGGGATACGGCTGCCACGGTCATCTTATCCGTCTCGGAATTGTTCTTGTTCACATCCCTGCTGCCTATCTCAAATACGTAGCTGGCACTGCCGGTCACCAGCTGTGACATTGTCACCTTAAAGTCCTTCTGGACCATACGGAATCTGGTATATCTCCTGCATTTATCTACTGCCGCAAGGGATACGTATTCACGGCTGTAATCGCTCACATACTGTCTGTAGATGAACGGACATTTTTCAAGCAGCAGGTCGTTTAACAGATCCGTAGCATAGTCATATGCTGCCTTATCTTCCCTGGCCTTTGCAAAATCCGATAAAGCTGCGATAACCGCTGCCTGGTCACCGGCAGACAGTGCACCGAATTCTTTTCCGAAAGCATCCTTTATCGCATCATCAAAATCTTCAGGTCCAAGACCGGTACCGGGTCCGAAATCCGGTATTTCGGGGGGAGTGGGATTTCCGTTGTTTCCTGTTCCTCCCTCGCCGCCTACTCCGCCGTTATTTCCGCTGCCTTCGCCATCACCGGTGTTGTGATCGTTTCCGCTTCCGTTACCGCCGTTTCCGCCGTTATTTCCGTCACCGTCCCCGTTTCCGTGGCCGGAAGTATCACCATTTCCGGAACCGCCGCCACCGGGGCCGCCTCCGTTACCGTTATCGCCGTCTCCGTTATTATTGTTCCCGTCAACGTTACCGTTATTACCGCCGTTATTATTGTTCCCGTCTCCGGTACCGTCAGGTCCCAGACCTGTACCGGCTCCGTTTCCTCCTGAATTGGCATCGGGACCGTCATATTCATATATAAAGGGACTTTCTGTCCTGTTGACTAAAGCTGCTTCCACACGGTGTATTACGCTGGACGGCGCTTCATGTCTTACAAGAGCTTCATATATGGGCTCAAGTCCGGGGGATCCCAGATCTTCCAGCGCCTGTATGGTATCATCACCGGGATATATGCCTTCGGGTATATCCTCAAGGATCTTATCAACTATCTTATCCGCCACAGCCTTGGGGGTATTGCTTACTTCGGCATTTGCTCTTTCCCCGGCCGAAGTCCCCGACATCGCCATTTTATTCTTTTCCGCATTTGCATCGTCCAGAGCCTTCTGTGTGTCTTCGATCTTGCGTCCCAGCTCTTCTGCTTCCTTAAGGTTGTTATTATCAAGCGCATTCAGATACTGGGTCTGAAGTTCGGCCTTCTGCGCTTCCAGCTCGCCTGCCTCATCCAGGATCTCGCCGCCCTCCTTTATGGTAGCCAGCAGATCCTTAAGCCATCTGATATGCTCATCAAGTGCTTCCCCTGCATAAGACTGAAACGCATCCGTTGATATGCCCACTCTCTGATCTTCCGCCCAGTCGATACGCTCTAAAATATAAGCAATAGCATCTTCTGTGGAAAGGCGGAGACTCCTGGCCTTTATGAAACGCTGCAGCTCGGAAGCCACGCCGTTAACGCCTGCCTTCTGATCCTTAAGTATCTCATCCAGCGTGCTCTGGGTGGTTGCGGGATCGGCTACAGCCTCTTTATAATCATCATTTACCGAAGCATGCAGATATGTCTGGAACTTGGTATCACCGACCGATAAAAGCTGGGTCAGCAGATTCAGTTCTCTCGACTTATGCGCTATAACGCTGTTAGTGATATTTTCAAGGTCCACCAGATCACGCAGCTGTGAACGCACTCCCGCAAGTCCGGCAGGTGCATTATCGATCACATAGGTTGACAGATCGTATTCCAGCTGCTGTGTAATGGTATTGCCGTTAGTCAGGGACATTCCGCTGTACTTGATATAAGCATCCTGACAGCCTGTAATGGCAGATTCCACCGCTTCCGTTATCGAGTCCACAGGAGCAAAGGTATCATTGGGATAGTACAGTTTAAATCTGTTACCCACATGTGATTCCCCGGTAGTTATAAGCGTATATAACAGGTTAAGCACCGGTCCCACTACATAATTATGATTTTCATTATCTACCAGGTTTTCGTATGCCCTTGCTCTTCTGGCTGCATCAACTTTTTCTGCCAGCAGCATCGCTTCATCCGCCAGCTCCTTGTCTTCGGAAGTACCTGTAGCCCTGAGTGCGGTATATAAACCCTTAATGCCTTCAAGCTTGATATCCAGATCATCTGTCACGTCATCTCTTATGCAGGAATAATGCGCCCACATATCCTGGAAATTCCAGATACGGCTGCGCAGCGCTTCTATCCCGCCGAAACCCTCAACGTCATCTCTCCATTTCCTTTCATTAGTCCAGGAAATGCTGCCTCTGATAAGACGCTCCTGCTGGTCCCAGTCAGCTGCGGGCCAGTATCCTCCGTTATAATACCCCCACCTGTAATTAAACTTGCTGGTTCTTCTGCCGCTGAGATATAAGGACACCGCCCTTTCCAGAGACTCCAGAAAACCTGCACCGCTCTCCTGGAAACGCCACGCCGGAACTGTCCATCCTCCTGTACAGCTGAGTCCTATACCGCTGCAGCTGTGTGTCTGTTCTATAAAACAGGTAGTCGAATTGCAGTTCCACGGGTCTGCAGCATAAAATGCTATTCCCGTCTGCCCTGCTATCTCAAGTATGTATTTACAGTCCCTGTCCATATCCGCATTGCGTTCCAGTTTACCGTCACGGTTAAAAACCTCCTCGATACGGTTATAGATATACATCTCGGACTTGCCGTTATTGGGATCCACCAGCTTGGCGTCAAACTGCATCTTAAGACTCTTAAGCTCCGGCAGTTTCTCTATATCGTAGGGATCGGTTATATTAAAGATATCTACCCCGTCTCCGCCGTAATCCTTTGTAACAGTCTTCGCCTTAACAGGTATACCGTCCTCACCCACAAATACGGAAACCCAGCAGTCTTTTATCTCCTTATCCAGAACGGTTTCCGAGATTGGAAGTATATATTCGAGGCCTGTAGCTCCCGCTATATTTCTCCAGTTATTGCCTGCCAGCTCGGATTTGTACAGATCTATCTGCTGGTCGTAATCCGACATGGACTGAACAGCCGCCCTGTAAAAAGTAGCGTTCAGATTCTGAGCATTGATTATCCAGGTACCTATGAACAGATATCCTCCCGGAAGGGGAGTCCCCCTGTTCTTGATAAAGTTCGAATAGCTTACCATGTCGCTGTAATCCAGGACATCATTTCCGGGCATATCCGCATACCCGCCGGTCTTTCCTGCCTGTGCAGCTGAGCGCATAAGCTCAACCAGGGCGTCGTAATCGATTATGGGATCCCCTGTATCCCCGCCGGCAAGCTGTTCATACATATCAAGGATCTCTTCATCGGAAAAATCCATGGCCAGCGTCTCCATGCTGCGGACATAATCGATGATAAGCTGTCCCAGGGTGTATTCGCTGTTCATGGGCTGTGAATTGTAATCAACGCCGGGTGTGAAAGGTGATCCTGGCGATTCTTCACTCTCCTCTGTCCAGGGATTTATTTTTATTGTCTTTAAAGGATCCTCAGGATCCACTGCGGTATCGGCTATCACATCACCAAGTGCAGCCAGTACATCCTGCATCCTTACATCACTCCACCTGGTACCGCCGGCATGACAATCACGTACGGCATCTTCGATAAGCCCGTTATTGAGCATATCGTAATGTGACGCCCCGTTAAGATTACTGCCGACAAACGCACTTAAAATATTATCCGTGATCTTAACTGCATGAACCCTGGATAACCCCGGAGTCAGCACATCCGAAAATATGTTGAAAAGAAGCGCAGTCATAATAAGCCCGACCACATAACGTCTGGCCATGAGCTTAAGATCCTTATAGCGATTTTTTATCTTCTTCTCATTCATGCACTAAATATACCACACTGCCTGCAACAAGACCGCAATATAAGCATAAGACTTACAGCCTGTCAGTAATACAGTGAAATAAGCTCCTCAAGTTCTTTGATCCTTGCATCATAAGTTTCGATGTTTTCATCATAAAAATCTCTCGTTTTATCCGAAGAATCCCATTCGTTTTCTTTTTCGGTCAGTGCCGCACGCGCCTTATCACGCGCAGCATATATCTCATTTTTCATATTGCTGACCGTATCCTTGATCTGATCAATCTCTGCTTTGTCAGCTTCCAGCTGTTTCTTTGCTGCCTCCTGGTCTATCGATCTGTTAAGCTCATCCAGCGTAGAGTTTAACTGCGTTTTCTTGTCCTTCAGCGCATTCAGGCTGTTCCTGCACAGATTAAGCATGTTTGCTAATGCCCCAAAAGAGTTTCTATTTACGATTGCTTCAAGCGTTTTGACCTTGGTCTCCAAATTCGAGATCTGTGATTCGGTCAATGCCAGCTCATCCTGCGTCTGGGTGATCGCACTCTCTACCGCTGCTTTTGCAATCGGCGACATATTAACCCAGGCCTCCAGCACCCTTATCTCCTCTTCAAGAGCTGTTATTTTACTCTTTCCGCTTTGTTCTATAGCTGCAATCGTCAGCTTTACTGCGCTGTCGGAATATGCATCGGCTGCGCTCTTTTCTGCAGCCACAAACGCGTCTTTAGTATACTTCACACATACCAGCTCCGCTTTGGCGCTCTCATCGGCTGCCTTCTTTGCCTTTATTGCTTCCAGTTCATCCCGCGCTGCTTTGAGCTTAACATCCTTAAAAGGATCGTATTTAAGCAGTAACTTATCTGTCTTCTTAATCTCGGATTCATAAGCTTTGACCAGATTTTCAAGCTGTTTTATCAGACTCTGATCCGTTGTTTTTGATGTGGCATCATTTTCCAGAGCCTTTTTTAGTGCTTCTATCTTATTTAGTGCCTCGGCTTTTTCATTTTCAAGCGCAGCCTTACGGTTGAGCAGATCTTCCCTGTCCTTTAAAAGACCGGCTTTTTCCACCACCGACCTGACATTTTCCGCATTTACCTCCAGCCCATCTTTTTCAAGATAGGCCACGGCCCACTGTCCGGTCTCGCTGCCGTAGAGCATTGCGTCGGAAAGCTGGTCCGCAGCTGCTGCATATATCTCATCACCGTGTTGCAGCAGAGCCTCCTGTATCTCATCATTACTGACGGTGCTCTCATCTATGGCAACCTTATCCTTTTTCGCTCTCAGCATATTTATTTCATCCTGCAGTTTATTTATATCTTCCTGCGTTACACCCTTGCCCTCATTCTTCTTAACGAGCATGGATGCCATTTCCTTCTCTTTTTCAAGGATCGAAACATCTATACTGTCCAGCATTTCCTGCTTCTTTTTTTCTTTTATAAAATCCTTTGCGGCATTTTCAAGTATGGTATTTCTTGCCGCTATCTCCGCCGGATTAAGACCTGCAGCTATAGCCTCCTCAGAAGCCGCCTCGCGGTCCATCTGTTCTACCATCTTTGCTATCTCTGCCGCATCATCAGTCAGACACTTTTTTACTTCGTCATCCGTGATCGTATCGGCCACGGTTTCCAGCTGTGCATCCAGTTCTTCAATGCGCTGCTTATAATAGGTCATGGTCGCACTGTCTGCTTCCTGACCGTTGGCATCCGTTGCCGCATTCAGCAGATCCTGCAGCCTTTCTTTCTCTGACGTTATCTCTTCTGCCTTGCGTTTTTTCAGTATCTCCCTGGCTGCTATCTCCTGCATATCGGCTTCGGTAATAGTCTCATCGGCTATCAGTTTCTTACCGGAAGCATCAAAAGAAGCCCCGCCTATGTAACTGCCGTCTTCGGCAAACATCCTCAGGGTCAGTTTTCCGAGATCGTTCTTGATAAAGGACATATATGCAAAAGGATCGCCCGCATCAACCAGATCGTTGGAGAAAAGGAACAGATTCTGCTCTGCACTCAGGTTATAATATGCAACCTTTTTACCAAGTGCAAAATTCTTTTCCACAGCGGCGTCATCAAACTCAAAACGCAGTTTTATCATATCGGTATTGGTATCTTCCTCAACCGTATATTTGCCGATCACCTTTGACAGATCCTCGGTCCCGGGCAGGGTTGCCTCTTTGATATTGAGCGGTCCGACAGAAACGGTGGGATCTATAACGCATTCATCAATAAAATCATCCCCGTCATAAAGCCTTATCGCTACTTTATCCACTTCCTGGACGGTAATGGTCAGATGCCGGATCGCCTCACCCGCGGGAGTGGTTTCTCCGATCTGCCTGTTGTCGCTCCAAAGTTCAAACTTTGTAATGTTATATTCAAAATCGTCAGGTACCTGGATATACAGCATAAACTCTTCGTTTTCAACGATGTATCTTATACTGTAGATAGCGCCTTTCTTGGTTATGACATCAAGACTGTCCAGATCATCCTCGATATTACCGGTACCTCCCACACCGGCCTGGGTGCTGATGGCTTCCTCAACAAAGTATGCGGAAGCACCGCCGCAGGTAGTACGGTCATATTCAAACAAAGTGGAAGAATAAAGTGAAAGCGCGTCATTCAACGCTGTCCTGGCATTTTCATATTCCGTAAGCTCAGCCTCATATTCCTCCATGGTCATCTGCCCAAGGGCGTTAAGAGCCTCATCATAGATAAGCTGGTTCTGAAGCTTTTCCACATCCTTAACAGCCTGCAGATAAGCCTTTCTTGTCTCTATATAGCTGTCGAAACCATCCGTAATGGCATTGGAAAGTTCGGTCCTGGCGTTATTATAATCCTTTAATGCGCTCTCATATTCCAGGGTTGCGGAATAGAGCACATAGGGATCGTCTTCCACATAACGGATACCGTCGATCTCTCCCTTCCACCAAACCTTGGGGAATTTGAAAAACAGTATCTTCTTCTTTCCTGTCCAGGGATCATCGATACGCTTCAAGAAGTTATCATAATCCTTCTTAAAAGCACGCTTGTTGATCTTGCTGCCGTCCAAAGCCTGCTGCACATAGCCGCTGATCATACCGATATTACCGCTGTATTGGGATTTCATCAAATTATAGTTGGTCATAAGAGCCAGCTTGGCAAGTTCTTCCGCCTGCTTTGCCTCATAGACATTCTCTTCCCTTATGTTGCTGGCACTCGAATCAGAAGAGCTCATTGCATAATACTTAAGCTGGTCTATGCAGTCCCTGGACATATTGGATGATATAAAGGCATTGTCAAAAGTATAGCCGCTTGTAACATCAAAGCCCAGCTCCCTGCCCAGCTTTTCCTTCGCACGCTGCAGGGTAGTCTGTTCCGACGCCATGGAATTCTCCAGACCTTCAAGCCTGTCATTCTGCTGGTCAACCTGCGCCTGGGTTGCAGTGCCTTCGATCACACGCGCCTTATTCTTTTCTATGGCAGCCTTAAGGCTCTTGATACGCTCTTTTAAGAAATCTATCTCATTAGTGCTGGTGATGATGTCTATATAAATGGTACTTATCTTTTCATAGGTTTTGAGCTTTTCATCCGTGATCTTATGGTTCAGCGTGTCGATATCATACTGCAGCTGTACGGGTTTGTACTGGAATTCAAAAGCCTCCGCCTCATTAGGTTTGGTAGGAAATGAAAAGTTAAGCAGAGGCGACCAGCGGAAAGTACTCATGTTCTTCTGCTTTTCCGCTATGGCACGGATAGCCGAATTCCTTGCCGCCTGCTTTGCCTCTATCTGGATCTCCAGCGCCTCTATCTTCTCACTGTTTGCTGCCGCTATGGACTTGGCTGAAGCAAGGCGGAGCTTGCCGGCAGCCTGTGTCTCCGAGCCGGGACAGATATCAGAAAAGCATGGAAAAAGAAGAGTGATCAGCAGCAGGGCTGTGACCGCTCTGGTCAATAGAGACTTTTTGAAGTTTTTCGACATACCGTTCTTCTTCATACTAATTCACTTCTGTCAAGATTCTTCGTCGCTGCGCTCCTCAGAATGACACGATACTGCTATGCTCCTCAGAATGACACTATTTCTCGATGTCCGCAAGGCTCTCTGCCTTGATAAAGTAAAATGAGAAGGTGTCAAGTCCCTGGTCGGTAACAAAGGTATAGAGCAGGCCGTCCTTGTGGTAGGTATGCAGATAGACCTCGTATTCCTCCTCATAGTCACTGACTTCGGTATATTCGGTAAAGATCGAATTCATCGTGATATCTGCCGGCCCGTTAATGACTATGCCTTCTGTTGCCGCACTCATCTTATTTACGGTAAGTATCTCCGGAAGGGTTGCATAAGAAACACCCACATATATAGGCTCTCCAAGATATGCCGACAGTGCGCTGAATGTCTTTACCTGTCCTTCCGCGGTATTAAAGGTATTTTTCATTACATAGACCTGCTCTACGCTGGCCTCGGTATTAATGGATTCCTCATCAAGATATTCCACGGTCATGGCGCTTATATCCGGCATAAAACGGACTCTCTCTCCGTCAGCCTGATAGATGGTCCTCTTGCCGTTATATGCTGCTGCCAGCTCACTTGCCTTCTTTCCGATCAGATCACTGTACTTGATATCATCCAGGGTAAACTGACCATTGAATATGGCATTATGTCCCATATCATAAAGGATACCATGGCCTTCCTTCATATCCAGCGCAAACTCGCCTTCGTACTCAAGGCTTCCGTTGGTCCTGAAAAGCTTGCCCGTGCCGCTGTGAAGGTTCTCATGGAAGGTTCCCTGATACCAGAGTACACCGTCCTGATAATACTGGTTGCCCTGTCCTTCATACATGCTGTTTGTAAAGCAGCCCTGATATACAACAAAGCCGGCGGGATTCATCAGAGTTCCCTGTCCGTTGCAGGCTCCGCTGCTCACATCGCCTTCATAAGCAAGATAGCCGCTCTTTCCCTTGATACGTACCGTCCCCTTTGTAAACTTGAGCAGTATATCATTGTAATCATAAGTCTTGATCCCGTCATTCTTGCTTCCGGGAAACAGTCCGCTCCATGAACTGTATACATACATAAAGGACAATACGCCGACTATTATGACCACGGCAAAAGCCAGCTTTTTGCTGACCATCCAGCGGCCAATGGTATAATAATCATCCTTATCACGCGGCTTGACATTTAAGGTCTTGGTAAAGAATGTCTTTATAAGTTCCGTCAGACGCGTAAGGATAAAGCTGGGTTTGGTATACAGCTTTATCTTGGTAAGGATAGGCGTTATGCGCGCCTTCATCGATTGTAACAGTATTCTGAATATATTCATTATGCTGTTATACGCTCTCCTTTATCAAAGATGCAGATTTCCGACAAAATTCTCAGCAGTATTTTCATCATTCAGATAACGTTCACACTCAAACAGATACCATTTTGAGAGCTCGTCATCCGGCGCAAACTTGAGCACTTCCGAAAACCTGGAACGTGCGAAGTAGAAATCTTTCTCGTAGAAAAGACGCAAAGCTTCTTCAAAACGGGGTTTCTGTGCGCTGCGTATCTGTCTCACCGCAGGTGCCTCCGCATCGAAAAGCTCATAGAGCTTTATACGCTTGTCCGGATATTCGGGATCGGGTACTATAAAGCCGATATAACGCGTCTCACCTTTAAAATTCTCGTGCTCCAGAAGAGCCTCCGTGGCTACAACTCCAAGTTTCATTTCCCCGAAGAAATTGATATAGGTATCCAGCAGATCGTTCTCCGGTGATGAAAGATATATCGATGCCTGTCTTGCATCCCCGGCAACACCGTATACATAAGGCGCGAAATGAAGAAGTATGCCTCCGCCCGTAATACCGCCTATCTGCTCTTCCTTTAATTTGAGCATCAGCTCACAGCCGAAAGCCGTTGCGGACGGATTCTCCTCCAGGAAGAGAAACTTCATTTTGGACAGGTCGCTGTTATGCGAAATGAATATACCGTCAAATTCCTCACGGCATTCTTCGGTTATCTCCATCATGGTATTACGGCAATCCAGCTCCTGCCGGCCGCTGACGTCTGAAGAATAAACCTTTAAGCAGGCAATGGCACCGCTTCTCTCTGAGATGTCACCGCTGTTTACTTCGGTGATAGACTGACGGTCCAGTATGCGCTCTATGCTCTTGGGAGCAAAACGGAAATATGCTTCGTATGTAAGGAACTTAAGCCTGTTGTTATTGGCAACATTCTTGGTGATCTCCATAACGCTGTTCCACATATAGTTCATATCCCTGCCCACAACGGCAGGCTTATCGATCATCTCATCATCACCCTTTGAAAGCTTGCCCAATGCATTCTGGAGTTTCAAAAGATCGGAAGACTGCCAGAGCAGGAATGCAATCCCTACAAGGCTTCCTACGATAAAGAGGATCAATATAAAGCTTAAATTTCCGGTCAGCCCTGTTAAGAGTCCTGCAAAAAAGCTTTCGCCGGTACTTTCGTATATCATTGCCATTCCGGAATGCCCTGCGCCGGCAAGGTTGATCGCCATCAGAGTCATCTGGCGTCCTTCATCATCTATGTCAAGCTCTGCCATGGAATCACCGTTAGCCACGTTCTGCATCATATCCATGACAGACGATCCGTATATTTCGGAGATATAACTCTTGTTCATACCCGAAGCACTGATCACTACCTTGCCGGATATAGTATTTACCAGAAGTACATCCGTGATATATGTCATACTGTCGATACGTCTTCTGATCCTTGACGATAATACGGCATAATCATCTGTATTATACAGATTCTCGTCATTAAGATCCGTGAGCGTATATCCATCGACCACGCCAAAGGCATCCATATAGGTATAGATCTTATGCTCGTATCTGGCGTCCAGACGGTTTTCTCTCATAAGCAGAAGAACGGAACCCGCACATATAAGCAGCATAAACACCTCTAGAGAAGCCACCGCATAAACAACACGGCGCCTTTCCTTGAAAATAACCGCACAGAGTACAATGACCATACTTCCTATAAACCCTATCAGGATAAAAAGTGTAGCATCGTAACCGGCAGCCCTCATATACTGTCCGCTTGATACTTTTCTGTTTTCGTAAAACTCCTTTGCCTCGCGGTTTATGGCAAAATATCCCGGATCCGAATCATCATAACGCAGATGCAGATCACCGCCCCAGTATTCAGCCTGTACAAAATAATGGGGAAGTACGCATTCCCGGACCATGAATTCGGTAACTTCCGAATTCTCTTCCCACAATTTTTCCACATCGTCTTTATTATCCGAGTTGATCCGGATCATATCGGATGCCGAAAGCTGATAAACATAAGCCTGCTGTCCGTTTTTGGATACCGCCGTTATGTTCATGACATCTTCCGTTGCCTCAAAACCGGTAAGAACCAGATCCTGAGGAAAACGGAATGCGCGGCTTACATGGGTTACCTGCAGGTTTTCATTAAAATTAGCCACACAGTATTGTTCTTTTAAATACCCGTTGTCATAGTACGCTTCCGAAAAAATAGCAGACAGATTCTCATCGTTAAGGGCATCGATCTTTTCGATACGGAAATACTTTAAATATTCATCTTCTTTTGTGGTAAAAAGAATATCCGCGGTATAATCATCACCTATACGCCAGATAAGACCGCCGCCCACACTGTGATTTTCCATAACATACCAGGCATCCCCTACACGGGCGCTGTCATTGTCCAGAGTATATTCTCCCTGCTTGCTTATCTTGGAATAGATCCATATCCCGATACATGACAGGATAAGCAGCCATATTGCTATGCATATTATTACCGTTCTGATCCTTTTAGTCATAATGATTCCTTTTTACCTGTTATTGTAACAATGACTCCAAACCTATTTTCTCAAAACTTCTGATGAACAGCCTCAGCCACGGGACATCACCGAATATCAGATTGGTTATGAAAGTGACTATAACAAATATTGCAAGAATGAGACTCACCCACAGGAGTATACGGAACAGATTTCCCTTATTGCGGTTGAACCAGGCTTTGAGCGCAGCCAGTATCCCGTGTTTTTTATTGGGCTCTGCCGCTATCTCAACATCCTTATAAAGCTCCTTGAAACTGCCGTAACTGGTCTTTTCCGTCTTTTTCTTTAAGAGCAGATAACTCTTTGCCTTACTGGCAGCCTTGGGCTCTAACAGTTCCAGAAGTATCTTTGCACATTCCACTGCGCACTCGGATTCTCCGATGGTATCATCGAGCTGGGTAAGATCAAGCTTATAACTGATATGCACGGCACGATCCCTTGCAAGCTGTATCTCTCTCTGCTTAAGTACCAGGAAAAGAACGGGCCAGGGAAGATTGGAGGTCATGCAGGAAATGATGAGATTTATACAGACCTCCTCACATTCGACAAGCGTCATGGCGCCGCCCATATAAAAATCATCCAAAGGACGTTCCTGTACATAAGGATAGACCACGAAGTTGCGCCCTTCCTCAGAAAGGATAACGGGCTCTGCCTCCTTGGGTATATCCTCGCGGCTGTCATAGATATCGATAAAACGGTGCATGATCTTATGATCATCTACGGCCAGGACGGTGCACTTGCCTCCGGCAGTGTCCCTGGTATCCTCGCAGATCATCACTTCATTTGCAGGCGATATTTTATATCTGTGTAACAGCCTGTATCTGGATGGCTGAAAACCGTCACTCATTCTTATCCTCGAATCCGCTCTTCTCAACTATAGCGTATGCATAGGTGCAGATCACCGGCATATCGGTACAATAGATCCTTATCTCATATACACCGGGCTTAGCGGGTGCTGTATAGATTCCGTCAGCGGTAATGCTGCCCGATCCTGCCTCCGTAAGCTCGTAAGTTACGCTGCACTTCTCCATATTGTTGTAACGCACGCCAAAGTAGTGGTTCTCCTTGGTACTCATGCGCACAGTAGGCGTATCGGGAGAAATGCTCCTGCCGGAATAATCCTCTGCAAGTTCCAGATCGTTTCCTGCGGGGAAACGAATGGCTACCCAGCGGTAAGTCAGCACAAGATAATCGACATTCTTAAGGAGTCTTGCCCCGACAACAAAGCTGCCCTTATCATTCAGAACACGTACGGCTGTTTCCGCGTCCACAACGGTACGCTGTTCGGGTGCAAAGATATCTGGGTTACCATAGATAGTACTCTTTGCATTTGCCCCCAGCGACTCATCTTCACGGATATACTCGTATCCTACATCCACATATACATTACCGCGGCCAAGACCATGTACTATCTCGCCCGAATAATGAACGGAACCTTTACGCGCATTCTCACCAAGAGGGATCTCCAGAACGCCCGTAGCCACTTCCGGGAAGTTTGAGCTGCGCTCAGCTGCCGAAGAATTATCCCTGATCTGTACCATTGCAGGGCCCGAGCTAGAAGAAAGATCGGCGTTCTTTACGAAGTATTCAAGATACTCACCGCGGCGCATCTCCTGGGCCGGTGAGGTGATATAATTCTTTGCCACTGTATCCTCTACATCTTCGATGATGTAGGCGCTGTCGGTACGTACCAGCTTAAGATCGGCCAGCGTGATGAAATCTCCCTGGGAGCCGATATTTCTCATCTCCAGGTTAAGTCTGCCTATCTCACGGTTAACCAGCTCTCTGGGCTGCATGTCGGAGAGAAGTACTTTAAGGGCAAAGTTTGCGGGAACTGGCACACTGCGGTCATTTTCATATCCTGCTGCCGTTCCGGTCTTCAGGATAATGTTGCTCTCCAGGGCCGGTGTATTCAAAACCATCATCCAATATTCATAATAAAGACTCTCACCCTCATTGAGTTCCACATCCACGATCTCGATGGCGATCTCACTGCTGCCGTCGGCACAGGAGAAAGCGGGAACCTGAAGTACTCCGCGGTAAGTAAGCCTTACATCGGCATTATCAAGTTTCTTGACTACCACTCTGGCCTTAACCAGCTTTGAACGGCTTACGGTGGCAGGCATTGTGTACTCCACCATAAAATGATCGGAGGACATAAGCGTTCCACGGGTAAGGAACTCGGAATCCATCTCAAAATCCAGGGGCAGATCGCTCTTATCTACCAGGAAAAGTTCATAACCTTCCTTTACCCTGTTGTACTGGAATTCTTTTTCCGGATCGGACTGATCGATCGCATAGACTTTGTGAACCGGCTCCTCTTTATAACGCAGGCAGAGCGTAGCCTCGTTTGATTTAAGGTTCTCAAAACCGGCAAGGGACGATAGCTTCTTGACATCTGAAGCTTCCACCACTATCTCCCTGCCCATACCGTCTATCGCCACGCCGCTCTCAACCAGCAGCGAAAGATCATCCAGCGAAAAAACTCCCAGGCCGCAGACAACGCCCTGACCGTACATCAGGCCGTTCAAAAAACGGCGCTTATTATTAAAGTAATCCTGTTCAGCCTGGTAATCCGCGCTGGATAAGCGTTTCTTTGGATAGTAACGGTTCCTTTCGAAAGGGTAGATCTGTGAGTTTGTCATTTTCTCTCTCCATTATTTTGTTGTGATGGTTAATATAAATATATCAAGGCAGCCGCAACACATGCGCAACGGCAGCCATTTAGCACATTCCGGCCGGCGCTATATATCAAGATCACGGGCAGCGCCTGCATTTCCCTCATCCGTATCGTATTTCTTATGTGAAGAACTTTCGGGCGTTACGTCCTGTCCGTCACCCGGATCCTCCTGTGTATCTTCGATCCCGGCATCCGCATCGGCTTCTGTTGCGAAAACATCAAAATAGCCCTGAAAATAATAGCCCAGGGCAACTATCCCAAAGGCAACATAAAGAAGCAGAGCTCCCAATATAAAGCTCTTACTGAATCTTCTGACTTTTTTACTCCCTTTTCCCATTTTCCCCCACTATCTGGTGATATGTCCTTACAAAAAGACAACATCTTGTGATACGATACACTAAAAACCGCAACAAAAGCGCAACATCATTATGTAAACCAACCACTTTTTCAGAAGGATGATTTGATCTCCATAAGCTCCGCTATACGTTCTTCGGCCCATGAATACTGCCGCATATACTCTCCCATAAATTCCCGCACAGCCTCGGGATCACTGTCGATAAAACGGTAAAAATCACAGTCAACCATATCCGTCTTTATCGCAAGGGAATTGTATTCACGTATCAGCACCTCACCAGAGCCCGCATCTGTCAGGCTTCTGCGAAGATCCGATATGAAAGTTCTGAGCTGGGAATTGCGGCTCACGAGATTACCGCCGTCTTCCCAAAGGATGCTTATTAGCTCTCCCATGGTAACAGACGCGCCGCGGCTGTCTATAAGATATGCAAGTATCTCCTTGCATTTGGCCCTTTTAAAGAGAACGGGCCTGTTATGCGCGAACACCTCAAAATTACCGAAGCAGCGCACCTTAAGTCTGTTTGCTGTCCCTACGGGATGCCTGAGATGGACCAGTACTTTTTCAACGTCCGGAACATCAGCCGGCTTCACCAGATATCCGCTGGCGAATATGTTATGGGCATCCAGTGCATATTCCTTATGCCCGGTCACAAAGACTATATTTACTTCGGGCTGGATCTTCTTTAATGCTTCGGCCATCTCAAGACCGTTCATTTCCGGCATTTCGATATCAAGAAACGCAACATCTATATGATGGGATCTGGCATAAGACAACGCTTCCAGCGGAGAAATGAGCCCGACATGATTTCCTTCGGGATCCAGCTCCTTCATGTTATGTATCATGGCGTTTACCGCCAGCTGTTTGTCGTCGATCGTTATGGTATTCATACAATGGTACCTCTTTTACAGGCTGAATGTTAAGATCAGTACTCCCCTGTGTGAATAAAGCTTATTCCCGCGCCGGCGCCTTCAATATCGTCCTGCCAGCTCATCTTACCGTCAGTGATGCTTATGCTTCCGCTGCCATTCTGATATATGATTTCTTCCGTTACTTCGCCTTCCTCATCATATATACCGCGGATGCATTCCATGTTTTCATATTTGATCACATTACCTGCGGCGCTGCCGGAAAAACTCCAGAATCTCGCCCGGTCAAAACCATCGCCTTTGCTTATCTCGCCATACCAGAGCCCGCTTTCATCGCTCCACATATCAATGACCGTATCCCCGCCTGCCTCATCGGACCATTCACCCGAAAAGTCCACCTCGGCCTTTGAGGCAGCGTTCCTGGCGCTGGGTATCCCACACGCACTGAACAGCATCATTATTGTAATGGCTATGGTAAATGCTTTCTTCTTCATATCACATGTCTGGTCTCATCCAGAGGTATCTCTATCCTGACTATGGTCCCCTGTCCCGTATTGATGATATTAAGCTCACCGTTGCACATGAGCTTAAGCCTCTCCCGCGTATTCTTTATACCTGTGCTCCTGTGCTCGGCCTGCTGTTTGGTCTCGTTTCCAAACCCTACTCCGTTATCTTCCACACTGATAACGACCCTGTCTTTTTCCAGCCTGCTGCTGATATTTATCACGCCGTTATCCTTACGGCTTATACCATGGCGTATGGCATTCTCCACCATGGGCTCAACCACCATCAGCGGAAGGCAGAAATCGGTGAATTCCGTATCGTAATTAACTACGAAATTTACAGCAGGGTCTGCCTTTTCAAGCGCAACATATTCTCTGATACATTCCAGCTCGGTATCAAAGGTAACAGGATCATCGGAACTCATGGCGTCCAGATTAGCCCTCAGATAAGAAGAAAAATGCTGTACCGCCCTGGCAGCCTGCCTGGGATCCTCAATGCAAAGCTGTTTGATCGCCAGCAGGGAATTAAAGATAAAATGTGGCCTTATCTGATTCTGCGAAATACGCAGCTTCAGTCCGGTCATTTCCTTATCCTGCTCTTTAAGCTTCTCATCCCGTTTCCTTATCTCTTTTATATCCCATATAACAAGGATGATAAGGACCAACAGCAAAACAGCTGTCGGGATCAAAGCAATATACCATTTGATCATATTATTCGCCAGCACTCTCCGATGCAGCCGCTTCCTCTTCTACACGTTCAAATATAAAACCCGATCCGGCGTTATCCTTTTCATCCATCCAGAAAACATTGCCGTCAAGGTAATAGATCCTGCCGGTCCCGTCACTGTAAACATCCGTAGTAGTAACGCCGTTTGACATATTCTCCGCAGACGGGAGCAGATATGATGTATGACTGCCCGCGGTATATTCCAGCCCCAGTCCGTCTTCCGCCGGTTTTGCCGTGAATTCGTAGCTTTGGATATTTGTTATATCCTTATCCGGAACGGAGATCGTGCAAAGGAAACCATTACCCGCCAGCTCGATGGAAAGCACCGCCAGCTCGTTCACTGAATCGATATATGTGCCTTCCCATTGAAAATCCGTGGGAGGCGTAAACGGAACCATGTCCTCCTTGGCAATGTCTGCATCATTTTTCTGGCACGCGGATAACAGCGATACCATGATCATCGCTGTCAACAATAATACTGGTCTTTTTAAAATCTTCATCACTGTCTGACATCTCCCGGATATCTGAATAAGGCACAATACACCATTAGAAGTATAACAGCAAAAGTGCAACAAAAATGCAACATATTTATAAAGATACTTTCCTTAATTTCTCCTTTGCCATATACCAGGCCATGACATGTACCGCCTGCGCAAAGGATCCGTCCTTTATCATCGCTTCTATCTCGCGCTTCTCATAGATCTCCGCTTCCAGGAACTCGGTATCATCCAGAGCCTGTCCGCAGATGCGCCTGCAATTCTGCGCCAGAAGCACGTGGGCATAATTATCCGCCATTGTTGCGTTGGAGGGTATGGTGATGAGCGGGATCCATTCATCTGAAGTATAGCCGGTCTCTTCAATCAGCTCGCGTTTAGCCGCCTCAAGGGTATCTTCTGTTGCGGTACCGGTGTTTTCACCGGCCCTGTATTCCTTTCCGTCGCTGCGCTCTATCCCGCCTGCGGGAAACTCCACCGTAACGCGCCCTATGCCCTGCCTGAACTGTCTTACGCAGATCAGCCTGCCCTTCTCATCCACAGGCACTATCACCACGTAATCCTTGCGGCTGTAACTGTAATACGGACCGAAAACGGATCCGTCGGGGAAACGGTAGACCGACTTGCGGAAATCTATCCATTCATCCTCAACAAGATGCTCCCGGCTGACCTCCGTCCACTCCAGTTCCGCATTCTCCGGCGAAATTGAGGACACGGGGACGGTCCTCCTGTCCTCAGCCGTTTTGTTTTCTTCCATCACTTAGCCAGCTTCTTTACAGTCTCGAGTACATCCCCCAGCTTGCCGCTTGCCATGGCAGCCTTAACCCCGGTAACGATCTTGCCTTCGATATCATCGGGGATATCAACGCCGGAAAGCTTCTCCACTGTTTTTACGGGATCATCGGCAAATTCCTTCATAAGCTTGGGATCAGCCTTGATCTTCTTTACGATCTCGTCAATCTTCTTCTTTACATCGATCATTTTTTGTTCCTCCTTAATATGATAGTTTATTACAATAACACTCTTGTTAAGATCCTTCGCTGCGCTCAGGATGACATAGGTTCTGCGCTCAGGATGACGCTCTCATTTCCTTCGCAAATCTGCAGAAATCACCAAGTGCCTTTATCCCTATCTTCACGATCTTGATCAGATCGATGGAATTCTTTCCTGCTGTCCTGCCTTTAAAGCTGATGCTCTTATACCCCACCCTGCAGCCGTAGTGTTTGAAAAAGGCTGTCAGTATAATATTGGGCAGGAAATAATCCTTAGGGATCCTGTATAGATATTTTTTCAGGCATCCGCTCTCCATCAGCCTGAACGGAACATTTGCATCGGGGACTCTTACTTTAAAGAAAAAATAGAGAAGCCAGGTTACGACTTTTTCCACAAAAAACCTGATACGGCCGTCGCCGCGTTTTTTCCTGTTACCAAGGATAACATCATATTCATGTCTGTGATGCCAGAATGCAGGAAATTCATCGGCCGAAGTCTGGCCGTCGGAATCTGTCTGAAAGATATAATCCGCCCCTCTTGAAATGGCGTGATCATAAAGTGCGATACATTTGGGACCGTGCTGCTTATCCGTATCCTCCAGTATCTCAAGTCTGTCAAATTCGCTGCACAGTTGTTTTAATATAGCGTGCGTAGAATCAGAGCTTCCGGCATCGGCTATAACAAGCTTTGAGCCTTCGGCTTTATATGCTATGTGCGGATACCATTCCCGCACCACGCTCTCGATATTGGCCTCCTCATTGTAGGCAGGCATTACGATATAGAGTATATCACCCATCCTGTTCTTGCATTCTCCCCTGATATATCGGGGTTACAGGATTCGAACCTGCGGCTTCCTGGTCCCAAACCAGGCGCTCTACCAAACTGAGCCAAACCCCGCACAGAGTTTATTATAGCTATTGGCAGGTCTTGTGTCAAACATTAGATTTTAGAGTTCAGATATACATTATCTTGAGTTCAAGAGCATTATTTTCATCTATCATGATAACACCGTAGCTGGCTCTGTGATCCCTCTGTCTGGGATAAGCCAGGGATCCGGGATTCATCACCCATATTCCGTTTTTCTTATGTATCTCGGGGATATGTGTATGGCCGTACAAGGCTATATCAGCTGCAACACTTTCCGCTTCATCCTCCAGCATCTCGGTGCTGTAGTTAACCCCGTATCTGTGCCCGTGGGTCATAAATGCCAGATGTTTTCCGGGCAGATCAACCAGACGGTACGCAGGACTGTAGCCGTTAAAATCCATGTTGCCTGCCACTGTCAAAACAGCGGTCACGCCTGTTTTCCGCTTCAGCAATTCCTCATCACCGCAGATATCCCCGCAGTGCAATATCATATCGACATCACCTTCTTTATTCAGTATATCCGCAAGCCGGCTCAGATTTCCGTGTGTATCGCTGATCACCACTATCTTCACAGAATACCCTCCTCAATGAGCTTGTCCCGCATGGCGCGCAATGCTTTTCCGCGGTGGCTTATGGCATTCTTCTGTTCCCTGCTCATGGCCGCTGTAGTGCAGCCAAACTCCGGCACATAAAAGAAAGGATCGTAACCAAAACCTTCACTGCCCGAAAGCCCGCGGTCTATGATACCTTCCACGCATTCCTGTACGGTCATATCTTCCCGGCCGGGAACGCATGCCGCTATAGAGCACACAAAACGTGCGCCACGCTCTTCATCCGGCACGTCTTTCATATCTTCTATTATGTCCATCATAGCCTGCGTATATGTACGGTCGCCCAGCCAGCGGTGAGACTGCACGCCGGGCATGCCGCCCATGTGATCGATCTCCAGGCCGGAGTCATCCGCCAGCACAACGGCGTCCTTATACTCAGGCTTATTCTCCTTTATATACGCCGCAACAGCCCGCGCTTTTATTAGGGCGTTCTCCCTGAATGTCGTACCGTTCTCATCGATCTCCCCGTCAAAGCCGGTATCGCTCATGGGTATGACCTTTACATCAAGGCCGGAGAGGATCTCACCTATCTCCCGTAATTTATCTTTGTTTCCTGTTGCGAAGATTATGTTTTTCATAGTATTCCCTTCTGTAAAGATCCTTCGGGCTAACGCCCTCAGGATGACATTTACGGCAGCTGCTCGCTCCAGCAGCTGTTATCATAGATATCTGTAAACTTGTATGCTGCGATATATCCGCTGCCTACTGCCGTATTGCTGATGAGAGGCTTGCCGCTGACTACCCAGGTCTCGCCTATCATATAATTATCCATATAGGAACCGTTGTAGTTATATACGTCAGCGATAAAATCAACTTCATCCCCGTCCTGCAGTTCTATAAGACCGCGGGATACCGTATCGGTCACATTGCTGTCATAATCGGGATCGGCGCCTGCGATGTATCCGTAAGGCTCTTCATCAGTGAAGAGAAGGATAAGATTTACGCGCTCTCCGTTCAGGAATGCGGGTACGCGTCCGGTAATGGTATAATCATCGCCGTCTTCCACGGTATCAAGATGATAGTAAGCCACAGGCTGGCTGTTGATGGAAAGCCAGGTGCCGTCGCAGTCTGCCACCAGATTTCCCTTCTCATCAAACTGATAGACATTATCAAGTCCCATATCAACATAGCCCGTACCGGTATCAACAAACATATTAAGATCAACGGAATGTACCAGCTCCCACTGTTCCTCCGGCAGCTCGATATAATAGCCGCTCTTGCCGCTCTTCCAGGTAAGCAGTGTCTGGTCCAGCTGATGTTCGGATACATAGCGCGCAGTATCTTCGTTGCTTAAGCTGCGGCCGCCGAATCCTCCCATATCGCCAACCAGTGAAAGAATATCATCAAAGCTGAAAGGTGAGCTGTTGCTGTCGCCGCTCAGCATCGAAAATGCGTTTCCGCCGCCTGCAGCCTGTCCGGCACCCTGCACGCCGGCAAATTCCCTGATGCAGGCTGTGTATTCGGAATCAAGTCCGATGGAATCATAAAGGTTTGCAGCTTCCTTAACAGATTTACTCCCGGTCCTGTAAGGGAAATAAACGGATACGCCGTATGCATTCGTCATGTTCGAGGAAGTCCTGTTATATTTGACAGCTGACAGGATAGTATCAGCCAGGGCATCGCCTTCTTTGGTTCCCATGTTCTTTGCAAAGTGTACCATATCGATCTGGTCCAGTTTGGAGGACTGGGCAAATTCACGGCTGCTGCTTCTTGCATTGGAAACCTGTGCATACTGCTCCAGCTTTATCATCTCTGATGTACTCTGCGCAAAGGCCTTGAATTCATCCCCGACTGTCTGGGAGAGTTCAGCCAGGTCAACAACAGACAAAGTAGTCTTCTGCCCCTGGGCACTCTTTGCACAAACGCGTACGAAATCGTCCGCTATCATCTGCCCTATCTCTATGGTAGCCATGGAGGTATTATCCGAAAGCGCAGTGAGCCAGTCGGTGTAATACCAGCCAAGTCCCGGCTCCGTCTCTTCGGATGCGATGATATAGTCAGCATGATCGGCGATCATCAGGTCCGTTTCGATCGTAGCCATAAGGCAGGCGTCAAAGCCGATGAAATCGTACTTAATACCTGCATTATTAAGAGCGCTGTTTATCTCATCCAGGGTCATGGATCCGCTGCCGCTCTTTAATTCGTCATAACCGTAGCCCGAAAGAGATCCGCCGCCGTGATCCCAGAAGATCAGCATATTACGGTTTGCGGGATAATTCTTTGCGCAGTATTTTATGAAAGTCGAAAGGCAGGAAGGATCGGTCATTGCGCCGTTTCCCATATCATCTTCCAGCAGGTTAAGCTTTCCGTTCTTTACCTGATATATCTGATGCACCTTATTTGAGATGCCGTTTATCTGCCATTTCTTGCAGCCGCCGGTATAGACTATGACGTTTACCTTATCGGAGAGCTTTGCGTTCATCATCTCCCTAAGATCGTTGCTGCCCATACCGTACTTGGACTCAAGGTCCGTGCCGCACATATATACCATGATGGTCACGGTATCCTTGCCGCCGCCCAGGATATCGGTATATTTGATCCTGGCTTCGGGTGCCACATCATAATTAAGCTTACCGGCATTCGAAGCGTCTGCCCAGCCGGCGGAAGATCCGCTTAAAACGGATGAATAGGAACCGCCGCTGCTCTGGGAACCGCCGGTAGAAGTCGAAGAAGATCCCGAAGAATAGCTGCTGCCTGTATCCACGCTGCCGCCATCATCGCCGCTTCCGCCAAACAGGCCGGAAAGCCCGCCGCCTCCGCCGAGCAGAACTATCGCGATGATTATTATTGTAATGATGGGATTACCGCCGCCCCCGCTTCTTCTGGGGCCGCCACCTCCCTGGCCGGGTCCTCCCGGAAGCCCGCCGCCTCCGACAGGTCCGCTGCCCGTGCCGCTGCCACGCAGATTGACGCCGCTGCCTCCTCCCGTTACATTTTTTTCTCTTCCTCTTGGTCTGTTGTCCGGCATGATGTTATACCTCTGTTATTATTTGATAAGATTCTTCGTCGCTACGCTCCTCAGAATGACACAGGCTATACTCTCTTTCCCGCTGTCATCCCTGATTTTTTTTGGGCGGTTTGGCGCCCATATACTGCAGGAAATATGTTTTCAGCATTCCGTTATATATCTTGCGGTTCTTATCCGCCTTTCTTCCTATATCCTTCTCCGCATCCTCATAGGATGTGATAAGGAACATGGACCAGTCCTTAAGTGCACGATACCTCTCCCCTATCGTATTATAGAGAGCCGGCAGTGCAGCCTTTTCTTCAAGCCTCTCTCCGTATGGCGGATTGGTGATGATGAAGCCATAAGGCTTGGGATGTGAAAGCTGCTCTACACTGCGCTGCTGGAAATGTATCAGCTTATCCACGCCCGCGCGCTGCGCATTTTCCCTTGCCGCCTTTATTATGGCTCCGTCTATATCATAGCCCTGGATATCACAGTCGATATCCAAAGTCTCTAAAGATCTGGCTTCTTCCTTTGCATCCCGCCAGAGCTGCGCGGGTATTATATGCTCCCATTTCATGGCGGTAAAGCTCCTGTTAACTCCCGGCGCGATATTTGCCGCCATAAGCGCTGCCTCTATCGGGAAAGTCCCGCTGCCGCAGAAGGGATCCACCAGTATGCGGTCACCCTTCCAGGGGCTTAACATTATCAGCGCTGCCGCCAGGTTCTCTGCCAGCGGCGCCTTGGACGTAAGCAGTCTGTAGCCTCTCTTATGCAGGGAATCCCCGCTGGTATCCAGCCCCACGCTCACGATATCTTTCTTGATAAATACACGGATAGGGTAATTATCTCCGTCTTCCGGAAACTGCTTTATCCCGTATTTTTCGGAAAGCTTATCCACCATGGCCTTCTTCATGACAGACTGTATGTCGGAGGGTGAAAAAAGAGCACTCTTAACGCTTGCTGCCTTTGCCACCCAGAAACGGCCGTTCTTCGGGATATACTTTTCAAGCGGCAGACTTTTGGTCCCCTGGAAAAGCTCCTCAAAACTCTCCGCCTTAAAACTGCCCAGCTTGATCAGCAGGCGCTCCGCCGTTCTCGAGCACACGTTAACACGGCAGACTGCCTCTGCGTCCCCCGCAAAGGTCACTCTGCCGTCTTCGACATCTGTCACATCATAACCAAGATCAATGATCTCTCTTTTTAAAACCGCCTCCAACCCAAAGTGACAGGGGGCTATAATCTCAAAACGCTCCATCGTGGGGCTTATTGTAGCACAACCTCCCGGGATACGCAAGCACGCGGTCTGCCCGCGTCATACCGGTTCAGAATACCCACTCATACATGATCCCGAAAAGCTCCCTCAGATAATAGGTAGGGAATAGCCACAGGGGAGTCGTTGCGGAAACCGCATAATGCTCAAGTCCCAGACCGTCAGCGATCAGAAACGCCCTGTATTCATGGAACTCATTTGTCACCAGCGCCAGCTGCGGGTTAAGCCCCTCAGCATCCACGATCTGCTTTGAGAACTGCAGGTTCTCCCTGGTTGAGGTCGAACGGTTCTCAAGATATAAACGCGAAGGATCTATACCCTTTCCCACAAGATATTCATACATACAGGAAGCCTCTGAAACGATCTCGTCAGGTCCCTGTCCACCGGATAAAACACAGACAGACTGCGGATTATCCGACAGATATTCGAATGCCGCATCCAGACGCGACCTTAACATAACGGAGGGTCCGCTGTCGTATACCTTGCAGCCCAGTATCACGACCGTCGCCCCTGCAGGCGGCTTTTTATTGGCTGCAGATATCATAAATGCGCTCTCAACAATAACTATAATGATACCTGTTACCAGAAAAGCAGCTATAGCTCCCAGAAAGATCTTTCCTGCTTTTTTCTCCCACATTGCTGCGATCATCGCATTTGCTTTCGGCATGAATACCGCATATAATAACACCAGCAGGGATGCAGCCATACCCACGGCATTCCCGGTGTTCAGGATCCTCCTGCGCAAGTATGGCATAAAGCAGAATGTAAAAAGCGAAACCGCCGCCAGGGCCAGCAATGTGCGTATTACGATATTAACCATGATACTTTGCTTCATCACCCTGTTTCCTATCTCACTTTACCCGGAAGCATCATTTCAGCCAGTTCCCTTACCTCTGCTGTCTTAATGCGCAGCACAACCTTTGTCTCAGGCGGGTAATTCTTTATTGCCAGCGCCGCCGGCTTTTATTATACAATATCTATATCTTCCGCACAAGAAAAACGGGACGTGCCAATTAGCACGTCCCCTCTTCATTCCGCAGACCGGTTTTACAATGCTATTCCTTCCGCCGGAGTTATCTTAAAGCTCAACGTAACAGTTCCTCCATACTCATAGCTGTCTTTATCCTCATTATAAAATGGCATGATCATTAAGGAACCGCCCTTATCGCCTGCTGCAGTATTGGTACCATAGCCCAGTTCAAATTCTTCACCGATCTTCAGCACCGCCTTAGCTGCAGTCACATCGGTCACATCGGGATTAATGGAACATCCGGTGAATACAGGCTCAAAAGCGCTGTCGACAACTCCATTATTTACCTTGTATTCCGTACCACTGATAGTGATCGCGCTTATATCAGCAGGGGTCATCTTTGCCTTATAAAGTGCGAATACACCGCTGTATACTCCTACATCCTTATAATTCGGTTTAAAGTCGAAATCTTTTATCTTTCCGTTTGTAATATAGGTATTGGCTGCGATATGATTGCTGCCCAGCTCTTCACCTTTGTTGACAGTATACTGCTTGGCTGAAAGAGGTGCAGACTTCCAGTCGCCGTTCTTATCACGATAAACCTGATAGAGTTTTACATTGGGCTTATCCAGACTGCCCTTTGAAGCGGGAGCATCAGTAACGACCGAGTATACAGTTGAATTGTCCATACTGCCCGGATAAGGGTTAACATTGTTATATACCGGCATATAATACAATTCCATGACGCCTACTGTATAAGTTCCTATCTCAGCGCTTCCGGTAAGACAGTTGCCTCCGGTAACGGTGGCTGTAACCTTTGCTTTCTTTCCAAGTTTAGTATTGTTACTGAACGTAAATCTTATAGATGCATAACCCAGGTAATAATTCGTCTCGGGATCACGCACATCTATTTGTATGGTGAATCCGCTGTAGAGACTGTAACAGTTCCAGCTTAACGGTCTATCCTTACCGCTCACGCATCCTATACTGTCAGGTACAGCTCCCTTGATATTGAACAAGCCGTTATCGGAAACTGTAAAGCTTATATAGCCTTTCTTTATAGCCTCCTTAAGCTGTATCTTTGTCTGCTTTATGGGAACCTTTACGATGCCGGCAGGATCGATAGCCTGTCCACAACGGCCCGAACCACCAATGAGCAGATTTTTTTTACTGCCGCTGTAAGATATAGAAGAACTTACATAATAATTATTAGATTTATCATTATTAACCAGTCCCGCTTTATTTCCTGCTTCTGATATATCCCAGCTGGACCCGTTTATGGTAAAGAACTTCTTATTGAGCTTAAGTCCCTGTATGGTTACTGTCTTTCCGTTCTTTGCATTATAATAATCTCCCGCTCCGACTACACGTACGGTGTAGATATTGGAAGCGGTTATCACTTGTCCGGCGTGTTTTCCGTTAGCATTGCTGTATCTTGCAACAAAGCTAACGGTATAATCCTTGCCGTATTCCAGTTCTTTCCTGCTCTTATCCTTTACAACGATATTGAAGCTTGCAGAATCACGGCCAACGCCGTCCCACTTAACAGACTTGGTTCCTATGCTGATGGTAGCGTATTCCATATCATAATTCGTGGTATCCGATACTCGGAACTGGCACAATACTGAAGGGTCATGTGAAGGATTAACGAATCCGTCGGTATCCCTGCCGCTTGCGAACTGATCATACTTATACCCTCCGAAAACCGCTCCGCAATAGTTATTTATACCCCTGAATACCATGAGATAATCGCCTTCAGCGTTGATCTTATTAGGATCGGTCAGCTCTGTAGGATCCCAGCAGTTATCTTCAAAATTCCATTTCCAGATCTCCTGGGTGTAATCGGTGCCTGATTTAAGGGTTAAAGTAGTATATGTGGACTTATTGTTATTGGTACCGTAGGTATAGTAATACTTTGTGAGCCTGGGATTGATACCTCTGATCTTTCCGTTCTTTAATACATAGGTATCTTTGCTGATACCGGTCACCGAAGCAGCAGAGGAATATATATAAGTATAAGGATCGTCCATGTTATCATCGCTATCGTGTCCGTTATTGTATCCGTCATAGTTGCTGCTGTTTTCATGGATGTAATCATATTTATACTCATATTCCCCCATATTGACGGGAAGTATATCAAAATAAACCGTAGCTGAAAAACCTGTGTATCTGCCCTTTCCGGTAATCTCTGCACGTGGACGCCGGTCTCCTGTCTTTAAGGGAACATAGGTGCCATCCTCACTGACAGACATGGATGCATCAGTATTGTTGAAATACTTGACTGTGTAGTCCGTATCAGGTTTCAGTTCAGTGGATCCACAAACATCGCTTATCTTGCCGCTATTGCTATAATTCACCTTGATACGCAGATCAGCCGCCTGTTTCTTTCCGTTAACCTTTGTTCCCAGAGCCACATGGGCACGTGTATCATAATAAACGGCAGGGATAGCGGAAACATAAAGGTTTTCAGCTGCCGCCTTGCTGATCTGAGCCACAAACAGATAATCCTTCTTTCCGCTCAGCTCGAAAAACTTTCCGGTTCCTGAAGAATCATAGGTTGACGCATCAGGATTAACATTGACGGTAGATTCGTATGATCCCGAGGTATAATTATCATTCTTAGCATTGAAACCATCGGTATATACCGTCCAGCCCATAAGATGATCGGTCTTTGTGTCTATAAAACCGCCCAGGGTGTACTCCCCGTCAGTTTCGCTCAGCACTTCATCGGTCTTGCCCAGCATAAAGAGCAGATCGCTTGCTGTCCCTTTAAAATCATACGAATTAAACTCATATGTCTTTGTGAATACCTCACCGTTATTGTTAGCGGTAAATACTACATAGTACTTTGCCTTTAAGATGTAATATTCGCCATGGATGTTTTTATCCAGCTCATAGTTATCATCATAAACGGGATCAAGTTTCACCTCCATGGGTACGCTGCTGTAACTGTCGGCTGAAAGATCCACATCTGAAAGATCCAGGACCACATCGCCGCTAAGCATTGCCTCTGCATTAAGCTCATAAGCAAAACCGTCTGCGATATCCAGGTCAAAACCGCTGTAATCAACTTCATCCTCCGCTATCACATAGCTTCCGTCCTCTGCCACATCACGGCCTTCGATAGCCGCATCAGCAGATGCCTCATAACTTAAGCTTATTACTCTCTTTGCTACGGTAACTTCTGCGGACACAATATGATCTGCATCAGCTGCTGCTGCCTTAACTACAGCATAAATAGTTGTGCCTGCGGGTACCTCGGAAAGCACCAGACCTTCTGCTGTATCGAAAGTATCTGCAGTTACTGCCAGAGCTGCTTCCTTATCCGCAAAGAACTTATAGCTTGTGGTATAGTCCGTGCCAAGCTTAAGCTCTGCTCCGTCAGAAACCAGTTTCGGTGCGAAAATGGCATCCAAATTGCCCTTTGCATTGCTTCCATCCTCACCGTACTGAAGCTTTGATACTGCTACGGAAAATGCGCCGTCTGTAGCACTTATTACTCCGCTCTCATCTGCTGCGTCTTCCTTAACTTCATCATCCTCTGCATTTACTACGGCTGTATTTCCCAGGAATGCGCCTGCCTCGGACGTAAAGAGCATAACTGCGGACATCATTGCGGCAGCTTTACGCGCAAGGCTCCTTTTTCGTGTAAAGAATTTTTGCATTTTTCTCCCTCCCTCATGTGTGTTTATATGCACTAAACCCTGATTTTACTATAATTTTGCCAAATAAGCAACCACAGCAAAACAGCTTCCTGCCATCGAAAAAAGGGACGTGCCAATTAGCACGTCCCTTTTTCATTACCGTTATGAACAGACCGGGGATCTCTCCCCGGCCCGGTCAATCTGTCAGTCAACATTTACATTGATGGTTATTGTCTTTCCGTTGATCTTCGTAGTAAGTTTACACTTTCCTTTGCTCTGGGCATATAAAACAAGCTTTTCGTCTTTATTGTAATCCGCATACGCCACTTCTCCGTTGCTGGACTTAAAGGTCACAAGATCTTCCATATAGTCAAATGTAAGATAAACAATACTGCCCGCATCCGTATTGAGCTGGTATTTATTCGAATTCGGTTTCGTCTCTTTGATCACCGCACTTGTGATCGTAGGATTTTCCACTATAAGTACCACGCCGCATACGGGAGTACCTGCCTTATCCAGACCTGTCAATACGTAACTGCCAGTCTTAAGGGGCTTGACAGAAGTCTTTTTGATCTCAAAGTAAGCCTTATCCGTATCCGATACCACCCATTCAGCCACTTTAAAGCCTTTGACCTTAAGAGTCTTTTTAACATTAACATTTGCGTGGATATAACGCGTGCTTAAAGGTTCAGGTTCCTTAACCTGTACCTTCTTTGTGTATGCCTTTCCGTTTACATATGCAGTGATCGTTGTACTGCCTGCTGTTCTTGCCCATACGGTTCCGTCACCATATACACATGCAACATCAGGGTTACTGCTGCTAAACCATACAGGCAGGTCGTCACTTCCTGTTGAGAACTCAAGAGATACTAATCCCAGCGTTCCATGTGACTCCAGCTTAAGTGGCTTTTTATCCTTGAATGCAGGCTGTACGATAGTGATCTCTATGGTGCGGTTTCCGTCTGTTATCTTTGCCGGCTTGCCGCTTTCGGTAACCTTCTTTGCTTTAAGTTTGCCTTTTTTATTTAAGGACACGTATTTCTTATCCACCTTATTATCAACCGGCTTCCAGCCGCTGCCGGGCATCATAAAGCTCTGTCCTTTTACCAGAGTAAGCTCTGTAACTTCATCGAGTCCTTCCGGAACGGGATTCATGGGTGAAGGGTGGTATTTTGCTGACGCCTTGGCGATACGTACTTTTTCAGCCATATTGCCATTTGAATCATGGATTGTTGTAAAGGTGGATTCAGCAGCTATTTCCCCGCCTTCAGGCTCGATTATTTCCAGACCTTCGGCTAATACTATAGCATTTTCACCCTTATCAAAAACAGCGATCGCCGCATTTTTACCTTCTGCTGTCAGGTCACAGTTCTCAAGTCCCATTGCAACTTCAGCTATAATGGCACCATTGTTTTTGCTGGCCAGCTCAACTTTGGCATCATAGATACCTAAAACATAGCAGTTGATACACTCCTCAGGAGTATCCATGGTAACTGTCTTCCCGCTGCCTTTAATGCTTACGATCGAGTTTGAGAATATTCCTCTGTTCCCGGTTTTGAAGGAAAAATCACCGTTGATAACGGATTCGTCGAGAGGATAACCGCTATCGATAACTATCGCATTATACTCCGTGTCGAATGATGCCGATCCTTCCAGGTTAAGCGCATGTTTCGAATAGATCAACGCTGCTCCCAAACCGGTAACTGCGTGGTTTCCGGGAATAAACATCTGGCCGTTCAATGTCAGTGTCCATGTATCCGGATCAAAGCTTGCCTTACCGTCGCCAAGTATATCGCCCTTATTCGTAGACGTAACCTGGGTATTGCCAAGCCACAGATCGTATTTCTTTTCGGCGATCTTTACTTCTTTCGCAACGTTATCGTTTCCGTCTACAACTGTTGTTACATTTATATTATAAGAATCCTTTACAACCTTTACTTTGCCTCCCTCCGGTATAACAATATCAAGACCTTCCTTAATATTTATCTCTCTGTTATCTCCGAAGCCCTTAAAGGCATATGCCTCACTGTCAGCAGTTGCTTTTGCGGTAACTTCACCGCCGTTAATCTCGATATTTCCGTCACAATAGATTCCGGCTGAGCCGCCCTTAGCATTGATTATCCCGTTATTGATCACTATTGCCGATCCGTCCATTCCACAGTTGATTGCTTTCCTCTTCTTACTCTCTGCATTAATACTTGTATCGGCGCCGTCTATCGTTAGCTTTGCTGCTGCTACATAAATAGGGTCGTTATCGGAAGTAAGATTGAATTGTCCCCGAATAATTATCGCCGCCTTATCAGCACAAATTATATCGTTGTTATAATTTATCGTGGCATTGCCGCTGACAGTCAGGGGTATCTTAGTATAAATAAGAGGCTTATTCGAAGGAGCACTGGGAGCAGCTCCGGTACGGTATGAGATACCATTTACATTTTTAAATGTAAGAGTACCTGTTTCCGGATCAAAACCTGCTTCCTCTCCTATACCATCTACGCCCATAAGATAATCGTGATTCCATGTAGCCAGACGATATCCTGCTACCCACACATCATAGTACTGCCCTTTTTCAATAATTACACGATCAACCGCATCTCCATTATAGGCAGTTATCGTTTTCTTAGTCTTATCATCTATACCTTCTTCCGGTATGTTTACTGCTGTTCCGTCAAGTATGATAGTCTGTTCAACATTCCCGCCTGCATATATGGGAAGATCGCCTCCGCTGCTAGCCGCATCAAGCTTTCCCTTAACGGTGATCTTGCCGCCCGGGGTACTGATACCTCTTCCCTCACGGGTTGTATCCAGCATTTCGCCATCAGCAATTACATACGCATCTTCACCGATATAGATATCGCCTCCTGCACGGATAGCAACAGCCACAGACTCAGATCCCGTTTCAAATGCATCCACATATGTTATTACTAATCCTGAATATATGTTTAACTTTTGAGAACATTCAATACCACTATAATAACCGTTAAGTCCTGATGCATACACTTGAACGTATGCATCTGTTACTTTGACATCATATTTGCATTCAATCTCACCGCCTGTACTTGACCTTTCTGCCTCGCCGGCATCGGCTACTACCTTCAGACCTCTCTCATTGTTGTCCATCCAGTCGATCTTTGTATCCGAATCCGATGTACGGGTTTCAAATGCCAGATTTCCTCCCTTGCAATATATCGATCCTCCCCATTTTGCATTGGGATGGGTAACCGGTTTGATCTCCAGCGTTCCCTTTACCCTTTTCCCTTCAGCATCCAGGGTACTTCTGAAGGTCACATTACCCCAGTCATAGGTATAAACACCGTAGCTCACACTATTGTTTTTTCCTGTTACTTTTATTTCGCAGTTTCCGATGACATCTACGTAAAGAGCATCACCTTTAAACTCTATACCGTGCTGACAGTCACCGTTAAGTTTTATATTATGCAGCGTAAGCCTGGTTTCTTTGTCATTGTCAAAACGCATGTATGATGCATTAGCGTCATTGACATTACCTGTAAAAGCACTTCCGTCTGCATTTAAAGCCTTTCCTTCTTTGCCTTTCAGGTCAACACCGTTAACAATTAATACATTAACTGTTGTACCGCCGTCCAGCGCCGGCTCATCATCTGCCGGATCATCCTCTTCCACGGTTGCCGCATCTGAAGCAGCCTCCTCTTCGACAGCCGCGTCGTCCTGTCCGTCTTCTGCCTGAGCTTCCGACACAGCGTCATCCGCATCATCTGCCGCAAATACGGTAAATCCCGTATCCGCAAGCGTGCCGACACACATCACTGCAGTCAGCAAAATTGCCAATAGTTTTTGGAATTTCTTCATGATTGCCTCCTCATAAAATTATACGTAGCAAAATTACTACAGAATTTATCATACACCCTTGATAATGCTTGCGCAAGATTACATTAAGCCAAAAGACCGGGGAGCAATCCCCCGGCCTCCTGGTTCAATGTATTATCTCATACATTTATTCGGTTACCGTAACATTGATGGTATAGGTCTTTCCGTAGATCTTGTATGTGATCTTGCTCTTGCCTGCCTTCTGTGCACGAAGGATACCATTCTCATCAACATAGGCAAACTCACCCTTGCTGCTCTTAAACATCACTCTCTGTCCTACAGCCAGGAAGGTAACCGCTTCACTTTCTCCCTTTTTAAGGGTGATGTTATACTTCGTCGCCGTCTTATTTGCTGCAGCAAATTTGGTATTTGTAATAGCAGGATCCTGTACAAATACTTCTACCTTGTATTGAGTACCATCCTTTGCCGTACCGATAACATAGGTGGAATTGGAGGTTAATCCCTTGATCTTATTCCCTTTAACCTCTACTATATCGGGATCTACTGCTTCCCACTTATCGATCTTAACACCTTTGATCTTAAGAGTAGCCTTACCGCCTATTGTCATCCAGAACTGACGGCTGGGAAGCTGGGGCTCCAACTTGCATGTTGCCTTTGCCGTATATGCTTTACCGTTAACATAAGCGGTAATGGTTGCAGATCCGTCATTGTTTCCGTATAGCTGTCCCTCTGTACTGACAGATACAGTATTAGGATTGCTGCTGTAGTATGCTACAGGCAGATCACTGCTGCCGGGATTAAAGCTTACAGCTTCAGCCCAGCCGCCGTTGATCTTATAAGATTTAACGGTAAACGCAGGCTGAACTATCTTAAGCTCTATTGTTCTGGTACCGTTTGTGATCTTAGCAGGCTGACCGTCAGCGGTCACCTTCTTTGCAGTTAATTTCCCCTTCTTGGAAATGCTCACGAATTTCTTGGACTCCGGAGCCACTGTCCAGCCTGTTTCAGGCATATCAAACTTCTGTCCCTTAACAAGTGTAAGCTTATCAGTAGCCGCAGTAATGACCGGTACAGGATTAAGCGCTGACTGCTTAAGCGCCCAGCCTGCATAGATAGTTATATTTGCAGTGACAGGGGTGGCAAAGTCATATACAGTCTTGCATTCCGCATCGCTGAACCATCCTGTAAAGGCATACTCTGAATCTTCAGGGTCAACAGCAGGTCTTTCAACAGGCTTACCTTCTTCTACCTTTTCGGTAAAGCTGCTTCCCTTACCGTTCAGATCGAAGGTAACGGTATAGAATATCTTTTCAGGCTCCCAGATCGCATACAAGGTCAGGTCACTCTCTACGGGAGTTGCAAAATTATAAACCGTCGTACCTGTTTTCTCGGTACTCCATCCTTTGAAGATATAATCGACTGCAGAAGGATTAAATGCAGGTGCGCTTGCCTTCTGTCCCTTTTCGACCAACTGCTCCTTAGGAAGATCTGCTGCATCGCCATGACCGTTAAGATCAAATTTCACCTTATAGTATGTCTTGCTTGCATCCAGCCATCCTGCATAAAGCGTGACAGGG
>CAMVRS010000020.1 GCA_947169935.1 uncultured Lachnospiraceae bacterium
TACGACAAGCGTCAGGACATCGCGAAGAAGGATGCGAGACGCGAACTCGAGCGTGACTTTAAGGTGAAGAATCTTTAAGCCTTCCCCTCCCGAGGGGAAGGTGTCAGTCCGAAGGACTGACGGATGAGGTGTCTACTGATGAGCTGTATTTACCTGTTGTTATAAGCATATATTTATGCCATAATATATAATAATAAACGCAATATCCACTGCGTTTACTATAAAGGGCCTGACAGGTTTCGACGGGGCGTTTTAAGTTGAAGAAGCTATCCGCAGGAGTGCGTTAAACCCAAAATTAAACTAAACGCTGAAGATAATTTAGCACTGGCTGCCTAAGGGCAGCCCGTCCTTCCCAGTGCACCTGCACATTGGGGTAAGGGCGTCGGTTTGCAGGAAACGCATATGCAAAGCTTTGAGCATATGGCAGATCTATGAAGCTACTGAAACCGTTACGTTGCCGATGACATAACGGCAGAGGGAATGTCTGATCACCGGCTATGATAGTAGAAGGGCAATGGCGGGTATTTCGGACAGGGGTTCAATTCCCCTCAGGTCCACGATCAATGGCAGGTGCTTTGCACCTGTCAGCTTTTTAGACGGTTTTTGGGATGTTATTTAATTCGCTTGAATTTGCTATATTTCTTATCATAGTATTTGCGGTTTTCTGGGTGTGCAAGGAGCGCTTCAGACCGCATATTCTTATGTTATCCAGTTTTTATTTTTACATGCAGTGGAAGGCAGAGTATCTGCTGCTGATCATAGCGATAATCCTTATATCTTATCTGTGTGCTGTGGGGATAGCAAAGTATAAGGAAAAAGATGACGGCATTAAGATGCAGAAGTTCTTAGTGGCGTTAAACTGTCTGGGCTGTCTGGGACTCCTGTTTTATTTCAAATATTTCAATTTCCTGAGTGAGAGCATCAGCAGTTTTCTTCAGGGTTTTAATATCTCAAATGGTACGCTTTTAATAGATGTGATACTTCCCGTGGGTATTTCCTTTTATACATTCCAGACCGTCGGTTATGTTATAGATGTTTACAGGGGAGATACCAAAGCGGAAAAGGATATCGTTACTTATGCGGCCTTTGTTTCCTTTTTCCCGCAGCTTGTGGCCGGCCCCATAGAGCGCAGTACCAATCTGCTCCCGCAGATCAAAAAGGAACACGTCTTTGATTATAAAGAAGCAACCTACGGGCTTAAGCTTATGGCCTGGGGATATTATAAAAAACTTGTGATATCGGATGTACTGGCTCCCTATATAGACCGTCTCTACGGAGACATCCACAGCCATACGGGTATAGATCTGATAATAGGCGCAGTATTCTTTTCGATAATGATATATTGTGATTTTTCGGGCTATTCAGATATTGCCATCGGTACAGCCAGGCTTTTCGGTATCAAACTAATGAAGAATTTCGACAGCCCGTTCTTTTCAAAGTCCGTGGAGGAATGCTGGAGACGCTGGCATATATCTCTTTCAGGATGGTTTCGCGATTATCTGTATATTCCCATGGGCGGAGGCCGGAAGGGTCTGCTGCGCAAATATCTTAACTGGCTGGTGGTCTTTGCGGCCAGCGGTCTATGGCACGGTGCTGCATGGCATTTTGTCATCTGGGGAGTTTCACAGGGTATATTCCAGATCCTGGAGAATATTTTCAAAAAGCCGTTAAAAAAATTCAGGGAGAACAAGATAGGAGCGGTAATAGCCACGATAGTTACTTTTTCGCTTTTTACCCTGTCCTGTATATTCTTCCGCGCGCAGTCTGTATCGGACGGAGTCTATTCGATAACGCATCTTTTTGAGGGCTTTGGCAGCGCAGCGTATTTCAAGAATAATCTGGAACTGTGGCTTCTGCCTTCGATAGTGATAGCCTTCACCATTTTACTGCTGGCCGTATACGACTATGCTTCGCTTAAGACGGATGTTATCGCCTGGATCAGTGAGAAACCGAAGGCTGTAAGATATACGGTCTATGCGGGACTTTTGCTTATCATAATGCTGTTTAAGGCGTCGTCAAAGGCTGAATTTGTTTACTTCCAGTTTTAGAGGTCTGAATGAAGAAAGGTGATATGAAAAAATTTGTAATAAGGGCATTGATATGGGGCGCGGCCTGCGTAGCCTTTACTCTGCTTTTCTGTATCCTGGTGGATCCGTATAATGTGTTTCATCCGCTTGATATAAGGGATAACGGTGTGGAGCCGGATAAGAATTATATCAAGATGGTCTATATACTGGATAATCCGCAGAAGTTTGACAGTTATATGTTCGGCAGCTCCAGGGTTTCTTCGATACATACGGAAAAGCTTGAGGGAGAGAAGTGCTATAACATGACCTATTCTTCGGCGGCCGTCTGGGAGCATCTGGATAATGTGAAGACCATGATCGCTGACGGGGTGAATATCAAAAAGATCTACGTCGGTCTCGACAGTATGTCTTATACCATGGATGTAAGAGGCAGGGAGGATGATCCTATGCGCCAGAGCTATGAATACGCCCGGGCAAACCCGGTAAAATTCTGGCTGGATCATCTGGATACGGCTAATACCTTTAAGTCGCTGAATACCAGCTTAAAACATCAGAGTAAAGAGAATTTTCAGGAGATCTTTTATGAATATGGCTGGTCTATGGATTATGATCTGCCGGGAATGGATTATAATATCGGGGCCTGGTCACAGCCCAGTATAGGCGACTCGCCTGATGCGGATGAGCAGTTTGATAGAGTTCTGGAATGTACGAAAGAACTTAAGGAAATATGCGATGAGAATGACATAGAGCTTGTAGTATTTCTGCATCCTATGCTGTTTAAGGCTTATGTGGCATCTAAGCCCCAGAGATACCAGGAATTCATGCGGGAACTGGCGCAGATCACCGATTATTACAATTTCAGCGGCGTAAATGACGTTACGGTGGATTATTCCAATTATACCGATCCAAGCCATTATACTGCGCAGGTCGGAGATATACTGATAGATTTCTTTAATAACGGTACCGTGGATGAGCGGCTGTATGAGCAGGGGTTCGGCTGGCATGTGGATGCGGACAATGTGGACGAACTGATCGATGTGCTTAATGCTACCGAAAAATGGTATAGTCATTATTTATGAAAAAAGGGGTTTTTCCCTTTTTTTATTTTGAAAACTGACTATTTACACGGGTATTTCTTTGCTGTAATATACATTTTGTTTCCATATTACAACTTAATCAAGGAGGAAATTATGAAAAAGAAGATAATGAGTATCTTGATGGCAGGTATTACCGTATTTTCGATGGCAGCCTGCACAAACGGAGGAGAAGCAGTTACGGATGGCGGCAGCAATGGCGACGGCGGTAATGCATCAGCCGGCGGAGTTAAGATCGGTGCGATCCTTGTAGGCGATGAGAACGAAGGCTACACCTACGCACACATCGAGGGTATCAAGAAGGCTGCTGCAGCAACCGGCATCGGTGAGGAGAACATCATCTGGAAGTATTCCGTACCCGAGGATGAAAGCTGCGAGACAGCTGCAAAGGACCTTGTTGATCAGGGCTGCAGCGCTGTATTCTCAAACAGCTACGGACATCAGTCATTTATGCAGCAGGTAGCTTCCGAGTATCCCGAAGTACAGTTCGTTTCCATGACAGGTGATACTGCGGCAGCAAGCGGTCTTAACAATTTCTCAAACGCTTTCACAAATATCTATGAGAGCCGTTATGTATCAGGCGTTGTAGCAGGCATGAAGGTAGCTGAGCTTGTTGCAGAAAATAAGCTGAGCGCAAACAACTATGATTCAAACGGAAACGTGCTCATCGGTTATGTAGGCGCATATCCTTACGCAGAGGTGGTTTCCGGATATACCGCATTCTTCCTGGGCGTACAGAGTGTATACCAGAATGTATCAATGGAAGTTAAATATACCAATTCCTGGTTCGATATCACCAAGGAAGGTGAGACTGCAAATGCACTTATGGCTGACGGCTGCGTGATCATCGGACAGCATGCCGATTCTACAGGCGCACCTACCGCTGTTGAGGCTGCTCTGGCTTCCGGCAAGGTTGCATATTCCGTAGGTTACAATGTTGATATGCTTGGCGTAGCACCTACAGCAGCGCTTACCTCTTCAACAAACAACTGGTCTGTATATTATACCCATGCTTTTGAGCAGGTTCTGGCAGGACAGAAGATCGATACCAACTGGGCACAGGGATATGCGCAGGATGCAGTTGGCATCACCAAGCTGGGCGATTCCGTAGCTGCAGGCACTGCTGAAAAGGTAGCAGAGGTTGAGGCTGCTATAAAGAGCGGATCACTGCATGTATTTGATACTTCCAAGTTTACCGTTGGCGGCGCACCTGTTGACAGCTTCAAGACAGATGACGGCTTTGAGTGCATAAGTGACGGATATTTCCATGAATCAGAGCATATTTCCGCACCTGCTTTTTCACTCCGCATAGACGGTATCACAGAACTTAACTAAACATTAAAAATACGGGGAGTGTTTACGCACTCCCCATTTTCTTTATAAGAGGGTTATCATGAGTGAAGCGGTCATTTCTTTAAGCAATGTTACAAAAAGCTTCGGTGAAGTGCTGGCAAACGATAATGTCAGCATGGATATCTATAAGGGAGAGATCTTATCTCTTTTGGGGGAAAACGGCAGCGGCAAGACTACTTTGATGAATATGCTCTCCGGTATTTATTATCCGGACAGCGGCGAGATAAAGGTAAACGGCAAGACCGTTAATATCAGGGATCCCAAGGATGCTTTTGCCTGCGGGATAGGTATGGTCCATCAGCATTTTAAGCTGGTGGATGTTTTTACTGCCGCGGAGAACGTGGTGGTGGGTATCAAACAGAAGGGACACTTTGATCTGCGCTCTGTGGCTGCGGGGATAAGGGAGATCTGTGACAAGTACGGATTCGTTATGGATCCGGATAAAAAAGTCTATGACATGAGTGTGTCTGAAAAACAGACGCTTGAGATAATAAAGGTAATATACCGCGGGGCGGATATCCTGATCCTGGATGAGCCTACTGCGGTGCTTACGCCCCAGGAAACGGAGAAACTCTTCTCCGTTATACGCAATATGAAAAAAGACGGAAAGACCGTCGTGATCATAACCCATAAGCTCCATGAGGTGCTTTCCATATCCGACAGGGTGGCGATACTGCGCAAAGGCGCTTATATCGACGCGGTAGCTACAAAGGATGCTACGGAAGAAAGCCTTACGGAAATGATGGTGGGCGAAAAGGTTGAACTTAACATCGAACGGCCGGAGGTTAAAGATAAGAAACTAAGGCTTAAGGTTGAGCATCTGAGCTGTTATAACGCCGACGGCGTTAAGATGCTGGATGATGTGAACTTTGAGGCTTTCAGCGGCGAGATACTGGGCATAGCCGGCGTTTCCGGAAACGGACAGAAGGAACTGCTGGAATCAGTGGCAGGACTTCAGAATACGATGCCCGGTGCTTCGATAGAATACTATTCACCGGAAGATGAGAAGTCCCGTGAGCTTATAGGGCTCACTCCCAGGAAGATCAGGGAGCTGGGCGTGCATCTTTCCTTTGTTCCGGAAGACCGTCTGGGCATGGGACTGGTTGGTTCCATGGGTATGTCGGAAAACATGATGCTCAAGGATTACAGCGAAGGAAATTCGATCTTTACCGATAAACAGAAACCTAAGGAGCTGGCGGAACAGATACTGAAAGAGCTTAAAGTCGTGACTCCCGGCATATCGACTCCGGTAAGGCGCTTGTCCGGCGGTAATGTGCAGAAGGTACTGGTGGGACGTGAGATAGCGGCTTCCCCCGCGGTGCTGATGACTGCATACGCCGTAAGAGGTCTTGATATCAATACTTCCTATACCATCTACAGGCTTTTGAATGAGCAGAAGACATCCGGCGTGGCTGTCATATATGTTGGTGAGGACCTGGATGTGCTGATGGAACTGTGTGACCGCATACTGGTATTGTGCGGCGGCAGGGTCAGCGGCATACTGGATGGAAAGAGTGCGAAGAAAGAAGATATAGGCAGGCTGATGACGACTTACGGCGGCGGAAAGGAGAATAAGTGATGGCGGCAGCGAAGAAAGAACCTTTCATAAGGCTGGCTAAGCGTGATGTGATGCCTGTGGGAAAGAAGATAGCGGTCAGACTCATAAGCCTGGCCATAGCGCTTATCGTGTGCGGTCTGCTGATATTCTCGATAACAGGCATTAATCCCCTGGAAGTATACAGTACCATGATCAAAGGAGCCTTCGGAACTAAGACCAGGGTCTGGGCTACCGTTAAAGAGATGATGATGCTTGCCTGCATAGCCATTGGACTGGCGCCTGCATTTAAGATGCGTTTCTGGAACATCGGCGCGGAAGGCCAGGTGCTCATAGGAGGCATTGTTACGGCGGGCTGCATGATATACTTAAAGCCTCTGCCTCCGGTATTATTGTTTGCGATCATGTTTGTGGGGAGCGCCATAGCGGGGGCTCTCTGGGGCCTGCTGCCTGCAATATTTAAGGCAAAATATAATACCAACGAAACCCTCTTTACCCTGATGATGAATTATGTGGCGATACAGCTGACTTCCTTCTTTGTGGCAAAGTGGGAGAATCCCTTCGGATCAAATACCGTAGGTATCATAAACCAGAACGGCCAGGAAGGCTGGTTCCCGGCAGTGTTCGGCAGCCGTTACTTTATAAGCGTGGTGCTGGTTCTTTTGCTCGCAGTGCTTATGTTTGTTTATCTCAAATATACCAAGCACGGCTATGAGATCTCGGTTGTGGGTGAATCGGAAAATACTGCGCGTTATGCCGGTATCAGCGTAGGCTGGGTTGTTATCAGGACCATGCTGGTGTCGGGAGCGCTTTGCGGCCTTGCCGGATTTATGGCTGTTGCAGGCGCATCGCATACCATATCCACATCTACTGCAGGCGGCAGAGGCTTTACCGCCATCATAGTGGCATGGCTTGCCAAGTTTGACAGCGCTACGATGCTTCTGATATCCCTGCTTCTGGCATTTTTACAGAGCGGAGCCGGTGAGATAGCTTCCAAATGCAAATTGAACAGCTATGCATCGGAGATGATCACGGGTATCATCCTGTTCTTTATCCTGGGCAGCGAATTCTTCATCAATTTCCGTGTGATCATGCGCGGTAAAAAAGAAAAGGAGGAGAACTGATATGGAGGGCTTTATCTCTTTGTTCCAGGCAGCGGTATTCTTTGGCACGGTCATAATGTTCGGCTGCGTCGGAGAGATAATAACGGAAAAAGCCGGAAACCTGAACCTGGGCGTTCCGGGCATAATGTATCTGGGCGGTATCTCCTCGCTGGTGGCGGTATTCCTTTATGAGGGAAGTACACAGAACCCGTCGCCTGTGATCTGCGTGATACTTGCGCTGGCGGCATCCTTTATCGGTGCGGCGCTGGGCGGACTGATATATGCTTTTCTCACCATAAGCTTAAGGGCCAATCAGAATGTTACGGGTCTTGCACTTTCCATATTCGGTTCCGGCGTTGCGAATTTCTTCGGCGGATCCTTAAATACCCTTGCGGGAAGATTTGAACAGATAGCCGTACCTGTTACTTCGGCGGCTTTCAGGAGCAATATCTCCGTGCTGGCGGATCTGGGCGTTGTGGGCAAGCTGTTCTTCTCTTATGGATTTATGGTTTATCTGGCGATAATACTTGCACTGGTGGTCAACTACTTCCTGCATCATACTGCGGCAGGACTTGATCTTCGTACCGTGGGTGAGAATCCCCAGGCTGCCGATGCTGCGGGCATAAATGTAACATTAAATAAGTATCTGGCCATCTGCATAGGCGCGGGCATCTGCGGATTCGGCGGAGCATATTATGTAATGGATTATATAAAGGGCACCTGGGCAAATGACGGCAGTATAGAGAAACTTGGATGGCTGGCTGTGGCTCTGGTAATATTTGCTACCTGGAAAGCGAAGAACGCCATATGGGGAGCTTATCTCTTTGGCGTGCTTTACTGGATGTACCTGTACATTCCCGGCCTTACCAGGGCGTCACAGGAGATATTCAAGATGCTGCCTTATGTGGTGACCATAATCGTGCTGGTAGTTACCAGCCTTACCAACAGCAGGGAGAAACAGCCGCCTGCTGCACTGGGCCAGGCATATTTCAGAGAAGACAGATAAAGGAGGGGGCTTATGCGTTTACTTGAGGAAAGGATCAGAAAAGACGGCGTTGTTAAACCGGGAAATGTGCTTAAGGTAGATTCGTTCTTAAACCATCAGATGGATATAGAGCTTTTTAATGAGATGGGTAAGGAATGGAAGAGACTTTACAGTGATGTGAAAGTTGATAAGATACTTACCATTGAAGCTTCCGGCATAGGCATTGCAGCCATCGCGGCCCAGTATTTTAATGTCCCTGTGGTATTTGCAAAGAAAACAAAGACCATCAATCTGGACGGGGATCTGTATTCGACGGAAGTAAAGTCTTTTACACATCAGACGGTTTATAATGTTGTGGTTTCAAAAAGATTTATAAATGCAGGGGATAATCTGCTGATAATCGACGATTTCCTGGCTAACGGAAACGCCATCAACGGACTTATGGATATAGCCGCTGCTGCCGGGGCAAAGGTTGCGGGAGTGGGCATAGCCATAGAAAAAGGTTTTCAGGAAGGCGGCAGGGAACTGAGGGAAAAAGGGATCAGAGTTGAATCCCTGGCTATAATAAAGAGCATGGATGCCGAAAAGGGGACAATAGAATTCGGCTGAAAACTGGTTGACATAAGATTTTTATTTCGGTATAATCTTTAAAGGTTGTTCTTTAAAGAAACGGAGGAAAAAACTTATGAAATGTCCTTTTTGCGGTCATGAAAACACCAGAGTAGTTGATTCGCGTCCGGCTGAGGATAATGCTTCCATCAGAAGGCGCAGAGTCTGCGATGAATGTGACAAGCGTTTTACGACTTATGAGAAAGTAGAGACCATACCTCTTATAGTCATCAAGAAAGATGATAACCGTGAGGCATATGACCGTAAGAAGATAGAGGCCGGAGTGCTGCTTGCCTGCCATAAGCGCCCCATAAGCGCAGAGTCTATCTCCAGACTGGTAGACGAGGTGGAGACAGAGGTCTTCAAACGTGAAGAGAAGGAAGTCCCCAGCGCTGTGATAGGCGAGATCGTAATGGAAAAACTGGAGAATCTGGATACCGTAGCCTACGTGCGTTTTGCATCGGTATACCGCGAATTCAAAGATATCAATACTTTCATGGACGAATTGAAGAAAGTACTTGATAAGAAGTAAGAAGGATAATGGCAGATACAGAAGTTAAGGAAGAAGAAAAAGCTTCCCGTTACGAACAGGGAATATATTCTTATGAAATGGTTGCAGAGGCGGATGATGCAAGGGTTGAAGCTCAGCGTATCGCCCGCCTTGAGAAGCAGCTTGATTATACAAGGCCGGCATTTGTGCTGGCTTTTTACAAAAAAGCCCTTGAAGACCGTGTTTTCAAAACGGTAGAGGGCTTTTCCTATCTGGTGCATCTGCGAAATTATCTCGAGAGCCGCAAGGAAGATCTTTCGGGAGTCATTCCGCCCATTCCCGCGGATTATATGAGTGAGCGGGCTCACTACCGCATGCTCATTAACGAGGTCAAGGATAATCTCAAAAAAGAAAAAAAGAGAAGCCGCAAGCTTAAACATAACAATACCACCATGGGCATAGTCATTGCCGCTCTCGTGGTGGCTCTTATAGCAATGCTGGCGATAGCGCTGGTCAGCGATAATCCCAATATACTCAATTATGAGAGAGTGCTCCAGGATAAGTATGCTGCATGGGAAAAGGAACTTGATGAACGTGAGGAACTTATCAGGGAAAAAGAACTGGAGCTTAAAAGAGAGCAAAATTAATTCTTTCATTTCACAGAATGAACATAATAATATACTATTATTAAAAAAGATTCTTCGTCGCTGCGCTCCTCAGAATGATAATACAGTACAGTGCGTGTCATCCTGAGCGAAGCGAAGGATCTTTACAAAAGTATATTTAACCATTAATAATGCAGTGTTAACAATCCCGGAGGTTACACATATGGAAAAAGCACGTATACTGGTTGTTGACGATGAGAGCAGGATGAGGAAGCTGGTCAGGGATTTCCTTGTCAGGAATGATTATGCTGTGCTGGAAGCAGAAGACGGAAGCGCAGCTCTCGATATATTCTATGCCGATAATAATATCGATCTTCTTATACTGGATGTCATGATGCCAAAGATGGATGGCTGGGAAGTATGCAAGGAGATAAGAAAGACTTCGCAGGTGCCCATTATCATGCTGACTGCCCGCGGCGAGGAAAGGGATGAGCTGCTGGGATTTAAGCTGGGCGTTGATGAATACATGTCCAAGCCTTTCAGCCCCAAGATTCTGGTGGCCAGGGTTGAGGCGATACTGCGCCGCAGCACGGGCATGAGTGAAGATGCGCGCATTGAAGCGGGCGGAGTGGTAGTGGATAAAGTGGCGCATACCGTATTTGTTGACGGAGCCGCTATCGATCTTTCTTTCAAGGAATTTGAACTTCTGACTTTCTTTATGGAGAACCAGGGTATAGCCCTGTCAAGAGAGAAGATATTAAACAGTGTCTGGAATTATGATTATTTCGGCGACGCCAGGACTATCGATACCCACGTTAAGAAGCTGCGCAGCAAGATGGGCCCCAAAGGGGATTATATCCATACTATCTGGGGACTTGGGTATAAGTTTGATACGAAGGAAGCATAAGGATGCCGGAAGAGAAAAAGAAAAAATGCAGGAGCATATTTTCAACGCTCAAGTTCCAGATGACGGTGACTTATGTTGTCCTTTTGGTTGCCACTTTTTGGGGACTCTGTTTTTTTAATGATTACTTTCTTGAATTAAATTATCTGAATTATAAAAAAGATAATCTGATAGAAATCTACAGCAGGCTTTATCAGGCTAATGAAAATGATGATTTCGGTGATTCCGATTTTGAAAGCGAGATCATTGAGCTCTGTAATAATTACAACGTCAGTTTTGTCGTGACTGACGCTTCTTCAAATACAATATATTCAAATATCAAGGATCCGGGGCAGATATCCAGGCAGCTTAGGGATATCGTTTTTTCACGTGATGTTTTAGATAAAGAAGTTGTCATTGAAAATGAACAGTACAGCTTATACAATATGCGGGATCCGGCTACGGAGGCTGAATACGCGGTACTGTGGGGCGATCTAGATGACGATTCTTTTTTTATGGTGAGGACGGCGCTTGAAAGCGTTAGGGAGAGTGCGCGTATAGCCAATAAAAATCTGTTCACCATAGGCGTTGTGGCAATGCTTATCGCTGCTGTGATAATCTGGGTGGTGACAAACACTATAACTAAGCCAATAAAATCGCTGGTTGAGGTTTCCGAGCATATGTCCGGTATGGATTTTGAAGTGCGGTATAACGGACATTACAATAATGAGATGGATGATCTTGGCGAGAATATAAACAGTCTGGCTGACAGTCTTAAGGATAATATAGGGCGTTTAAAGACTGCGAATATTGAGCTTCAGAGGGATGTTGAAGCCAGGATGAACGCCGATGAGAGACGTAAGGAATTCCTTGCGAATGTCTCCCACGAATTAAAGACGCCTATCGCGCTGATCCAGGGATATGCGGAAGGCCTTAAGGACGGCATCATAGAGGATCAGGAGAGCAGGGATTATTATTGCGACGTTATCATGGATGAGACCCGCAAGATGAACCATCTTGTAAAATACCTCATTTCTTTGAATCAGGTGGAGAGCGGTGAAGATGCCATGGTCATAGAGCGTTTTGATCTGGATGCGCTGATAAATGCCAGTGTCAATTCTTTTGCCCAGATGTGTGAGCAGAATGAGATAAAGATGATCTATAACGGCGCTCCCGGACTCTTTGTCTGGGGTGATGAATACCAGGTGGAAGAAGTTCTGAGAAACTATATATCGAATGCCGTGCATTACTGCAGCGGCAGGAAAGAGATAGTTATCCGGGTAGAACGTCAGGAAGATAAGATACGTACCTGTGTATTCAACAGCGGGAATCCCATCCCGGAGGAAAGCCTGGGAAGATTATGGGAGAAGTTTTATAAGGTGGATAAAGCCAGGACCCGCGAATACGGGGGCAGCGGCCTGGGACTTTCGATAGTAAAGGCTATAATGGAATCGATGCATCAGAAATACGGCGTATGTAATAAGGATGACGGCGTTGAATTCTATTTCGAACTGTCGACCAGATAAAAGGCTTTTACAATTTGATTGAAAAAACTGCATATTTATGGTATTATCTGCCAATGAGTATATTTAAGAATTTATATCCGGATACATATTATAAAAATGCCTACAAAGTTGATTATGAATCCTTTCATGATCGCGGTTACAGGGGCATTATTTTTGATATCGACAATACTCTTGTTCCCCATGATGCGCCTGCGGATGCTAAGTCTGCGCTTTTGGTAAAGCGTCTTAAAAAGCGCGGCTTTAAAGTGGAGATAGTATCCAATAACGAAGAGCCCCGTGTGAAGAGCTTTGCTGCCGGGGTGGGCAGCGGCTATGTATATAAAGCCGGCAAGCCTGGAAGCAGGGGCTATCTTGAGGCTGTAAAAAAGATGGGGCTTAAGAGGGAGCAGGTGCTGGTCATAGGCGATCAGCTTTTTACCGATATCTGGGGAGCCAACCGCAGCGGACTGCACAGCCTTCTGGTGGGCAGGATAAATGCAAAAGAGCCCTTTCATATACATCTGAAAAGAGTATTGGAGAGGCGCATAAAATTAGTCTATTTTCTGGAAAAGAGGCTGGGAAGATGAGCGCAGCCATTAGTGCACATACCGGACTGCTGGGACTTTTGGGGCATCCGGTAGGTCATTCCAAATCACCACTGATACATAACAGACTGGCAGAGCATTTTGATCTGGACCTGCGTTATCTGGCGTATGACGTAGAGCCGGATTCTTTGCGTGCGGCTGCAGAGGGGGCGTATGCCCTTAAGATAAAAGGGCTTAATGTTACCGTTCCCCATAAACAGGCTATAAGGGAATTTGTTGCGGCAGAGGACGAGATGGCATCACGCATAGGTGCTGTAAATACTCTTAAACGTGAAGCAAATGGCTGGCATGGCTATAATACCGATATGCCGGGGTTTTTACGTGCGCTTGATTCGGACGGCGTTTCCCTTAAAGGCAAAAATGTGGTGGTACTGGGTGCGGGCGGCGCAGCCAGGGCTATAGTCTGCGGTATTCTGGAAAGCGGCGTTAATAAACTGCTGATCTTTAACAGGACTCTTGAAAACGCCGTTAAGATGCAGGAGTATTTTGCCGGGTTTTATCCCGAAGCCGATATGACCTGCGCTTCATCGGCAGAGGATCTGGTCACGGTCATGAAAACCTGCGGTGATGACTGGATCGCCGTTAATACCACCAGCGTGGGCATGTATCCCAATGTGGATGATATCCTTATTGATGATAAACGTTTTTACGAATTGTGCAGGACCGGCGTGGATATTATATTCAATCCTCCGGTAACTTCATTTATGAAGGCCGTAGAAGGGGCACGGGAAGGAAACCGCGCATATAACGGGCTTAAGATGCTGCTCTTCCAGGGCGTGCGTTCCTTTGAGATATGGAATGATGTTGAAGTGCCTGATGAGGTAGCGATGGAAATCTATGATGAACTGTTGAAAGGATAATACTCATGAAACTTCTTATCATAAACGGACCCAATATCAATTTCCTTGGTATACGTGAAAAGGCAGTATACGGAAATGAGGATTACGACTTTCTTCTTAAGATGATCGAGAATAAAGCCAAAGAACTGGATATACGCATAGAGGTTTTCCAGTCCAATCATGAAGGTGCCATCATTGACCGCATACAGGATGCATATTTTGATGAGACCGAAGGCATCATAATTAATCCCGGCGCCTATACGCATTATTCCTATGCAATAAGGGATGCTCTTGCTTCAGTCAGCATGCCTAAGATAGAGATACACATATCGGATATCATGCAGCGCGAAGAATTTCGCCATCATTCGGTTACAGCCGAGGTATGCAATGAGCAGATCAAGGGACTGGGGCTTGAAGGCTATATCGTTGCAATAGAGCATATGATGAAAATGCTCGCAGATTCCGGTCAGACCGGGGCTCAGTCAAGCTGAGCGCAGCAAAGGATCTTTTGTTGAGGGTGTTTTATGAACAGTATCGTATTAATAGGTTATATGGGAGCCGGAAAGAGCAGCGTGGCATTCTCTCTGGCAAGGGAATGCGGACTGACTTTTCTGGATACCGATGCACGTATAGCAGCCCTCTGCGGCATGAGTATAAGCGATATCTTTAAGGAATACGGGGAGCCTTACTTCAGGGACAGGGAGACACGCCTTTTAAAGAGCCTTAAGGAAGAAGGCTTTAAGGGTATCTTATCCACCGGCGGCGGTATGCCCCTTAAAGAAGAAAACAGGCAGCTCATGAAAGATCTGGGGACGGTTTTCTACTTGAAGGCTAAGCCTTCGACGATCGCTGAGCGGCTTTCCCATGATACCAGCAGACCGCTCTTAGCCGGCGCTAAAGATCAGGCTGAGAAGGAGCAGCGTATCGCTGATATGCTTGCCGGGAGAGAGCCGGCATACGAGGATGCCGCGGATGTGGTGATAGATACCGATGAGCAATCAGTTCAGGAAATAGTAGACAAGATATTAAAATCCTCATAAACATGAGGATTTTTCTATTATAATAGATGACATTCTATAGAGCGGTGACTGCAGGTACAGCCATCGGGCGCCTTTGAAGTGAAGTGGCGTACCTGCAGACACCGCTGAAAGAAACACTGGTAAATTAATATAAACATATATGCAGTGTTCTGATTTTTCTTGCAGAAATTGCCAAGATACGCTATACTAATTTCAATTGTGCACATCCACAGGAGGACTACAGTATGATCGAAGCAGTCAGCTGCGGTGGTGTGGTGATCTTTCGTGGCAAGATACTCTTGCTGTATAAGAATTACAGGAACAGATATGAGGGCTGGGTTCTCCCCAAAGGTACGGTAGAGAAGGGCGAGGAGTATCCCCAGACAGCTCTGAGGGAAGTGGCGGAAGAAACAGGCGTTAAAGCGAAGATCGTCAAGTATATAGGTAAGAGCGATTACAGCTTTAATGTACCGGAAGATGTGGTGGAGAAGGAAGTCCACTGGTATCTTATGAAATCCGGAAGCTATTATTCCAGGCCCCAGAGAGAAGAATTTTTCTGTGATTCCGGCTACTATAAATACCATGAGGCTTACCACCTGCTGAAATTTGTAAATGAGAAGCAGATATTGGAAGAAGCCTACGAAGATTATCAGCGGCTCTACCGCGCACGTTTATGGAATGGGTGAGGCTTATGTTTACCTTTGATCCGGGCCTGTACGTAAGCAGCGCTCTTAAAGAGAAGAAGATGAGGCTTTGCGAATCCTTCATGAAAGGGGAGATAGTCCCGGATATCTATGTGATATACCAGAGCCCCGGCGGAAGCGCCGAATTCATCAAAAGCCGTGAGCTTAAACAGCGTTATTACCGTGAACGGGATATCCATATACTTGGCCTGGCAGAGGACTATGATAAGGCGCTGCTATATCTGGCATATTTTGCGCTGGAGCATGCGGGAGCCTGAAGATGGAGATATTTTTAAGCATATTAAAGATCATCGGGATAGTGCTTTTATGCATCCTGGCCTTTCTGCTGCTGGTGCTTCTGCTTATTGTGCTGGTACCCTACAGATATAAGGTATACGGCGAAAAAAAGGAAGGCATAAGCGCATACGCAAAGGTGACCTGGCTTCTGCATTTCGTTGTGGTGCTGCTGACCTATGATTCCGGCGGCATCAACTTAAAGCTTAAGATACTGGGCATATGTTTTTTCGATAAAAAGAAACGTGCCGAAAAGGCTAAGCTTAAGGAAGAAAAGCGGCGTCTAAAGGAAAAAAAGAGGGCCGAAGCCGAAGCAAAGCGGAAAAAGAAGAAAAAGCCCGCTGCGGAAGAAGAAGCGGAAACGGTTTTTGACAAGACCCGGGAAGAGGATACCGATACCGTTTCGGAAGAAAAAGATACCGTTACGGATACTGATAAAGACGAGGAAGCCGGGGGAGGATCTGCGGAGAAAGAGCCTTCCGGAAAAGAAAAGAGAAAAAAGAAGAAAAAACCTTTTCTTGAATGGGCTGAAGAGATTTTTGACAAGACGGAAGATTTGTTGGATAAGCTTCCCGATATGATAGAAGAAGGCGGCGAAGCCCTTTTTGAGAAGCTTGAGGCTATAAAGCAGAAGATCACCGATATCTTTGAAAAGATAGAATATTATCACAGGCTGCTTACCAGCGAAGGTGCGGAATGGGTCTATGAATATGTAAAGAAACATGTGATCGCCATATTGAAGGCGGTAAGGCCCACACGCTTTGATGCCATGGTGAATATAGCTGATGATGATCCGGCTGCGGTGGCTAAGGTATATGAATATGAAGTATACGCACTGCCGCTGATAGAGCTGATCCGCGGAAAGCGCGGGAAGGTGATCATCAACGCATATCAGGATGATAAATATTTTGACTTTGACGCGACCCTTAAGGGCAGGGTATTATTACTTCCCATAGGGATCCACGGACTTGCTATCATATTAAATAAGAAAGTCAAAGCTTTTATTAAGAGATTAAAGAGAGAAGAGGAAGGAGAGGAGAAGAAGAAAAATGGCTGAGAATAATATCTCAAACGTAATGGATTCTCTGATCAAAAACATGGAGCATCTGGTGGGCTCAAAGACTGTTATAGGCGAGCCTGTCAAGGTGGGGGATGCCACTATAATCCCTCTTGTAGATGTTTCCTTCGGTGTGGCTGCAGGGGCCGGATATAAGGCTAACGGCAGCAAGAAGGACAGCGGACTCGGAGGCATGAATGCAAAGCTTTCACCTTCGGCGGTGCTGATGATCCAGGACGGACACGCCAGGATGATAAGTGTTAAGGAGACCAGCAACGTATCCAAGATAGCTGATCTTATCCCTGAGCTTATTGACAAGTTTAAGGCGCGTAAAGCCGTTGATACCGATCCCGAAGAGGCGGCTGAGGCTGCTTTTCCGGAGGGAGAGGATGTATCCAAGTCGGAGTCGTTTGATAAGAAGGATTGATCAATTCTACTATGGACAGATTTATGGAAAAGCTGGAAAGTATAAGCGATCCGGGAGAGCTGGAGGATATCAGACATCAGCTCTTTCGTGAAAATGTGCGCATTCAGGCAGAACGCGCACAGATAGAAGCTGATCTGGATGAGCTGCATCGTGAGCGTCTGGCAATCGCCGGCGAGCGCAAGCAGCTGCAGCGGGAGAAAAGACAGCTGTCCATAGAGATGAACCAGCTGCGGGAATCGGTTGAATATGAGCGTAAGCGTCTCAAAGATGATGAACGCATGCTGGACAAAAAGCAGAAGATCATCCAGAGATCCTATTCTTTATTTGATGAGGACCGGGCAAAGCTCAAGGAAGAATACAAGCAGGTTGAGCAGGAAAAGATCCGCCTGCGCAGGGCCAATGCCGCTGCCAGAAAAGAAGTCTATGCTACGGGACTGTTCTTCCGCGGGGTTGATAACATGGTAGCTCTTAAGAAACGATACAAAGAGCTTATGAAGATATATCATCCGGATAATATCTGCGGCGATCAGGAGATGCTCATCAAGATAAATGAGGAATATGAAGAGTTAAAGAATCGCTTTGCTTTTGCACGTTCGGGAAGCTGAAAAAAGTGCTTGCATTTTAAAACCGAATCTGGTAATATATGAGCGTTGCGGGTTTTTTACGTAATATTTTTTAAGGCAAAAGGAGGTGTATTAAGATGGCAAGATGTGATATTTGCGGAAAGGGAGCTCATTTCGGAAACAACGTAAGCCACTCTCACAGAAGATCAAATCATGTGTGGAATGCGAATATAAAGAACGTAAAGTGTAAGGTTGGCGGTACGCCTAAGAGACTTCATGTATGTACCACCTGTCTTAAGTCCGGCGCAGTAGAGCGCGCATAATGGGTGTTATATTCCGTATTTAATGCAAAAAAAAGCCACCTTTATTTTTGAGGGTGGTTTTCTTGCGTTTATGGGAGCTTTCATATATAATACAGAAAGTGTTTTAATAAAAGATCAGGAGGGCGGCTATGAATAATTCTGTTGATACTCATCTGGGTAGTATTCAGATCGACAAAAATGTTATAGCGCAGTATGCGGGAACCGTGGCAAACGAATGCTTCGGTATCGTAGGCATGGCAAGCGTTAATCCCAAGGAGGGCCTGGTCCGCATACTTAAAAAGGAAAGTGTTAATCATGGCATTTCCGTAAAGAATTCCAACGGAAAGCTGATCCTTGATTTTCATATCATCATTGCTTACGGCGTCAGCATTATGGCAGTGACGGAGAATCTCATCAGTAATGTCAAATACAAGCTCGAGAGTTACACCGGTATGGAAGTTGAGAAGATCAACATTTTCGTTGAAGGTGTCAGAGTGATCGATTAACAGGAGGGTAGTAAAGTGGCAGCGAAGTGTCTTGATGCAAAGATCATCGCACAAATGTTCCTTGCCGGTGCCAAGAAACTGGAAGCAAACAGGGAGCATATAAATGAACTGAACGTTTTCCCCGTGCCCGATGGTGATACGGGAACAAACATGACCCTGACTATCATGTCGGCGGCTAAGGATGTATTTTCACTGGAAGATCCGGATATGGCTACATTATGCAAGAGCATTTCATCCGGTTCACTGCGCGGCGCGAGAGGAAATTCCGGCGTTATCTTAAGCCAGCTTTTCCGTGGTTTCACAAAGGTTGTCAAGACCTGTGATACCATTGATGTTGCGGTTATCAGCGCAGGCTGTGACAAGGCTGTGGAATCCGCATATAAAGCCGTTATGCAGCCCAAGGAAGGAACCATACTTACCGTTGCAAAGGCTGTGGCTGTTAAGACCAACGAAGTCTTTGAGCGCGGTGAGGAAGATATAGAAGTACTGCTTAAGGAAGTTATAGCGTACGCAAAGGAAGTTCTGGATAAGACTCCGGATATGCTCCCCGTATTAAAGGAAGCCGGAGTTGTGGATTCCGGCGGTGCGGGTCTTGTGGCAGTGCTGGAGGGCTTTTATGAGGGCCTTCAGGGCAAGGGAATACCCTTCACCCTTGATGAAGAGACTTCACAGAGTGCAGGTGAAGTAAGGCTTTTCAATAATCAGGAAGAAAAGAAGCCCGAATACCGTTATCTCTATCATACCAGTCTTTCGCTCAGGCTTGAAAAGACCTTCCATCTGCAGCGTGAACAGGAAGTACGCAAATTCCTGGAGAGCGTTGGTGATGAGGTTGCCCTGGCTGTTGATGAAAGTATTGTTAATGTCAGCGTAAATACCAACGATCCCGGTATGGTGCTCCAGAAAGCCATTAAATTCGGTGAGCTTCTGGATGTACAGGTTATCAACCGCAGCCGTCCGGCTAATGAGAACGCAGAGCAGACAAAGGCTGTGGAAAAAGCAGCGCCTGCTGCGGATATGCCCAGGAAGGATGTAGGCTTTATAGCTGTATCGGCAGGAGCCGGGCTTAGTGATGTATTCAGAAATCTTGGGGTTGACCATATCATAGAGGGCGGCCAGACCATGAATCCCAGTACGGAGGATATGCTGAATGCCATCGCTGCGATAAACGCCGATGCCATCTATATTTTCCCCAACAATAAGAACATTATCCTTGCTGCCAACCAGGCAAGGGATATGACAAAAGATAAGAAGATAATAGTGATCCCTGCAAAGACCATACCCCAGGGTATCTCTGCTTTAGTGGCTTATGTGCCCGATATGAGCGTTGAAGAGAACGAAAAACTGATGAACGACGCCATCAGCAGCGTAAAGACCGGACAGGTTACTTATGCGGTCCGCGATACTTCCATAGACGGCGTTGAGATACATCAGGATGATTATATGGGTATCGGTGATAAGGGCATCTTATCAAACGGAAAAGACATAGAGGATGTTATCCTTAAGATGCTTGATAAGATGGTGGATGATGCTTCCGAGCTGGTGACCATCTACTTTGGCGCCGATGTAAAAGAAGAGGATGCAAAGGCTGTCTGCAAAAAGACAGCAGAACGTTTCCCCGCGCTGGAGGTTGATATCCAGACAGGAGGACAGCCGGTTTACTATTATATCATTTCGGTTGAGTAATGCTGCTTACAGATGATATTAAAACATTAAAAGGTATAGCTGATAAAACGGCGGAGGCTTTTTACTCCGCCGGTCTTTTTAACTTGAACGATCTCCTGCATTATTTTCCCAGACGTTATGAGAGCCTTGGTGAGATAAGGCCGATGGCCGGGATAAATGCTGACGGCTATGTTACCTTATCGGGCTCTGTTTCCGGACAGCCCTCGATGGTATACAGAAACAGCAAGAGCATGCTGCAGTTTACTTTTGCCGACGGCAGCGGCAGCGGAAGGGTAACTGTCTTTAATATGCCCTGGCTTAAAAAGAGTCTTTTCCCCGGCAGGGAGATCATCATGCGTGTCTTTGCAAAAAGAAAGGGCATGCAGCTTTTCCTGTCCCAGCCCCGATTCATGAGCCGGGATGAATATGAAAACGGTCTCAGAAGCTTAAAGCCCGTCTATCCCCTTACAAAGAAATTAAATGACGCCCCTTTAAGGAAGGCGATCGAGCAGGCGCTCCCCGTTGCTGAAGATATAAAGGAATATCTGCCGGAGGATGTGATCGCCGAACGCGGACTTATGTCCATACCCGAGGCAATACGAAAGATGCACAAGCCGGCGGATATGGAGGAGGTCTATGCGGCCAGGAGACGTCTGGCCTTTGATGAGTTTTTCCTTTTCCTTGCCAAAATGGAATTTCTTAAAGAAGGTGAGGAAAAAACGCCTTCCTCTTACAGATGCGATAATGCAGAGGATTCTTTCAGAAGACTTAGCGAAAGCCTGCCCTTTGAGCTGACCGGTGCCCAGAAGGGCGCCATAGCCGATGTTTTCAGGGATATGAACAGCGGCTATTGCATGAACCGCCTGTTGCAGGGTGATGTGGGCAGCGGAAAGACCATAGTTGCTTTTTCTGCGGCTCTTGCGGTATGCGACGCCGGACATCAGGCGGCGTTGATGGCGCCTACGGAAGTGCTCGCAAAACAGCATTATGATGATGCGCTTCGCATGAGCAGTGAATACGGCTTATCCCTTAAGCCTGTGTTATTGAGCGGATCCTTAAAGGCTTCGGAAAAGAAAGCCGCAAAGAAAGGCATAGAAAACGGAGATTATAATTTCCTTATCGGGACCCACGCCCTGATACAGGATGATGTTATTGCAAAAGATCTGGCGCTGATGATCACCGATGAGCAGCACCGCTTTGGAGTGCGTCAGCGTATGAGCCTGGCTGCTAAGGGAAATGCGCCCCACGTGCTGGTCATGAGCGCAACTCCCATACCCAGAACACTTGGTCTGATACTATACGGGGATCTGGATGTTTCGGTGATAAATGAGCTGCCTGCAAACAGGCTTCCCATAAAGAACGCCGTAATGGGAGAGGATGAGCATAATAAGATCTACCAGTTCATATTAAAGCGCATCAGTGAAGGGCGGCAGGCTTATATCATATGCCCCATGGTAGAAGAGGGCGGACTGGAAGATGTGAGCAATGTTACCGAATACAGCGCCGAGCTTAAAAAGATCTTCCCTCCCAGAATCAGGATAGATATGCTGCACGGCAAGATGAAGCCGGCGGAAAAGAATGAGATAATGGAGCGATTCTCAAAAGGAGAGAGCGATATACTGGTTTCTACCACGGTGGTGGAAGTGGGGGTTAATGTTCCGAATGCTACCGTAATGGTGGTGGAAAATGCAGAGCGTTTCGGCCTGTCACAGCTTCACCAGTTAAGAGGGCGCGTGGGCAGAGGAGGCTATCAGTCTTACTGTATTTTTGTTGCAGGCGGGGAAGGTGAAAACCTGAGCAAAAAGACAAAAGAGCGCTTAAATGTTCTTAAAGAGACCAATGACGGTTTTAAGATAGCAGAAGAGGATCTTAAACAGCGCGGCCCCGGGGATTTCTTTGGACTGCGTCAGTCGGGACTGCCCTATTTTAAGATCGCTGATATTTATACGGATGCCCTGCTGCTTAAGGAAACGAAGCAGAGTCTTGAGCGCATCATGGCGGCGGACGTCGAAAATATGCAAAAACTCCGGACGGCGCTCAGGGACCGCGAGGAAATGACTTATTCCGATTTTCATGGTATTTGTCTGTAAAATATGATATAATATCATCGTGATCTGTATATGAACGGGGGTTATTATTTGGGAGAGCTGTCACTGTTCTATCGTTCTTCTTTCTACATGGCGGGCTTCTTTATATGCCTGTCTTCTCTCGTGTATACATTTATACGCGGCAAGACCAAACGTAAACAGAACAGGACATACATTTCCATACTCGTATGCGTTATGGCCGGCGCCGTCTCCGATATTGCAGGGGTTTATTCGGAGCTGTTCAGCCCGGAAACGGCCAGGGTGCTCCGCAGCTTTTTCCTCTTTGTTTATTTCTTTTCACATGCGCTTCTTGCTCCCCTTATTTATGTATATATGATCTACATCAGCGGATCTGTTCATCTGTACCGCAAGCATAAAGAGCATTTCACGATACAGATGCTTCCCTTTGTGCTGATGGAACTGATTGTTTTTATAAATCCCTTCACACATCTGCTTTATAAGATAACCGAAAATCTCGATTATATACGCGGGCCGCTGATAGTGGTCTATTATCTTATAGGCGCCCTGTATTTCGGCATGGCTATCGTAGATCTTATAAAACGCTGGAATGCTGTTACGCCCAAATGCCGCAACGGTCTCTGCTTTTTGTTCGCCTTATCCATAGTCGGCATTATCCTGCAGTTTGTTGATAATCTGCTGCAGGTGGAACTGTTTTTTGAAGCCATGGCGCTGATGTGCATCATGATCTTTATCGAAGATGATGAAGAGCGCATGGATGTTTACACCGGATTGTTCAACCGTAACGCCCTTTCCATGGATCTTAAGAATTATATAAGCATGGAGCAGGATTTCTCCGTTACCGTAGTCTATGTGAATAATGATGACATACTGGGAAAGATCACGGGAAATTACAGCCATGAGAGCCTTCTGGACGGAGTGGCCGATTATCTGAAAACCGTGCTTCCGTATTATCATATCTATAAGATGAGTCCCCAGTGTTTTGTGCTTGTGGGAATAGGCATGAGCAGGGAAGAAACGGAGGAAATGGCCGGAAAGATAAGGGAGAGATTTGAGAGCCCCTTTAAGAATGATGAGGTGGAATTAAAACTGCAGGCGCTGGTCATGCATGCGGGATATCCGTCCGATCTGCGTACGGCGGATGAAGTATTCCTTATGACGGATTCACCGGTGCCTCTGGATATGGCAGGAAATATCGCGCCGGACGCCGGACTTGAACGTCTGCAGCACAGCATAAAGGTGGAAAAGGCTTTGAGACGGGGCTTTTCCGAACATAATTTTGAGGTCTATTACCAGCCGGTATATTTTCTTGAGAATCTTTCCATACATTCGGCAGAAGCGCTTATACGTCTGCATGACAGCGAACTGGGAGAAATACCGCCTTCCGAATTCATACCCATAGCCGAGCATGACGGCATTATAGACGAGATAGGTGATTTTGTTCTTGAAGAGGCCTGCCTTTTCCTTTCCAGCGGTCTGCCCGTGGAGATGGGGATCGAGTATATCAGCGTTAATCTTTCGATGCTGCAGTGTATGAGACCCGGCTTTGCACAGTATGCCAGGGATATGGCGCTGCGTTATGATATATCGCCTTCCCTCATCAGTTTTGAGATAAATGAATCTGTTGTCGCGGGTGATCATGAGATACTCAGACAGATAATAGCCGAGATAAAGAGCTATGGGTTCCGATTCTCCCTGGACAGTTACGGTACGGGCTTCTCCGATATGAAAGCTCTGTATTCCCTTGATTTTGATGTGATAAAGATAGACAGGAGCATCCTGAGCAGAGCTTCCGACGGCAGTGTGGGAAGGGTTGTCCTGGAAAGCTGCGTGCGCATGATAAGGCAGATGCACAGACGCATCCTGTGTGAAGGCGTGGAAACGAAGGAACAGATAGATTTCCTGAAGAAACTGGAAGTTGATTATGTCCAGGGCTATTATTCCTCAAGACCCATTACCAAGAACGAGCTGCTGGGTATACTGCGCGTTACCGAGCTTGCCAGGATGGAGGAGAGGCGCGCCATTGCCGCCAGTGAGGCTAAATCCAGTTTCCTTGCCAATATGTCCCACGAGATAAGAACGCCTATAAATGCAGTGCTGGGAATGAACGAGATGATACTCCGCGGATGTGATGAGGCTCCCATCATGAGATATGCAAAGGAGATCGAAACTGCAGGAAGGAATCTGCTGTCCCTCATCAATAACATACTGGACTATTCCAAGATAGAAGCAGGAGAGATGGAAATAGTCGAGGCTGAATACGATCTTAAACCTGCCCTGAGTGATGTGATAAAGGAAGTATACAGAAAGACCAACCAGAAGCATCTGACTTTCAGGGTATACATATCGGAAGAGCTGCCGGCCAGACTTTACGGTGATGAATTCCGCATAAAGCAGATCATGATGAACATACTCAACAATGCAGTCAAGTATACTTCGGAGGGAAGCGTTCATCTGACTCTGGAAGGAGAGCAGTATTCGGAAGATGAAGTACTGATAAAGATCATCGTAGAAGATACCGGTGTGGGTATAAGGGAAGAGGATCAGAGCAGGCTTTATGAGATGTTCCAGAGACTTGATATGGAGAAGAACAAAACCGTTGAAGGAACGGGCCTGGGGCTGGCCATAAGCTATCATCTGCTGCAGATGATGCAGGGCGATATAGAAGTTGAGAGTGATTACGGACTGGGCTCCACCTTTACGGTACGTGTGCTGCAGAAGGTGGTGGGGAATGAACGTATCATGCCGTTCAAGGCAGAGGAATTAAAGGCTATTTATCAGGGCTACAGCGGACCAAGGGAGTTTGCAGCTCCGGATGCAAGACTGCTGCTTATAGATGATACCCCGCTTAACCATACTGTGATAAAAGAGCTTTTAAAGAAAACCAGGATACAGATCGATACCGCGCTAAGCGGCGAAGAAGGTCTTAAGATGGCAAAAGAGAAGTTTTACGATCTGATATTTATGGATCAGCGCATGCCGGGGCTTTCCGGAAAGGAGACCCTTGAGCTGCTCAGGAAAACAGAGGATGCTGTCAGCCGCAGGGTCGGCGTTATCTCCATGACAGCAAATGCCTATGCAGGCATAAGGGATGCGGAGCGCGCAGCCGGTTTTGCTGATTATCTCGAAAAGCCCGTTGATATGGGCAGATTACTGGAACTGCTGTTACAGTATCTGCCGGAGAGCAAGATATTCTATACATAGGAAAATGCCCATGATCTATGATTTTTTAAATATGTCAGCCTTCCTGATAGCGGCTATAGTTATATTGCTGCTGGTATTGATATATACCCTGGTGGTCAGGCGGAATGACAGGTTCAGGAACAAAGTATTCATAATGATGCTGGTCTTTTCCCTTCTCTGCGCCTGCTGCGAGATGGGGAAGGAACTGGTGCGTTTCAGTATCGCAGAGCCGGCAAGGGTTTTGCTGATCCTGGATATACTCGAATACTTTCATTCCTTCTTCCATGTGCTTATACCTGTGCTTTTCTGTTATTATATTATCAGGGCCAACGGATCCCACAGACATATGAACAGGCTGCTTAATGTAGTGTTTTTTGCACCCGGATTTTTAAGCGAACTTATGGTGCTTTCAAATCCCCTGCATCATAAGATGTATTATCATGATGCGGATATGGCATTACACGGAGGCATCTGCATGACTGCGGCCTATGTGATAGCAGTGATATATATAATTGTCGGCGCGGTCAACCTGATCAAACACAGATACGCGATAGCCCGCAGGCGTGTATATTCCATGCTGCTTTTCTTCCCTGTTTCGCTTACCGGAATGTCCCTGCAGTTAATGTATAACTATACCAAATGCGAGATATTTGCCATATCCCTGACAATGCTGGGGATCATGCTTACCATGGAAAACGAAGATGAACGCATGGATATGGCCTGCGGCGTATATAACAGAAATGAGCTGCGGCTGTTCCTGGCAAATGTTCTGAGGCTGGATATCAGATTCCACGTTATAACCATCAGGCTGACAAATTATGATATCCTGATGCGGCTTTCCGGCACCAGCGGAGTCGATCCCATAATGAGTGCCGTGGCTGCATGTCTTGTTAAGGAATATAACTGGTACAGGATATACAGATCGTCTATTACATCTTTCATGATACTTTCGGACATGAGCGCCGAGGAGGTAGAGCGCCTTTCCGAAAAAATGTATGTCCGCTTCCTTGAAGGCGTTTATGTTGAAGGCATAGATACGCCGGTGGCTATCCGGATGATGAGAGCTGCCATACCCGGAGATCTTTCGAATATCGAAGATGTTATGCTGATGGTAGACGGACCTCTGCCGCCTTATGAAGGCAGGGGGATCATCTGCGGTGAAAAGCTCAAATATCTTACCAGATCCAACGATCTGGAAGAGGCTATGGACAGAGGCTTAAAGAACGGCGGGTTCTCTATCTATTACCAGAGTGTTCATAAGATAGGTGATCTGGACATATGCGGGATAAAAGCGTTGGTCCGGCTTAAGGATGAAAAACTTGGAACCCTTATGCCGGGGGAATTTATTCCCCAGGCGGAGCGCACGGGACAGATAAGGCAGATAGGCGATTTCGTTCTTGGCGAAGTGTGCGGTTTTATAAAGAACGGAGGGCTTAAGCGCATCGGATGTAATAAGGTATATGTAAATCTTTCCTTCGTACAATGCATGTCGCCGGATTACGCACTGCATGTTATAAGTCTGGTAGAATCATATGGCGTGGATCCTTCCATGATCATGTTTGAGATAACCAAGCCTGTTAACAAAGATGATTTTGAGATACTTGAGCGTTTTATGAAGATGTTAAAGACCAGGGGCTTTGGTTTCCTGATGGAGGATTTCGGATCGGGGTATGCTAATGTTGAAGCGATCTTTACCCTGGATTTTGATATAGTCAAGATAGACCGTTCAATATTATGGGAAGCTGTAAAGAGCGAATCAGGCAGGGTGGTTCTGGAAAATTCCATAAGGATGATAAAGGAGCTGGACCGCAGCATACTGGCGGAAGGCGTGGAAAACAGCGCACAGATAGATATGCTTAAAGCACTGGAAGTTGATTATCTGCAGGGATACTATTTTTCAAAACCCATGCCGGCAGATAAAGTCGAAGAAATGACAGCAAAGAGGTAAATATGACTGCGACATTACTGGCACAGATTCATGAAAGCAGCATAATGATAGTCACCATCATACTCGGAGTATGTCTTCTTCTTGTGACCTTTATCCAGGGTAGGACTGCAAGGAAACAGAACAGGATATTCTGTATCACGGTATTGCTGGTGATATTTAATGCGGCAACGGGCATAGTCGTTCTCATGGGATCGCCTTATTACAGCCAGATCCCCTGGGTTGCGCAGCTGGTGCGGCTGATGCATTTCCTTTATTTCATCACCCATCCGCTTTTAGGAGCCATATTCTTTAATTATGTGATAGTATGTTCGGGCGTTGATGCACGTATGGAAGGATCGCGTGCCAGGATAAAGAAACATTTTTATCTTGTACCTGCAATATTGATACTTCTTATGGGGCTTACCAATCCTCTTACCCATTTTGTATTTTCTGTGGGGGATAACGGTCTGGTAATCCGCGGCAGCGGCGAGATGATAATGTACGCTCTTTCGTTTTTCTACTTTGCACTGGTATTTGCAGTGATAATACTCAACTGGAAATTCATAAGCGGCAATAAGAAATGGACAGTTATACTTTTCCTTATGGTCACGCTTACGGGCATATTGCTGCAGCTGATAATATCTAATATAAGGGCTGAGCTTTTTGCTGAGATGATAGGTCTTGTGGGAGTAATGATCCTGGTGGAAAATGAAGACCACAGGATGGATCTTTCTACCGGAGTATATAACAGGGCGGCGCTTCTGGCAGATCTGAATACCTCACTTAAACTACTGGAAGATTTTAATGCAATATGCATCAGGATAACCAATGCGGATACTCTGCAGCGCCTGATAGGTACTACGGACAGTGACCAGCTTATAAGCCTTGTATCGGAGTATCTTAAAAGCGTACACCCGGGGCAGTATATTTACAGGACGACTCCGGATTCGTTTATGCTTATACAGGCAGGTTCACCCACCCAGGCAGAGATGAAGGCGTCAAAGATATTTGAGCGTCTGGAGGAAAGCTTTGAATACCAGGAAGCCAATGTGATGCTCCAGAGTGTGGTCATGTGCGCTGACGTAAAGGAGGTCTTTGAGCGCAAGGATGACATTATGCTTATGTGTGACGGCCCGCTGCCTTCACGTGAGAAAGACCATGTGCTGAAGGGAAGCGAGCTTGGCTATCTGGTCCGCAGGGCAGAAGTGGAAAGTGCTCTTCACCGAGGGCTGGCGGAGAAACGTTTTGAAGTTTATTACCAGCCTGTATACCGTACCAAAGGTATGTCGATCTATTCGGCAGAGGCGCTGCTTAGACTAAAGGACAGTAAGATAGGCAATATCACTCCTGATGAGTTTATACCCATAGCGGAGCAGAATGGTCTTATCGACAGCCTTGGTGATTACGTACTTGAAGAAGTATGTCTTTTCCTTTCCAGCGGTATCCCTACCGAAATGGGTCTGGAGTGTATAGAGATCAACCTGTCGGTACTGCAGTGTCTGCAGCCCGGCTTTGTTGAACGTGTTCGGAGCATAGTGCGTAAGTATGATGTGACCCCGCGCTTTATAAATTTTGAAGTTACGGAGTCTGCGGCTGCCAGTGATTATGCCGTACTGGATACGGTCCTTAATGATCTGCGGAGCTGCGGATTCCTGCTTTCGCTGGATGATTACGGCGTAGGATATTCAAATGTACGCTCAGTATTCTCACTTGATTTTGACCTTGTTAAGATCGATAAGTCTATACTCTGGGAAGTGGATAATTACGGAAGCGGTGAGAAGAGCAAGGGACGTGTGATCCTGGAAAACACCGTACGCATGATAAAGGAAATGAACTTAAAGAGCCTGGTGGAAGGTGTTGAGACCCAGGAACAGCTTTCGCTGCTGGAACAGCTTGATGTGGATTATCTGCAGGGCTACTATTTCTCAAGGCCGGTCAGCAAAAATGAGCTGCTTGGTATATTAAGGGTTACCGAGCTGACACGTATGGAAGAGCAGAGAGCCAGGGCAGCCAGTGACGCTAAATCCAATTTCCTTGCGAATATGTCCCATGAGATACGTACACCTATCAATGCGATCCTGGGCATGAACGAGATGATCCTGCGTGAAACAAAGAACACGCAGATACGCGACTACGCCCAGAACATAGAAGGTGCCGGCCGCACGCTTATCTCCCTCATAAACGATATACTTGATTTCTCCAAGATAGAATCGGGCAGTATGGAGATAGTCGAATCCGAATATGACTTAAGTTCTGTTGTGAATGACGTGGTGAATATGATACAGGTCAAAGCCGATGAGAAAAAGCTTAAGTTTAATATCAAGGTCAATCCCGATCTGCCGGATAACCTCTTTGGTGACGGAATGCGCCTGCGGCAGATAATGGTAAATATCTTAAACAATGCGGTTAAGTATACCCAGCAGGGCAGCGTGACCCTGGATATAAACGGCAACCTTATGGGAAGGGACCAGCTCCAGCTGCTGATCTCCGTGACCGATACGGGAATAGGGATAAAGGAGGAAGATCTGGGCAAGCTGTTCCTTAAGTTCCACCGATTCGATGAAAACTTAAACAGGAATATCGAGGGCAGCGGTCTGGGACTTGCTATCACCTACAGCCTGCTTCAGATAATGAACGGAGAGATAGACTGCCGCTCAACTTATGGTGAGGGGTCGACCTTTACGGTATTGCTGCCGCAGAAGATCATCAAACATGAGGCTATCGGGGATTTCAGGAGCAGATACCAGAGCAATACCCGTGACAGGCTTACCTACCGCGAATCCTTTAGGGCGCCGGAAGCCCGGATACTGGTCGTTGACGATACTCCGGTAAACCATCTTGTCATCAAAGAACTGCTGAAGCAGACACAGATAAAGATAGATACTGCCATGAGCGGAAAAGAATGTCTGGAGATGGTGCAGAGCCAGCAGTATGATGTGATCCTTCTGGATTTCCGTATGCCGGAGATGGATGGTATAGAGACTCTGCATATCATGAGATCCATGGGAGAATTCCTGAATGCCAAAACTCCTGTGGTAGCGCTTACGGCTAATGCGGTAACCGGTGCAAGGGAGCGTTTCCTGAACGAAGGCTTTGACGAATATATGATCAAGCCCGTAGACGGGGCAAAACTGGAAGAACTGCTGATGAAGTATCTGCCTACTTCAAAGATGCTGGTGGCAGGCGGATTCAGCGCTGAAGACCCGCAGGAAGAAGTGTTTGTCAGCCTTGAAGATCCCTGGCTTTCAGAGCTTAAGGATCTGGATACGGATGCCGGTATCAAAAACTGCGGTTCGGCTTCCGGATACAGGAGTGTCCTTCAGATCTATTATGAAGGATATGAAGATAAAGCGGCGGAGATCGAAGGCTATTTTAAGAATGAAGACTGGGAGAATTATACCATACGTGTGCATGCATTAAAGAGCTCTTCAAGGGTGATAGGAGCTGCGGAGATCTCGCAGATGGCAGCCGATCTGGAAAAAGCCGGAAATGAGCTTGACACAGAGACGATTATATCGGATACTGATAAATTATTGACGGATTACCGCAGTCTTTGCAAGCACTTAAACAGTGTGCTGGGACCTGATGAAAATGAAGCGGACAGCGCAGACGATACGAGGCCGCTCATAAATGAAGCCGATCTTAAAGATGCTTACGCTACAATGAAAGACTTTGCAAAGATGTATGATTATGATAACATGATATTTGTACTTGATCAGCTTAAGGAATACAGGACCGGCGATGAAGATGCGCAGCTGCTGAAAAAACTGCGGTCCCTTACGGAAGATTTTAAGTGGGAAGAAATTGCCGGGCTTTTGAGTGATAAATAAGATATTCTATATAAGAGGTGTGGAACATGGCAAAACCGGTTTTGGTGATAAGAAGGGATGAAACTTTTCTGGTAAACACCATTAAAACTCAGCTGGATAAGAATTTTTTCCCGCATATAGAATCGGGTATCTCCGTTAAAGAACTGAGCAGATATAAAGATGATGTTACGTTGATGATACTGTATGCCGATGATTCTGTCGGAGAATCGAGGGATGCACTGGTCTATATAAAAGATCTACTGCTGGAGGAAGAGAAAGAGCTGATCGTATTCGGCGGAAGAACAGAGCTTGATGAAGTGGATAAGATAATTCCAAGGGAACTGGTCGAGGCTGTCTTTGAAAGACCCTTCGATATGAATGTTATGATGGAGAAGATAGGGGAATTCATTGATGAGCAGAGTCTTATACAGCGCAAAAAGATGATACTCATAGTGGATGACGATCCCACCTATCTTAAGCTTATCAAGGAATGGCTCAAGGATGATTACAGGGTTAGCATGGCCAATTCCGGCATGCAGGCGATCACCTGGCTTGCAAGCAATAAAGCGGATCTGGTGCTGCTGGATTATGAGATGCCTACCATAAAGGGATCGAAAGTCCTTGAGATGCTGCGCTCGGAATCCAGTTCATCCTCTATACCCGTTATGTTCCTTACCGGAAAGAGTGATAAAGAAGCAATCATGGAAGTGCTTGCGCTTAAGCCGGCGGGGTATCTGTTAAAGTCCATTGACAGGAAGACTCTTCTGGAAACACTTGATAAATTCTTTGTTCAGCAGAAGTATAAGAACTGAAAAAGGGTTAGTATTGTTGAACTCTTACATGTAAAAGCTCCTTAAAGGGGGCTTTTTTTGTTTGACTTGCATAAAAAGCTTTATGGTGTTATATTGGTTTTATCATAGTCCGTTCATCAGGCGGACCAATAAAAAAGGAGGAATGAAAAAATGGATGTAGTAGCATGGTTCAATAACCTGTTGTCTAAGATCGTGAATGCGATCGGCGGGGTACTGGCGGCTGTTCTTTTGCTTGTTCTTGCGTTCATCATCAGCTCCGTTGTAAAGAATGCGGTGGTCAATCTTTTGAAGAAGACCAAGCTGGCACAGCTTAACATGGCGCAGCCCGGGGTTCAGGGCGGCTCACCTTTTAATACCGGTATAGGCATTATCGAATATATAGGTAAGCTGGTGTACCTGTTTGTATTCCTGCTCTTTGTACCCGGAATATTCACGGCTCTGGGAGTAAGCTCCATTGCAGCACCTGTTTCACAGCTGCTCAGCGTTATCTGGGGTTACGTTCCCAATATTTTTGCAGCGATAGTTGTACTTATCGCAGGTTCCATCATAGCAAAGCTTGTAAGGGAACTTCTTATCCCCGTGTTCCAGAGACTCAAGGTGGATGAGCTTCAGCAGAAGTTCGGCATCCAGGCAGACCAGAATTCACGTTTCTCTGTTACTCTTGCTTATATCGTTTATGTATTCATTATGATCCCCGTGGTCATCGTAGCTCTTCAGGCACTTAACATCACAGCAGTTTCCGGACCCGCTATCTCCATGCTGAGTGTGGTATTTACCTTTATACCCCAGATCGTTGTTGCGATAGTACTCATCTGGATAGGCGCCCTGATCGGCAAGTTCACAGGCCAGATCGTATGCCGTCTGATCGCTTCTTCAGGCGCTGATGCAAAGGTTAAGGATCTGGTAGGAGATAAGGCAAAGAATTTCGTGCTTTCAAAGACAGTCGGTCTTATTGTTACCATAGTGCTGGATATCTTCTTCATAGTTGAGGGCATTGACGTACTTAAACTTTCCGTACTCTCCGGTATAGGCGAGAAGCTTATCGCTTACATGCCCAATGTACTGGCTGCAGTTCTTATAATCATAGCAGCATTCTTCTGCGCATCCGCAGCAGAGAAGGTTATGAAGAAGGGCGGTCTTAAGGAATATGCTATCTATGCAAAGGCAGCTATCATAGTTGTGGCAGTGTTCATGGCTCTGAATCAGCTGGGTATCGCAGCAGCTATCGTTAACGCGGCATTCGTTATAGTACTGGCAGCTATAGGTATCGCATTCGCAGTGGCATTCGGCGTAGGCGGCAGGAAATTTGCAGCCGATCAGCTGGAGAAACTGGAAAAGAAGATGGACGAAGACAAGAAGGAAGATAAGAAAGAATAAGTCTCACGCAGTGAAGGTTCTTTCAGCCGGCCCCGATATAAAAATCGGGGCCGGTTTACTTTTCTGTTCAGTTTTGATACAATAACTTTTTGTATGATGGGGAAAAGAAACGTCACAGGAGTGTTTGGATATGCCGCAGTTTTTGGTTAAACTTGAAAAGAAAATAGGTAAATATTCCATACCGCGTCTGCCGCTGATCATGATCATCTTCTATGCGGTCGGGTATATGATGCAGCTGATCAATCCGGATATTATAGATGTGCTCACGCTGAATCCGTACGCGATACTTCACGGCCAGGTATGGCGCATAATATCCTGGATGCTGATCCCGCCGGAGACTTCGAATCTCTTTTTTGTGCTGATCATGATGTATTTCTATTATTCCATAGGTACCACCTTGGAGCGTACCTGGGGAAGCTTTTATTTTAACGTATATATATTCTCAGGAATACTCTTTACGGTAATAGGCGCATTTTTGCTTTATATCACTGTGAATTTTTTAAGGCCGGGAGCAGCGGATGAATTTAACAGCGTATATATTGCGACGTTCGGGGAGGCTCTTCCGACGCTTTACGGCGGCCATGTTTATTATGCCATGATGGCACGTGAGTTTTCCACGTATTATGTGAATATGTCCATATTCCTGGCGTTTGCGGCAACCTATCCCGATATGCAGGTGCTGCTTATGTTCATAATACCCATAAAAGTAAAGATCCTGGGAATAATCTATGCGGTATATCTTTTTTATCAGGCAGCAATGTCGCTTTCGGAAAACGGGTCTGTATCCGTACTGTTTGTAATTATGGCATCTATGCTTAACTTCATACTGTTCTTTATCTTTACCAGAAAAGGCTTTAAACGGACGCCCCAGATGAAAGCAAGACAGAGGGAATTCCGGCGCCAGGTCAATGCAGCAAAGCCCAGAACGATAGCGAGACATAAATGTGCGATCTGCGGCAGGACCAGCGAGGAATATCCGGATCTGGAATTCCGCTTCTGTTCCAAATGTGAAGGTAATTACGAATACTGCAGCGATCATATTTTTACACATAAGCATTTTACGAGGGATACAAATAATGGATGAGCAGTCATTTATAAAAAATATTACAGAGCTCAAGGATACCGCTATATTTCAGGGAGGCTTTATCAGCCGTGAGCAGATAGAAGAAGTATTCGGTGAGCT
>CAMVRS010000021.1 GCA_947169935.1 uncultured Lachnospiraceae bacterium
GTTAAGCTACGGTGATTTCTGGGCTATTCCCGCCAGGAAGGCCATGAATGAAGTGCTTGATAAGGGCATAGTGCCTGAAGCCGTTATATGCGCCAATGACTTTATGGCTATAAATGTTATCTCCGTATTAAAGGAGAGAGGTTACAGTGTTCCCGGACAGGTGCTTGTTTCCGGCTTCGACGGCGAGGATGAAGCCAGGATGTGCGAGCCGGATATCACTACCGGAGACTGTAATACCGTTGCCCTTGCGGAGATGAGTTCTTTTATCTTAAAGAGGCTGATCAGGAATGAGGAAGTAGATAGCGAATATAAGGTAATGCCCAGGCTTGTTAAGGGCAATTCCTGCGGCTGCCCCAGCGCCACTATCGGATCCGTAAGGCTTCTTGATATGGTCAACGACAAATCATATCGCTATCAGGATGATATCCAGCAGTTTTACGAGATGACCATGCGCATGCAGATGAGTGAGACCGTTGATGAGATGTCAAAAAACATCTATGCGGGGAGATTGAGCGATATGATCTGCGTGGCCAATTCGCTCTGCTTTGACAGGGAAGTGGATTATTTCCGCTATAAACAGGATCTGTCCCGGCCGCCTGAGAAAGGCATCAGTCTGTTATATGATTCAAAGACCAAATGCCCTGTGCGTGAGCTGGGATATGACGAGTTGCTGGCTATTGCCCTGGAGCGCGTTAAGGATCATCCCCTGATCTTTAATCTCATGCATTATCTCAAGCAGCCGCTGGGGTATCTGTGCTTTACCTTTGACAGTTATGATGTATCCGAATACGCAAAGACTTCCAGCGTCAGCAATTATATGAGCCTGGGGCTGGGCGGTTTTGTTAATATGCGTTATCAGCAGTACCTGTTCCAGAAGCTGGAGGACAGCTACAGGTTCGATCATCTGACCGGGCTTTATAACAGGCAGGGTTTCAGCAACGCACTGGAAAAGCTTAAGGAAAAGTATGCTGATGAAGGCGGAAAGTTCACCATTATCATGGCGGATCTGGACGGCCTGAAGCCCATCAACGATAATTTCGGACATGATGCAGGCGATAATGCCATTGCGGTTTCGGCAAAGGCGCTTAAGGATTCCTGCCCGGAACACGCCCTGTGCCTGCGCTTCGGCGGGGATGAGATGTGTGCATTTATATACGGAGGCTGTGATATAGACGCCGTGATAAAGAGCATAGACGAAAAACTGGACGCCTATAATGCAACCTCAGGACTCAAATATAAGATAACTGCCAGTTGCGGCGGCTACCATACCGTCCTTACAGGGGATTGTGAGATGGAAGGTCTTGTCCGCAAGGCTGACGAAGCTATGTATGCTAACAAGAGAGACAGAAAGTCGGATCAATAAAACCTTATTTTGGAAAGGGTTAGTATATGAAACATATTCTGATAATCGATGATGACAGGATAAATCTTGACTGTGCCAGGATGAGCTTAAGCCGCCAGTACAAGATCACCGCCACCATTTCCGGACGTCAGGCGCTGCAGTTTCTGGCAGCCAATTCTCCGGACCTTATACTCCTTGATCTGAATATGCCTTTTATGGACGGCTACGAGGTGATGAAGCATATCAAAGCGGATCCCCGTATCGCCGATATACCCGTAGTATTTTTAAGTGCGGAGAAAGATGCAGTGACAGAAGCGCGCTGTCTGGAACTGGGAGCCGTGGATTTCCTTCCCAAACCCTTTGTGCCCAGCATCCTGTTAAGCCGTCTTGAAAAGATATTCCGAAGCCTGGATCAGAAACAGGAATTAAAGAAAGAGCTGGATCAGATAAAGGATAAGTCCCAGAGGGATGCGCTGACGGGGCTCTGGAACCGCGCCTTTGTTGCAAAGAATGTGGAAGAGCGCTTAAGGAACGGAGGACAGGGCGCACTCTTCATGATAGATATGGATAACTTCAAGGCGATCAATGATAATTACGGTCATGACGCCGGCGATAACACCCTGAAGATGTTTGCTGATACATTAAGGACTTACAGCAAGGATGGGGACATCCCCGCACGTATAGGCGGAGATGAATTCGTAGCCTGGATAGACGGCTACGTTGATAAGGAGACGCTGAGCCGCAGGGCAGGCGCCATTATCCAGGATCTTTGCAAAAAGCTGGAGGACTGCCGATTTGAGACCAATTCCTCCGTATCCCTGGGTGTAGCGATATATCCTGCAGACGGGGAGAATTTCACGGATCTTTATAATGCGGCGGATAAGGCGCTTTACTACGTTAAGCAGAACGGAAAGAATTCATACCATTTCTACAGCGATGAGATGGTGAAGAATGATACCGCGGGGACTGTAAGCATCGATTATGTACATGAATCCATGAGACGCGCCGATGGCAAAAAGGGCGCATATATGCTGGATTATCACGGTTTCACTTATGTATATAATTTCTTAAGCCGTCTTTCCGAAAGAAATGAATTTGTATCAAGGATGCTGCTGATAACTTTGGATCCCGATGAGGGCTATACCCCTGAGGATGCAGAGATGAGCAGAGTTGCCGATGTGCTGGACCAGGCTCTGGTATCCAGCTTAAGACGCGGAGATGTGGCAGCTAATTATACCACCAGGCAGGTGCTGGTAATGCTTCCGGGCACAGGTGAGCCGGAGACACTGATGATAGCGGAAAGAATACGCCTGGAATACGAGAGCAGACTGCCGGGCTGCAGGATCAGACTGCAGATAAGCCATCGTACAGTAATGGAATGAGCATTTGAAGGGGAGCAGGATGGAGATCAAACATTCGGCGTGGATACTGGTAGTTGATGATGATGTTCAGAATCTTAAGGTGGCCAGCCGTATACTTGGCGATTACGGGGTAAAGGTAAGCTGTCTGGCAAGCGGGAGCGACGCTATCAAATTTCTGGCGTTCAATAAGCCCGACCTTATTCTTCTGGATGTGCACATGCCGGGTATGGACGGTTTTGAGACTCTTGAAGTCATAAAGGGTAAGCCCGAGATATCAAAGATCCCGGTCATCTTTCTTACGGCAGATGAAGATGCGGAAACGGAGACCAGGGGGTTCCGTGCAGGCGCAAAGGATTTTATCAGAAAACCTTTTATTCCCGATGTGCTGACGCTGCGTACCTGGCATACCATAGAGCTGGACCGTCTGCAGGCGGATCTTTCAAAGGAAGTAGAAAAGGCCACGCAGGACCTGATGACGGAAAAAGACCGTGTCCGCAGGCTTATGATGCAGCTGGTGCAGACCATGTCAGGCGCAATAGATGCAAAGGACAGCGTTACCAACGGCCATTCCTGCAGGGTTGCGGAATACGCAATGGAAATAGCTAAACGTGCGGGCTTTGATGAGGCTGCGCAGCAGAATATCTACATGATGGGGCTGCTGCATGATATAGGCAAGATAGGCATACGTGACGACATAATCCAAAGCAACAATAAGCTGACAGATGAAGAATACAGGATAATACAGGGACATCCGGGTATAGGCGCCAATATCTTAAAGAATGTAACGGAGTTTCCGGAACTGGCCACAGGTGCCCGCTGGCATCATGAACGTTATGACGGAAAGGGATATCCCGACGGACTTGCAGGAGCTGATATACCGGTGGAGGCCAGGATAATAGCGGTGGCGGATGCATATGACGCCATGAGTTCCACCAGGAGATACAGGCCCAACCTGACACAGGCCGAGGTCAGGCGCAGGGTGGAAGAAGCCAGCGGAACGCAGTTTGATCCGAAATTTGCCGGGATAATGCTTCAGATGATAGATGAAGATACGGAATATACCATGAGTGAGCATAACATTTAAGGCCGGTTTCGCGGCCTTAAGGTTTTTACGGGGGGATGAATGGATATCAATTTAAATGAATTAAAGAACGGTGAAAAGGGGATGATATTCCATCTCGTGATCATCATAGTCTACAGTTTTTTGGCACTGGTATTGTGCGCCGAGACGATCCTGATGAACTGGGAGGTCTGGATGATACCGGCCCTGCTGATATCGATACTTCTGGTCTGGTGGATCTATATAAGACAGTCGGCTACTGTTAAGGTCAGGCTGTATATCTATCTTGCCATGATGCTGGTGGCGCTTTTCTATTACGGCATACATCCCACTTCATTATTCGACATACCCCTTATACTTCTTGTGGCGCTGCTGCTTTTTGTACTGGCTGATGAGGATTTCATCATCATCTATTTCCTGATCGATTATGCGCTGATACTGGTATGGCATGTACTGGTCACAAAGACCATAGGCGTGGATTTTACCGCTCTGGAATGGTCCCGTCTCTTTATGAATATCGTGGTAGTGTTCATAGCCGTAATGCTTTTCCGCTATACCATACACAGCCGCAGGCGGGACCGCCAGAATTATATGGAAGTCATAGGCCTTATGGAGGAGACCAATAAGAGGAGTGAGGATTTCCTTACCAACGTATCCCATGAGCTGCGTACTCCCATCAATGCCGTTACGGGTATCACCGCCGTTATGCAGGAGAGTGAGACTGATGAGGGCAAGCGCAAGAACCTGAGCAGCGTGCAGCGTGCCGGCAGGCGTCTTTCCGACCAGATAGGCGATATACTGGATTACACCGAGATAGATACCGGCAGGCTTATGATAAGCAAGTCCGGCTATATGATAAGCTCACTGATCTATGACCTGGCAGCAGAGCTGGATTTCATGTGGAGCGACAGCGGTAACGAGCTGATCATGAACATCGATCCTTCCCTTCCTGCAGGACTGATAGGCGATTCAGCCAAGATAGCGAAGATAATAAGGCATCTGGCAGATAACGCCCTTAAGTTTACCAAAGACGGAGGCGTATACGTAAAGGTATACGGCATGAAGCGTGATTACGGTATCAACCTCTGCATCAGCGTCCGGGATACGGGTATCGGTATAAGCCGCGACCAGCTGGAGCGTCTGACGGATCACTTCTATCAGGCAGACGCCGGCAGGGCCAGAAAGGTGGGCGGTATAGGCCTTGGTCTTGCGGTGGTACAGGGACTGGTAATGAGCATGGACGGTTTCATGCATATCGAATCCGAAGTCGGCGTGGGTACTACCGTGCATGTCAGCATACCCCAGGGTGTCAGCGATGCAGAACCCTGCATGGCTGTTGATAAGCCGGATGAGGTCTGCGTAGGCTGCTTCCTCTATCCCGACAGATATACCGTTCCTGCCGTAAGGGATTATTACAACGAGATGATAAGGGAGCTGGGTGACGGCCTGGGCATTAAGGTACATTACTGCATAAGCATGGAAGAGCTGCGCAAGGTAATGGATAAGTACCGCCTGACGCATCTGTTCGTGGGCCGCAACGAATATGAGGAATGCCGTAATTTCCTGGCCAAGTATGATAAGAAACTGCATCTGGCAGTCAGCACCGGCAGGACAGACGAGCCTATCGGAGACAAGTCGGTGAAGCTGTTAAAGAAACCCTTTACCGTATTCTCCATTCTGCAGATATTGAACGAGAGAGAAGATTACGCCGGCAGGGAAGAAGCAAAGCCTTATCTTCCCGGCATACAGACCCTGGTGGTGGATGATGACGGCATGAACCTTATAGTGGCCAGGGGCATTCTGGGCATGTACGGCATGACAGTTGATACCGCCGGCGGCGGTGCCGAATCCATAGATATGGTGAGCAAGAAGGATTACGACCTGATCTTCATGGATCACATGATGCCGGAGATGGACGGTATCGAGGCTATGCACCGTATCAGGAAGATATTAAAGCAGGACCAGCATCCTGTCATTGTTGCGCTTACCGCTAATGCAGTGAGTGGTGCAAGGGAGATGTTCCTTGATGAAGGCTTTGATGAATTCCTTGCAAAGCCCATTGAGCCGCTGCTCCTGGAACGTACTTTAAGAAAGCTGCTGCCGGCTACCGCCTTTGCACAGGCCGGGGAAGAGAGAAAGGAAAAGGCTGTATCTTCTGCGGAGCCGAAATCGCAGGAAAAGGCAGTCGCTAAAGCCGAAGATAAGAGCTTTATGGAAAGGCTTTCGGATGCGGGCTTCGATACGCAGCAGGCGCTGGTCTACTGCGGAAATGATGAGAGCTTTTATGAGGAAATGCTCAGGGCCTTTGTTTCCGAATCAAAGGATAAAAAGAAAAACCTGCAGCACTTCTGCGATATCATGGACGTTGATAATTACAGGATAGCGGTACATGCCTTAAAGAGCGGATCCAGGACCATAGGCGCAATGCAGCTTTCCGAACAGGCAAAGGCACTGGAGGAAGCGGCAAAGACCGGAAATACGGAATACCTTTCGACTAACCATGAAATGCTGAACATCAGCTATGACGGCGTGGTATCGCTGATAAGCAATGTGCTCCCGGGCATGTCAAAGCCGGAGGCTTCCGATGAGCAGGATGGTGATGCCGACTGGGATGCGCTCCTTAATGAACTGCGCAGCGCCATAGACGGCTTTGATTCCGATGCGGCCCAGGCTGTAATGGATAAAGCAGCTCAGGCAACGCATGATGGAAAACCCTGCGCAGAGATACTTAAGAAGGTATTTGATGCACTTCTTGAATATGATTTTATGGCTGCATCCGAAGCACTTGATGAGATCGGGGGTGAGGTATGAGTCCCTTCAGGAAAATGATAGAAAAGATCCGGGATCCGGAGATCCCCCTGCATGACCGTATGTTCATGCTCGTAACCCTGGTTACGGGAATCGCCGTGTTTATCGTATTCCTTGGTGATATAGTCATAGGCGAGGATATCAGGGAGATCATGGTGCTGGCAGTAACGCTTATCGCTACGCCTGTTACCAGCGCATTAGCCATGTATTATCATAAAAGAAATGTGGGCGTTATCCTTATCACCTTAGGGATAGAGTTTATCGTGCTGCCGGTGTGCTTTTTCTATGGAGGCGGTCTGCAGGGCGGCGCTGTGATATGGTTTGCTTTTGCCTATTTCTATATCGGGCTTGTTATGCAGGGCGTTTTGAGGAAAGTCTCTGTAGTGCTGCTCACAGTCATCAGCATAGCGGAGTACGCAGTTGCTTATCTGCATCCCGAATATGTCGTTACGGAGCACAGTGAAGAGATGTTCTTTCTGGATTCGCTGATCAGCGTGATAACCGTGGGGCTGGTGAGCGCCATTCTGGTGGGTTTCCTTACAAGACTCTATATGCTGGAGAATCAGAGAGCAAAAGATGAAGCTGCAAAGGTTGAGGAGATGAGCAGGGCGCAGAGCCGTTTCTTCTCAAACATGAGCCATGAGATCCGTACGCCAATCAATACCATCATCGGTCTGGATGAGATGATACTGCGAGAGAACATTTCGGACGAAGTGGTAGAGGACGCAAAGAATATTCAGGCCGCCGGCAGGATGCTCTTATCCCTTATCAACGACATACTGGATATGTCAAAGATGGAATCAGGCAAGATGGAGATAGTGCCTGTATCTTATGATGTAGGCAACATGCTCTCCGATCTGGTAAATATGATATGGTCCAGAGCCAGGGATAAGGGACTTGATTTCAGCGTGGATGTCGATCCTTCCATGCCTTCGCAGCTTTTCGGTGATGAGATGAGGATCAAGCAGATACTGATAAATCTGCTCAACAATGCGATCAAGTATACGAAGGAAGGCTCCGTATCCTTATCCATCCACAGCCGCAAGCTGGGTGCTAACAGGGTGGCGGTTACCTATGCGGTTGAAGATACGGGTATAGGTATCAGGAAGGAGAGCATACCTCATCTTTTTGACGCCTTCAGGAGAGTAGATCAGGAGAAGAACCGTTATATCGAAGGCACGGGACTTGGACTTACCATAGTCAAGCAGCTCGTGGATCTGCTGGGCGGCGAAGTATCCGTTAACAGTATATATACCAAGGGTTCCACCTTTGTGGTGACCATAGAGCAGGAAATAGTTGATGAGAAGGCCATAGGCCATCTGAATCCGGAGACCTGGCATATCTTAAGCTCCCGCGAGCATTACCATCAGAGCTTTGAGGCACCCGGTGCAAAGCTGCTTATCGTTGATGATAATAATTCCAATCTGATGGTAGCGGAGAAACTGCTGCGCGCCACCAAGGTTCAGGTAAGCACGGCGCTGAGCGGTGCGGATGCCCTGAAGCAGACGCTGAAGGTACACTTTGATGCCATACTGATGGATCATCTTATGCCGGAGATGGATGGTATACAGTGCCTGCATGCAATAAGGGAACAGGCCGGCGGTCTCTGCCGCAATACCCCGGTGGTGGTGGTGACGGCAAACGCCGGTAGCAGCAACCAGTCCATGTATCAGAAAGAAGGCTTTGACGGTTATCTTGTAAAGCCCATAAGCGGTACGCTTTTAGAGGCAGCCCTTCTGCATGTGCTGCCCAGGGATATGGTGCATCTTAACAATATGTCTGATGAGGAATTCGAGCGGAGCAACGTGCTGCGTGAAGCAAGACACCGCGTTCCCCTCATGGTCACCACGGACAGTGTATCCGATCTTCCTGTGGAGCTCCTGCGGCGTCTGCATATTCCTGTATTGCCTTATCATGTGCATACCTCCAACGGAAGTTTCCTGGATGGTATAGAAGCGGAGGCTGATGCGGTCCTGAATTATATGGCAAAGGAGGATGCGCAGGCAAGGAGCGAATGTCCTTCCGTAGCGGAGTACGAGAGTTTCTTTGCACAGTGTCTTTCCGAAGCGCAGTATATACTGCATGTGGCCATGGGCAAGCGTTCTTCAGATGGATTTGCAAATGCCTGCGAAGCGGCGCTTTCATTCTATAATGTTACTGTAGTGGATTCGGGGCATCTTTCCAGCGGACTGGGACTTATGACGCTTGCCGCAAGAGACCTGGCAGAGGCTGCCCAGGGTGGTGTTATAACCCCTGCAATGCTTAAGAAACTTGACGAGCGCAGGGAAAAGATACAGACCAGCTTTATAGTGGATTCAACGGAATACTTAAGAAAGGGCAGGCGGGTTTCTGAAAAGCTCAACAAGCTCTGCACCGTATTTATGCTGCATCCTGTTTTCGTCATGAAGGACAGCAGGCTCAAAGCCGGCAATATATTCTTCGGCGGAAGGGAGTCCGTACGCAGGAGCTATATACGCTGGGCTCTGCGCGGACACAGCGCAATAGATGATTCTATATTGTTTGTCACCTATGTGGGCATGAGGGACAGTGAGCTTAAGAAAGTTGAAGAAGAGATCAAAAAGATCGTAGATTTTAAGAAGATATATTTCCAGAAGGCGTCACCGGCTATCGGCATCAACTGCGGACCCGGTACCTTCGGACTGATATTTGCAAGGAAATAAGGGGAAATGGACAGCATAATATATTTTGATATAGCAGCGGTACCCATATACCTGATCATTCTGAGCACTACTTTATACAGGAAGATGACAAAAGGGCGTTCCAACCGTCTCTTCCTTGTTATTCTTGCGGTCACCGTTACAGCCATGTTTTTTGAGATGCTGGGGCGGGCGGCGTATATCGCGGCGATCCCCGATGATGTAAGGAATGTCTGGCTGCATGTAACCTCGTACGGTTATTTTATAACAAGGCATCTTACCAATCTGATGTATATCTTATTCATTTTCTCCACTACCAGGACCTGGTACAGGCTGGGGGCGCTCTGGAAGAAGATCCTGCTTTTGCTGCCTTATCTGGCGACTATGGCCGTAGTGGCCACCAACGAGATTACCCACTGGGTATTTACCGTCGATCCGGCCACCGGTTATCACAGGGGAGACAAGATAGAGATAGTGTATGTGCTGGCCGCCAGCTATCTGGTATTCGGCATCATATATCTTATACGTCTGTTTAAGACCATGGATATAGGCTCGTGGATAGCCCTTATGTCCATGTATTTCTTTAACTGTCTTTCGGTGGTCATCCAGTACATTGACGGAAGGCTTCTGGTGGAGTGCTTTGCCACTTCGCTTACCATGCTCTTTGTGGTGAGCTTCATCCAAAGACCGGAGAAACAGGTGGATATGACTACGGGACTTCCGGGATACAGGGCGTTCTGCGAGGAGCTGCGCAAGATAAAGGCTACGGGGCAGAACGTGACCATCATGATAGTTTGTATGGGTAACGCCGATGATATGAACAGGTATCTCGGCAATAGCTCCTATTATGCCTATATTAACATGATAGCTCATCAGATAAGCCTGTATGCAAAAAAAGAGCGTATAAACTGTGAAGTTTATTTTGAACAGCCGGGAAATTTTTATCTGATAATGGATAAGGATTATAACCCCGTGCAGGCCCTGCAGACTGTCAGGGACAAGATCAGAAAATCCGGAAAGACTGTACTGCAGCTGGGAGCCAAGGCCGATAACCGCGTGGTCACCATAAACTTTCCGGGAGATATAAGCGATATAGATGAGTTCCTGCGTTTCGGCCACAGCTTTTTGCGTTTTGCGGCTCCCGATAAGATCTACAGCAGGGGAGAAAATATTGTAAAGCAGAGGGAATACCAGATAGAGGCGCACATGGATGAGATCTTAAACCGTATGGATGAGAGCTCGGCGCAGGTCTGCTATAATCTGCTGTGGTCTTCGGTGAAAAAGAGATATGTCTCTGTTGAAGCGGTGCTTAAACTTAAGGATGAAGTATACGGAGAGATAGATACGGATCTGCTTATGGGTGCTTCCGAAGAGCGGGGGCTTAATCTGTGGCTTGAGAATTACCTGCTTGAAAAAGTCTTTGAGTTTGCCCGGGGCGGACATCTTTCCGAACTGGGACTGGGGCATGTATCAATGCGTCTTTCCGTAGGCATGAGCATGCAGATGGACCTTTGCGACAAGATATGGGAACTGCGCGAAAAATACAGAGTCGATCCCCAGGATGTGGAATTCAGGATAAAGGAATCCGTCTACGAAAACCTGAGTACGGTAATGGATGAGAACCTCCGCAAACTTTCCATGCAGGGGTATCTTCTGGCGCTGGATGGTTTTGGAAAAGGCTATACCAACCTGCAGCAGATATTGAGCATGCCCGTGAAAAGCGTATGGCTGGATGCAAATCTGATAAAGGCAGCAGGGACCAGCGGAGGCAGGGCTTTATTAAGGGGCTGCATACAGATGTTAAAGGAGATACCTTTAAGGGTTATCGCCAGGGGCGTGGATGATGAGGAAAGCGTTAAGATACTGGAAGAAGACGGATGCACATATATGATGGGTGCCGCATTTGAAAGCACGACCGAAGAAAATGAATTAAAAAGACTTGTGGGAAATACAATAGGGTAATATCGGGAGGAGCTGATGAAACACAGAAAGAAAAAGGGCGCAGGCGCCATAATAATAATAGCGATACTTCTGATGCTGGTGACGGTAACAGATACGCTGATGGTATTTAACATGACCAGGCAGCAGACTCTTGAATCCGGCTCTTACCAGCTTTTGTCTATCAGCGGTGAACTGGAGAGCACCATCAACGAAGCCGAAAAACGGACCATGCAGATCGCCGTTACCGCGCAGGAGCTGCTTGATGACAGGAAGACCCTGGAGTCCTTTATCTATAACACGAAAAAGGAACTGCTGAACGAGGATAAGGGGGCGCTGGGTATCTATATCGCAGGCCCGGGCTGGGATATCATCCCGGATTTTGATGACAGGGCTCCGGACTTTGTAGCTACGGAGAGAAGCTGGTATACGGGTGCGAGAAAGAAGCAGGGCGGCACCAATGTTACACCGCCTTATGTAGATGTTATCACCGGAAAGATCTGTTATACCATTTCCGTTCTGCTGGCTGATAAAGAGACAGTGCTGGGTATCGACTATACCATGGATCCCATACGCGCCCACATAATACAGATGTATGCACAGGGCTCAAGGGAAGCGGTGATAGTTACTGCCGAGGGAATAATCGCAGGCTGCTCGGATGACAAGCTGGTGCGCAAGAGCTTAAACGAAGCTCTGCCCAAGTATGCAGGCATCTACGCCCTGGCAAAGAACAGCGACGGCGTTGTGACCGGCCGTATCAAGTCGGGCCTGTTTTATGAGAATCTTTTTGCAACCAAGAGCGGATCCGGCTGGTATCTGATAGTGTCGGAAAGCGACTGGGTGCTTTACCGGAAATCCTATCTGCAGCTTTTTGCAACGCTTATCTTAAGCGTGATGCTGTTTGCGCTGATAATAGTGCTCTATACATCAACACTGCGCAGCCGCCAGAAGGCTGAGGATGCGCTGGCTTCAAAAGAGGCGTTTTTAAGCGGTATAAGCGGGGAACTGAAGAGCCCCTTAAAAAAGATACTGGATATTTCTTCACATTCCGGCAACAGGGATATGGAGGACTATGAAGCCGGCCTTGCAGGCATACATGAGGCAGGCGAAAAGCTCTCCGACATGATAGGACAGATCCTTTCCTATTCCAGCATAGTGAAGAAGGATAAGGATGAGGAGCATGTGGAAGAGCATGCGATTAAAGGACGCATGAACACCAGGTTCCGAGGGCTGATAGTCTGCGTGATGATACTGGTCATGGGACTTTCGCTTTATTCGAATGTCCGGGCTACTTACGGCTGGGGAAAGGCGCAGCTTAAGAGCGAGGTCCGCGCCTATGAGGACCAGCTCTCGAAGTGGATCAATACCCAGAAGAGCATACTGGATATGTTTGCCAGCACCATCTCTACAAATCCGGAGATGCTTGATGATTACGACGGGACCATAGCATATCTCGACAGGATAAAGAACCAGTACCCGGAGATATCCGTTGTATATATGGCAAATCCCGAGCTGGAACCCAGCGTCTATATGAACAACGGCTGGACCGGAGGACCCGACTGGCATGTCGAAGAAAGACAGTGGTATATCGATACCCTGAACAGCGATGCGGGCTGGAGCATTTCTTCGCCTTATTATGACGAGCAGACCGGGCTGTACTGCATCACGATCTCGGAGCGGGTTTATAACTTTGAGACCGGCGTGTTCATGGGTATATTTGCCATAGATTTTTATATGGATAAACTGGTGGATATACTGGGCAGTTCATATTCGGAAAAGAGCTTTGCCTTCCTGGTGGATCCCAGCGGAGATATCATAAACCATCCTTACGGCAGGTATCAGATGAGCGTGGATTCCACCACCAATGTTTCCGCGCTTCCTTACGGTGAAGTAAATCCCGATGGGGAAAGCACCAAGCTGTTTAAGGAATATGACAAGAGCCTGCGTCTGGTGATCGCCCACAGGAATGACGAGAGTAAATTTACCGTTTATGTTGTGAGCTCTGTATGGAACATATTCGGCAGGGTGTTACTGAACGGCGGATTCTGTCTGACAGCCTTCCTGGTATGTATCATAATGGTATACCGTCTGCTGACGGATCTGATCGCATGGCAGGATGAAGCAAACCAGCGCATGAAGGAAGCTGCGGATAAGGCTATAGCCGCAGGACGGGCAAAGGGCCAGTTCCTGGCGCAGATGAGCCATGAGATACGTACTCCCATCAATGCGGTGCTGGGCATGAACGAGATGATACTTCGCGAATGCTCCGATGATAAGATACTGGATTATTCGGAAAACATACAGTCTGCCGGACGTACGCTTCTTTCGCTGATAAACAGCATACTGGACTTTTCAAAGATAGAGGACGGCAAGATGGAGATCATCGCGGTGAAATATGATACCGCCTCCATGATCAACAATCTGGTACATTCCATTCAGCAGCGTGCTAAGGATGCCGGCCTGGAGTTTATCGTTGACGTGGATGAAAAACTGCCCTCCATGCTCCTTGGCGATGACGTGCGTGTTACCCAGGTCATCATGAACCTGCTGACCAATGCGGTTAAGTATACGGAGAGCGGATCCGTTACCTTAAGCCTTATGACCGAGGAGCGGGACGGGGACGATATAGAGATACTGGTACGTGTAAAGGATACCGGTATAGGCATAAAGAAAGAAGATATGGATAAGCTCTTTGCATCCTTTGAGAGGATAGAAGAGAAACGTAACCGTAACATAGAAGGTACCGGACTGGGCATGAGCATCGTCACAAGGCTTTTGAAGATGATGGACAGCGAGCTGATGGTAGAGAGCGTATACGGCGTGGGAAGCTGCTTCTCCTTTGTGCTCAAACAGGGTATAGCCGATGCAACGCCCATAGGCAATTATACCGAAAGGCTTATAGAAAGCAGGAAGAAGAACGAGGAAAAGAAGCAGCTTAAGATGCCCGGGGCAAAGGTGCTGGTGGTTGATGATAACGCCATGAACATCAAGGTGGCTGCCAACTTCCTGAAGCTATACGGCATAACGGCGGATACAGCTTTTTCCGGCGCGGAGGCCATAAAGCTCTGTATGGGAAATAAGTACGATATTATTTTCCTTGACCATATGATGCCCAAGATGGACGGCGTGGAAACCTTAAAGAACTTAAAGGAGCAGGGTCTGCTTACTGAAAAGACCGTGGTCATCGCGCTTACGGCAAATGCTGTGGTGGGTGCAAAGGAAAGCTATCTGGAAGCGGGCTTTGACGACTATCTTTCCAAACCCATCGAAGTGGAAACACTGGAAGAGAAGCTGCTTAAATATCTTTCTTCCAAAGCCGAAGAAGCGGATAAGCCGGATAAGAGCGGCAAGGCAGAAAAGAAGAATGACGGGTATAAGGAAAACGCCGATCCCAGAGGATATACGCTGATAGAGTTTGAAGCTGAGGATGATAAGAAGGAAGAAGAGGGCGGCTATCATCTGATAGAATTTGATGATGATGACGATAAAGACAAAAATACTGACAGTTCTGCTGCTATCGCCAAACTTAAGGAACTGGGGATCTCAACTGAAGACGGACTGCGCTACTGTGCCGGAAGTGAGGAGTTTTATCTGGAGATGGTAGGTGATTTCTTAAAGACCGGAGGCGATAAGAAAGATCTTATCGGCGGTCTGTATAAGGGAGAGAGCTGGAAGGATTACGAGACCAATGTCCATGCCCTTAAGAGTTCAGCCAAGACCATAGGCGCCATGGTGCTCTCCGAAGAGGCAAGGGATATGGAGAATGCAGCCAAGAGCGGGGATCTGGAATATATACATAAGAATCACGGGACACTGCTTAAAGACTACGAAAAACTGCTCAGGCAGCTTGGTGAGATACTGGAGAAGAAATAATGAGCTAACAGGCAAGCACTTTGATCCGCTAACGCCGGATGCAAATATGATAGATATCTATGATATCGCCCATTCGCTGGCACATGTCTGCAGGGCCAACGGACATATGAGATTCTTTTATTCCGTGGCACAGCATTCCATAGCCTGTGCACTGGAGGCAAAAGAGCGCGGATACCGAAGAGATATAATACTGGGCTGTCTTCTGCATGACGGCAGCGAAGCATATATGTCAGATGTGATCCGTCCCCTTAAGGGTATGATGACTTATTATCTTGAAGCAGAAGATAAGATGCAGAACATGATATGGGAGAAGTTTATAGGACACATACCGGATGAGGAAGAAAGGAAGCTGATCTTTGAGATAGATGATCTGATGCTTTCCCTGGAGTTTAAGCAGCTGATGGCGGAAGAACTGAATGATGATTATAAGAAGCTTAAGCGGCAGTTTGTCTGTGAATACAGACCCCAGGCAGAGATACGTGAAGAGTTTATTGGATTGTTTGAAACTTATATGGTATAATCCGTAGCATGTCAAATAAACAGGAACTGGCAGTGTTCTGCCACAAAATGTATAACGCGCTTCATTCGGGCTTTGATGTGGAAAAAGCCTTTATCGTGATGCGTGATGAAAGTAACTCACAGCTTAACGAAGCCATCAGGCGTACCCATCAGGGAATACTGAAGGGGCAGCGCTTAAGTGAGGCTATGAGGCCGGATGAGAATATCTATACTTCGGAGCTGGTGGACTGCGTGTATGTGACGGAGCAGACAGGGCATTTTGATGCTGCCTTTGACAGGATGGGGAAACGTTTTGACCAGCAGCTCGATACGGAAAGGAAGATAAAGCGTGCGGTAACCTATCCCATCATCGTGGTGATAGTATTTATCGTTTCGCTCTTTGCGGTGGCTGTGGTGTATAAAGCCGTACCGCTTGCCATAATGATATCCGCGGCGATAATAGGATTTATTGCCGCGCTTGTCATAGTGCCCCAGGGTGTTAAAGGCATGAGCAGGTATTCTGCCTTTGTGGGAAATGTGCTGATAAAGCTTCCGATAGTAGGCAAGATGGTATTAAAGTCGGAGCTGGCGGATTTTGCTTCAAATATGGGGATATTCTATTCCTGCGGGGCAGAGGTGGCGAAGGGACTGGAATTCAGTGCAAGATCACTTCGCAACGAAGCGCTGAGGAAAAAGGTATTAATGGCTGCAAATACGGTTAAAAAGGGCGTACCCTTATCGGATGCCATAGCGGGATTTGCCATATTCCCGCCGGATATAGTGAATGCCTTAAAGAGCGGCGAGGCGTCGGGGCATGTGGAGGATATGCTGTTCACGATAGAAAAGTATTACAGAGCGGAGGTGCAGGGAAAGTCGGATATTATTTTTTCCGTTTTCCGGAGCTGATATGAAAGAAAGAAAAATATTAAAGAATAAGTTTTATCTTTATCTTACGGAGTTTTTTGCGGGGATGAGCGTCATGGCGGTGGAACTTGGTGCCAGCAGGCTTTTAGCCCCGTATTTTTCGTCTTCCCAGATAGTATGGACCATTATCATAGGTACCATCATGATCGCCATGGCGCTGGGAAATCTGTACGGCGGAAGGAGCGCGGATAAGAATCCCGATCCGGATAAATTATATGGCAGGATAATAATCGCCGCCATATGGATAGCAGCTATCCCGGTACTGGGAAAATACATGATAACCGGCATTGCGGTGGCGCTTATATTTTCCATCAACAGCAACTTCCTGATAATCGCGGCTTTTGCGGCCTGCATGGTGGTGTTTGTATTCCCGCTGTTTTTACTGGGAACGGTCACACCTTCGCTGGTCAAATATACGGTCAGCAGCATGGACGAGAGCGGTACCGTAGTGGGCAGGCTTAACGCCGCCAATACCATCGGCTCCATCATAGGAACCTTCGTGCCAACCTTCGTATCCATACCTGCAGTCGGAACAGCCATAACCTTCCTTATATTTGCGGGTATACTTCTGGCACTGGCTTTTGTCTATTTCATAACAGAGAAGATATTCGTAAAAAAGATGCCGGTGTCCGCAGTGCTTTTTGTGATCTGCTGCATATTCGGACATAACGGAAGCTTTGCTTTCTGGCAGGACGATCTGAGCTATGAGGGCGAATCAGTATACAATTATCTGCAGGTCTATGAGAATGACAGGGAAGTGGTGCTTTCCACCAATGTGCTCTTTGGCGTGCAGAGCGTATACCGCAGGGAGAAGGAACTGACAGGCATGTATTATGATTACGCCATGGCAGCGCCTTTCATGGCGGGAGTAAAGGAAAAGGATAAACTGGATACACTGATACTGGGCATGGGCACCGGAACCTTTGCCACACAGTGCGAACGTTATTTTGATAACATGAATACGACCGGCGTGGAGATCGATGAGAGCATAACCAAACTGGCAAGGGAATACTTTGAATTATCGGAAGATATCCCGGTGGTCACCTATGACGGTCGTGCTTATATGAACGCAGATGAAAAGAAATATGATGTTATCATGGTGGATGCTTATCAGGATATCACTATCCCTTTCCAGATGAGCTCCGTGGAATTCTTCAGCCTAGTCAAGGAGCATCTCAATGACGACGGCGTTATGGTAGTCAATATGAACATGCGCAGCGGTGAGGATGGGGATATAACACAGTATCTTTCGGATACCATTGCCTCCGTATTTGATAATGTATATACCGTGGATGTGACCGGCAGCAGCAACCGTGAACTTTATGCTTTCACCGACACAGCCTGCCTTAAGCGTTTTGAAGAGGACAGACTTAAGGAAGAAGCATCCGACTTAAACAGGATGATGGGACGGGTGGCGGATTCAATGGAGAAATATGAAGGCGGGGATCTGATCATGAATGATGATAAGGCACCGGTGGAACTGCTGGGCATGAAGGTCATCGATTCGCTGATCGGTGAAGAAGCGTCTTTCTACAAGGAAATATATAAAGAACAGGGGCTGGAAGGCCTGCTTAACTGGCTGTGATAATGAGTGCGATGACAGAAAACGATCAGACACTTAAACGTTTTAAGGAGCTTTCGATCCGGGCAGAGCGGAGCGGAAGCTTTGTTTATACTTCCTTCCATTCGCCATCCGGTGCGGCGCTGGCTTATCAGGCGGCAGCAGAAACGCAGATAAAACTCTTTGGCGGGATGGATGGCTGTGAGCGTGTTGTAGTGCGCTTTGGTGATCCGGAGCAGACCGGTTATGAGGAAGATTTCCCTATAGCCATACTTAATATAAAGGCTAAGCAGGAGAAGTTTGCTGAAGAACTGGGGCACCGTGATTATCTTGGAGCGATCATGAATCTGGGGCTTGAGAGAGACGTGCTGGGCGATATCATCGTGGCGGATAAGACGGCTTATGTCTTTGTGCTTGAAGAGATGGCGGATTATATCGCCGCAAATCTGGAGAAGGTAAGACACACTCCTGTGAAATGCCAGCGCTGCGACACTGTGCCTGATGTGCTCCGCCGGGAGCCGGAGGAAGTGGTCGTGACTATGAATTCATTAAGGCTGGACAGCATCATAGCCAGGCTCTGGCATCTTTCGCGCGGGGATTCAAAAGATCTGTTCGTAACGGATAAGGTATTCAGAAACGGCCGCACCTGTACAAGCCCCGAAGCATCGCCGCAGGAGGGGGATACCATAACAGTCAGGGGATTCGGACGTTTTGACTTTGTACAGATAAACGGAGAGACAAAGAAAGGAAAGCTTTCGGTGACGGTAAAGAAATACTGAATTGTGCAGCTTGGGGGCTGTTTAGTGTCACTTGCGGGAACACCTGTTGTTCCCGCTTTTTTTATGTGTTAAATATACTTCAAGAGCAAAAAGCGTTGAAAGTTTTTTATGAAAGGAGCGTTGTATGGAAAATGTCATAAGCATTAAAAACCTGACCAAGACCTACGGAAAGAAGAGAGGGGTTTCGGATATCAGTTTTGATGTGATGAAGGGAGAGATCTTTGGGTTCATCGGGCCTAACGGCGCCGGCAAATCCACCACCATCAGATCCATGCTGGGATTTTTAAGATTTAACAGCGGCAGCATAAACATCCTGGGGATGGACAGCGTGAAGGAGCATGAGAAGATCCTTAAGGAAGTGGGATACATGCCTTCGGAGGCGCTTTTCTATCCGGCCATGAAGGTGTCGGAAGTGATAAAGTACGCAGCGGAAGTGAGAGGACAGGACTGCAGGGCGGAGGCAGAAATGCTGTGCGAGAGGTTAAAGCTGGACACAGGGAAAAAGATCAAAGAGCTATCCCTTGGCAACAGAAAGAAGGTAAGCATAGTCTGCGCCATGCAGCATAAGCCGAAGCTCTTTATCTTTGATGAGCCTACCAGCGGACTTGATCCCCTGATGCAGAATATCTTTTTTGAACTGATAAAGGAATACGTTGATAAGGGAACGACCTGCATGCTGTCCACCCATGTGCTTTCGGAAGTGAGCCGATACTGCGACCGCGCGGCGGTGATGAGAGAGGGACATCTGATAAAACTGGCAAAGGTAGAGGAGCTGCTGGAGACTTCCGTAAAGAACGTAAAGCTTACCGCGAACGGAGAGCATAAGGAATATGTATACAAGGGCGATATCAATGAGCTGATATCGGAGCTGTCAAAAAAGAAGATAGAGAACCTCTGCATAGAGGAGCCTTCGCTGGAAGATCTGTTCATGCACTTTTATGATGGAAAGGAGGGAGCATAAGATGTCAGCTATATTTAAACAGGAACTGAAACTTAATCTGAAGAGCCTGCTGATCTGGGCGCTGACTGTCGGAGGGCTGGGGTTTATCTGCGTGATGATGTATAAGAGTATGGAAGGTGACGTGATGGAGATGGCGGACAGCTTCTCAAACATGGGAGCCTTTTCGGAAGCCTTCGGCATGAGCACCTTAAGCATTGCTACCCTGGCAGGCTTCTTTGCAACAGAGGTGGGTACGGTACACGGCCTTGGCAGTGCGATGTTCGCGGCCTTCCTGGCTTCATGCATGCTGTCGAAGGAAGAGGACGGACATACCGGTGAATTCTTATATTCACTGCCCGTATCGAGATGGAAGGTGGTTACCTCAAAGTGCCTGGCAGTCATTGTGAACCTGATACTGTTTACACTGATCTGCGGTATCTTCTATGTAATGGGCTTTGTATGCCTGGGCGAAGACGTTCTGTGGGAAGAGCTGATAAGATTTCTTCTCAGCATGCTCTTTATGAATGTCGAAGTAGCGTCTCTGGCGCTTCTGGTATCGGCTGTGTCCCAGCGCAACCGCATGGGTGTGGGACTTGGCATAGCGCTGGTCTTATACGTCAGTGATATCACCGGCCGTGTGGTACCGGATATGAAGGATTACCTCTTTGTGGAGCCTTTCTCATTTACAAATGCATCGGAGATATTTGCGGGTATCGATGCGCCGGAGTACAGCATCCCTATAGCGGCTGCTGTTACCATCGCAGCGCTGGCAGCAGCATATGCGGTATATCTGAAGAGGGATCTGGCAAGTTAAGCCCCCTTCTTGTGACTTTGTAATCCTGAGCGAAGCGAAGGATCTTGATCTGATCACAGAATGACATTTATGCCTCATATATGGTATTATACATATCATGAGAATAGATATTCAGCATATCTCCTCCGGTGAGGATGAGGTCATCGTAAGATACAGGGAAAAGACTCCGAAGATCAAAAGGATACTGGATGCCATAGGCGCCGATGATGTGAAGATCTGCGGGAAGGCCGGGGACGAGACGGTATGTCTCGTCCTTGACGATATCCTTTATATAGAGACGGTGGATGATAAGACTTTTGCATATACGATGAATGATGTGGTGCGGCTGGATGGCTCGCTGGCCAGGCTGGAAGAGGAGCTGGAGGATGACAGAGTTTTCCGATGCAGCAAGTCCATGATGATCAATATCGACAAGGTCGAACGGCTGAAGGCCCTTTCATCAAACAGGATAGATGCGACTATGATAAACGGTGAACATATAATCATTTCCAGGACCTACGCCTCTGAGTTCAGGCGCATCCTGAAAGGAGGCCGGCGTGAAGGATAAAAAGAAGATCACCTTATTTGAGAGGATCCTCACCAGAGAGATAGGGATAGAATTTAAGGCCTGCCTGTATTTCTTTACGCAGCTTTTCTTTTACAGCGTGTTCAGATTATGCACGGGCAGGACGGATGCCGAGATACTGCATATGGCGGAGATGATCTTTGCCTGCTATATCATCTGCTATATTCAGGTTTATCTGTTATGGGATTTTGATGAGGCGGATAACCTGGGGCTTAAGGAGATCGCAGGAATGCTGATCTGTACGGCAATATATACAGGTCTCTCTTTTGTCTGCAAATGGTTTGAAGGAAATTTCTGGGTTTACGCGGGCTTTGCAGCCTATGTCATATTTACTTATATCTGCGCATTCCTTGTTTATAAGGTCAAGAGAAAGATAGATGATAAGAAACTAAATGAGGATCTGAAAATGTTCCAGAGCGGGAGAAGATGATCCGGCGGATCAGATGACCAGACCGCTTAATAAACTGTCTGAAGATCCGTTGATCAGTGCTGCACGCATTTCTATACGGTCGGGATCAAGCGATGCAAGTATATCCGGCAGGGCTTTTGTGTTAAGGAGTCCTGCTTTTTTATAGATATCTGCGGCAGCAGTACAGTGTGAGTTTATATCGTTTAAGAGCGGTAAGGCCCCGGGGCTGGAGCCGAATATTTTATAATAGAGTTCCTGCGTTTCATTATCCATAGGAAGAGAGCCGGTGGCAGCCGACATCAGTCTGGTATACACGATATATGCTTTGAGGCGTCTTTGTTCATTTATATAGGAAGATAACTGTTCATCGTTATCACCGTAATCTTCCTCGCCGCCTGCCAGGAAAGGATCAAACCCCTTTTCGTCGGGAGAGGCAAGAAATTCAAGGCAGCATTTATCCCATGTCTGTAATTGATCACGGTCATTGCCTTTTTCGCGGATGATGGCTGACAGTGGACCGGTAAAATGCTTAAGCGCCAGGGCGTTAAGAACGGCCTTCTGGTGGGTAGGGGCGTCTTTCTCTGCCGGCAGGGTTTCAAAAATGAAGTCATCTCCGCTGTAGCAGTATACATGATTAAGCTGCGTGCATCCCAGGAAAACCTCCTTACCCAGATTACAGACAGTATCAGGCAGCGCCAGCTGTTTGAGGCCGCTGCAGTGCGCATAAGCCCAGTCCCCGATGCCGGATATTCCCGGAGGGATGATATCGGACTTAAGCATTTTATCACCGAGATGAAGTTTTGCAGGTATAGATTTATCCATGAATATAAAGTATACTATCATTGGAAATAAAAACAATAGTTTACCGGAAGGGCAGAGCCCGGCAGGAGGATAAGATGGCGAGAGTGAGCGATCCTATAAAGATCAATAAAACCGTTGTAAAGAACAGGCTTACCATGGCGCCTACGGTCAAATTCGACTATGCAGGTGAGGACGGGAAGGTTACGGATAAGCATATAGAGCATTACCGTGAGAGGGCAGCGCACGGCTGCGGACTCATCTGTGTGGAAGCTACTGCCGTGACCCCCGGCGGAAGATTTGCAAAGAACCATATGGGACTGTGGGAAGACGGGCAGATCGACGGGCATAAAGCCATCACGGCAGCCTGCCATGAATACGGCGCGGCGGTCATCATCCAGCTAAATCATACCGGGATCACAGCCAATCCCCAGTGCGGACCGGCTATAGGTCCCAGCGCGGTGCCCACGCGTAACCCGGAAGTGCTTTCAAAAGAGATGAGCATTGAAGAGATACATGATATGCAGGATAGCTTTGTCAGCGCGGCAGTGCGGGCGAAGAAAGCGGGCTATGACGGTGTGCAGCTCCATGGCTGCCACGGCTATCTCATAAACCAGTTTGCCGCAAAAAAGACCAATCTGCGTACCGATGAGTACGGCGGCAGCGATGAGAACAGGGCACGTTTCGGAGCAGAGATAATACGCGCCGTACGTAAGGAATGCGGCGAAGATTTTATCATATCCGTAAGGACTACAGGTATCGAGCCTGATGTGGCGACGGCCATATCGGTGGCGGAAGAATATGTTAAGGCCGGCTGCGATTATCTGCAGGTATCTACAGGGATCGACTGGGAGGATCCCACGGTTAAGGAAGAGGAAGGGCATTATAATAAGTTCTGTGCACTGGGAGTACGTTTCCATGAGCATTTTAAGGACCGTATCCCCGTATCCTGCGTAAACGGCATCAATACGCCGGAGCAGGTTAAGTATCTTATAGAGAATGATCTGGCTGATACGGTGGATCTGGGGCGCGCAGTTCTGGCTGATCCCGCCTTTTGCGAAGCCGTGCTGGACGGGGCGTCTTATGCGAAATGCTTTGACTGCCCGCGCTGCCAGTATGGACCGGGCATGCCCCATAAGTGCCCGGCTTATAATTCCGTATACGGAAAGTAAGGATAAATGATAAGGTATGGACGGCGGCTTTCAGGCCGCCGTTGCTATTTTATGTAAATTAAGGTATAATACGGCTCATGTGGACAGCAGATAATTGGAAAGAATACAGTGTACTTGATACAGGTGACGGCGAGAAACTGGAGCGCTGGGGGCGTTATATTTTAGTGCGTCCGGATCCGCAGGTGATCTGGCCCAGCAATCATAAACATCCGGGCTGGAAAAAGAAGAACGCCCATTATCACCGCAGCAACAAGGGCGGCGGCGAATGGGAGTTTATCGACCTGCCGGAAGAGTGGAGCATCAGCTACAGGCTTCCGGATGAGGAGATACCGGCGCTTAGGTTTAATCTGAAACCCTTTGCTTTTAAACATACAGGACTTTTCCCGGAGCAGGCAGCCAACTGGGACTGGATGAGCGAAAAGGTAAGAGCGGCAGTAAAGGACGGCCGGCAGATAAAGGCTCTCAATCTGTTTGCATATACCGGCGGAGCGACCTGTGCCCTGGCGGCATCCGGCGCCCATGTGACCCATGTGGACGCAGCTAAAGGCATGGTGGGCTGGGCTAAGGAAAATGCTGCAGCTTCGGGCATACCCACGGAGCGGACGCGCTGGCTGGTGGATGACTGCCTTAAATTTGTAGAGCGTGAGGCCAGAAGAGGCAACCGCTATGATGCCATCCTGATGGATCCGCCTTCTTACGGCAGGGGGCCCGGAGGGGAAGTCTGGAAGCTGGAGGAATGCGTATATAAGCTTATCTGCGAAGCGGCGGCGCTGCTTTCGGATGAACCGCTTTTCTTCCTGATCAATTCATATACCACGGGACTGCAGCCGGCAGTGCTTAAATATATGCTCAAAAAGGCTATAGGAGAAAAGCGCGGCGGCAGTGTAAGGGCTGATGAGCTGGGACTTAAGCTGGAGGGCGGCGATTATGTGCTCCCCTGCGGTGCGACCGGACGCTGGGAAGCATCTTAAGATTTAGTGATCTTTTGCCGATATAATATAGAAGGATGATATGCTTTAAGGAGATAAAGATTTGAACGTCAGCGAACTGTCTTCAAGTTTATATCGCCAGGCCGGTGTAGATGCGGCGGCGCTTCGCCGTTTAAACAGCACAAGGCGCACGGACAGGCCCGCCACACTGGGAGAAGACCGCAGTGAGGGGCCTAAGTTCAGTGATGTCCTTGCGGAACTGGCAGCTAAGCATATGCCCGCTGCGACAGAGGCTTCTGCCGGTAACGAAGCAGTTGCACTCAGTGAAAAACAGATCAGCGCAGTCCTTAAGAATGCGCTTAATTCCGAAACCATATCCTCCGATCTGGTGAACGCCTTTACGGATGATCCTGATCTGCTGGACCGGGTATTCAGTATATCTTCGGAGGATGATGACGATAATGATCTTCTGAGTGATCTGATGAAGAATGATGATACAAACGCTTCTTTAAATAAGATGCTTACGGATATTACCACTGCGCAGGAATACCTTAGTTCCTCATCGGGGCGTGAGCTGATGGTGGCCATGGCGCAGAGATCCCTTTCCGGACTGGTGGAGTAGAACAGCTATATAATGGAATATACCGGACAGGCGCTAAGCGCCTGTTTTTTAATTTGCAAGAATTTACAGTTTATGATAAGATTTTTGTGTTTTTGGGACGGTCACGGGCTATGAGGGGACCGGTACCCGATCAAAGAAAAGGAGCGTTAAAAAGATGAATGTATGGCTATTGATCGCTTTTATCCTCTATCTGGCGATGATGGTGGGGATAGGAGCACTCTACAGCAAAAAGAACACTAATTCCGAGGACTATTTCCTTGGCGGCAGATCGCTGGGAGGCTTTGTGGCAGCGCTTTCCGCACAGGCTTCCGATATGAGCGGCTGGCTGCTCATGGGACTTCCCGGAGCAATATTCCTTTCCGGTATATCCGGCGACGGCTGGGTGGCTCTGGGACTGCTGGTGGGTACCGCATTAAACTGGATAATCGTGGCATCACCTCTCCGCAGATACACCATACTGGCAGGCAATTCCGTGACCCTGCCCATGTTCTTTGAGAACCGCTACGGGGATAAAAAGAAGATCCTGATGACTGTTTCTTCTATAATCATTGCTTTCTTCTTTGTGGTTTATACCGCATCTGCTTTTGCGGCAGGCGGCAAGCTTTTCGGCAGCGTGTTCGGCATTGATTATACACTGGCTCTTTCGATCGGTGCTGTCGTTATACTGGCGTATACCTTCATGGGAGGTTTCAAGGCCGTATGTACTACGGACTTTATACAGGGAACACTTATGATCGTGGCTCTGCTTGCAGTACCTATTGCAGCTCTGGCCATAATGAACGGACAGGGCCTGACTGTTACACAGGGACTCGTTGATAACGGCGTTGAGAATACGGGCGCTTTCACCAGCCTCTTTACCGGTACCACGGCGGCCAGCATTATCTCCGGTTTCGGCTGGGGACTTGGCTACTTCGGTATGCCCCACATCCTGGTGCGTTTCATGGCGGTCAAGGATGAGAAGGAGATGGGCAAGTCAAAGGTAGTGGCTATAAGCTGGGTAACCCTTTCACTGGTATTTGCCTGCGTGATCGGTGTTGTGGGACGTGCGTTCATGAATTTTGATTCCATCATGGAAGCAGGAACCGAGCGTATATTTATAGAAATGATCAAGAGAATATTCGTTGAAGATATCCATGCTTCCCTGATAGCAGGTATCTTCCTCTGCGGTATCCTGGCAGCCATCATGTCGACCGCGGATTCACAGCTTCTGGTCAGTGCATCTGCCATTGCAGAGGATATCTACAAGGGTGTTATCAAGAAAGATGCGGATGACAAGACTGTCCTTAACTTAAGCCGTATAGCTATAGTAGTGATAGCGGTAGTGGCTTATATCATAGCCCTTGATCCCGATTCTTCGGTAATGACGCTGGTGTCCGATGCCTGGGCAGGCCTGGGAGCGGCTTTCGGTCCTCTGGTGCTGATGAGCCTCTTCTGGAGAAGGACAAACCTTCCCGGAGCCGTTGCCGGACTGATCAGCGGTGCGCTTACCGTTATCATATGGGACTATATACCTTTTGTGGGCGGAGCTACCCTTGGCAGCACCACAGGCCTCTATTCACTGGCACTGGGCTTCCCTATAAGCCTTATCTGCATAGTAATAGTAAGTCTTGCCACAAAAGAGCCGGATAAAGATATCCTGGCTACATTTGATAAAGTGCATAAGAAAGCCTGATTTAAGGAAGCCCGGGAAATTTTCCCGGGCCTCTTTTTGTTTGGAAAAGAGGACACGGGGGCGGTCCCTGCTGTCCTCAAAAAAAAGAAATATAAAAAATTGCAAAAAAAGCTTGCATTATTTTTGGTAAGCGTGTATAATCGCAAATGCTGTGGCATGATAGCTGAGAAGCGGAGGTTGCCGCAGGCCTTGAAAGGGGCCGCGGGTTATTTCGTGGAGCGAATGTCAATCATCATGACGACAAGTCACTGTACTAAAAGCAGTCTGCCTTAAGGCAGAAACGACGTGTAGTGCCATATAAACAGCTCGTTTTGAGCTTTTATCAAAGAAAAGGGATGACACACACGGGAGAGTGTACAGTCGCCGCTTGTAATTAAAACAGAGAGGAGACTTTTTTTATGGCAACAGGACAGAAGATGCGAGTTATTCTGAAGGCTTATGACCACCAGCTGGTGGATGCATCCGCAAAGAAGATCATTGATACCGCTAAGAAGAGCGGTGCAGTGGTAAGCGGACCGGTACCCCTTCCTACCAAGAAGGAAGTAGTTACCATTCTGCGTGCGGTACATAAGTACAAGGACAGCCGTGAGCAGTTCGAGCAGCGCACCCACAAGCGCCTGATCGACATCCACAATGCCAGCCCCAAGATCGTTGAGGCTATGCAGAAGACGGATCTGCCTGCAGGTGTCTACGTAGACGTAAAGATGAAGTAAATTAAAAAACCTCTACTAACTTTATGTACGGCCCTGAGGACGTACCGCTTTAGTAGAAACAAAGGAGGGAATGAAATGAAGAAAGCAATACTGGCAACAAAGATCGGTATGACACAGATCTTTAAAGAGGACGGAAGTCTTGTTCCCGTAACCGTACTTGAAGCTGGCCCCTGCGTGGTAACCCAGGTAAAGACGGTTGAGAACGACGGTTACTCTGCAGTTCAGGTAGGCTTCGGCGAGAAGAAGGAGCGTATCGTGAACAAGGATAAGGCCGGCAGCAAAGAGATAGTTCACCGCCACGGTGCTAACAAGGCTGCTCAGGGTCACTTCAAGAAAGCAGGAGTTTCCGCAAAGAGATACTTAAGAGAGTTCCGTTTTGAGAACGCAGAGGAATACAGCCTGGCACAGGAGATCAAGGCTGATATCTTCGCAAACGGCGATAAGGTAGATGCTACCGCTATTACCAAGGGTAAGGGCTTCCAGGGTGCCATCAAGCGTCACGGCCAGTCCAGAGGACCCATGGCTCACGGTTCAAAGTATCACCGCCATGCAGGCTCAAACGGTGCCTGCTCCTCACCTTCCAAGGTGTTCAAGGGTAAGAGAATGGCCGGACACATGGGCAGCGTTCAGGTGACGGTTAAGAATCTGGAAGTGGTACGCGTGGACGCAGAAAAGAACCTGCTGCTGGTCAAAGGTGCAGTGCCCGGAGCTAAGAAAGCTCTGATCACCATCAAAGAGACCTCCAAGGCAGAGGCTTAATGGAAGGAGGAAAGTAAAAGATGGCTACAGTATCTGTTGTAAATATGGAAGGCAAGGAAGTCGGTACCATCGAGCTCAATGACGCTGTATTCGGCGTAGAAGTAAATGAGCATCTTGTACATCTGGCAGTGGTACAGCAGCTTGCTAATTTAAGACAGGGCACACAGAAGGCTAAGACCCGTTCGGAGGTTTCCGGCGGTGGCAAGAAGCCCTGGAGACAGAAGGGCACAGGACATGCCCGCCAGGGTTCTATCCGTGCTCCCCAGTGGAAAGGCGGCGGAATCGTATTCGCACCCGTTCCCAGAGATTATTCCTTCAAGCTTAACAAGAAGGAGAAGAGAGCAGCACTTAAGAGCGCTCTTACCAGCAAGGTTCAGGATAACAAGCTTATCGTAGTTGACGAGCTTAAGCTGGATGAAGTTAAGACAAAGAAGTTTGCCGAGGTGCTCGGAAACATCAAAGCCGTTAAGGCTCTGGTAGTAACAGAGGAGAAGAACGATAACGTGATCCTCTCCGCACGTAACATCCCCGGGACCAAGACAACGGTTGCTGACAACATGAACGTATATGATGTCATGAACGCAGGCACCGTGGTCCTTACCAAGGCAGCAGTAGCCAACATCGAGGAGGTGTACGCATAATGGCAAGCTTATTATACTATGATGTGATCCTTAAGCCCATGGTCACAGAGAAGAGCATGGAGGGTATGGGCGAGAAGAAATACACCTTCCTTGTTCATCCCGAAGCAAACAAGACTCAGATCAAGGATGCTGTTGAGAAGATGTTCGACGGCGTAAAAGTGGCAAAGGTTAACACCCAGAACAAGGATGGAAAATCAAGACGCCGCGGCCTTGTGACCGGTAAGACTGCAAAGAGCAAGAAAGCTATCGTACAGCTTACCGCAGACAGCAAAGACATAGAGATCTTTGCAGGACTCTAAGAAGTCCGGGTATACACAGAGAAGTGTGCGAATAAACTGGTAAAGGAGAAGAGAAATGGGTATTAAAAAGTATAATCCCTATACACCGTCAAGAAGAAACATGACCGGTTCTGATTTCTCAGAGATCACTAAGAAGACACCGGAAAAGTCTCTGCTTGCGAAGAAGGACAAGACAGCCGGCCGCAACAATCAGGGTAAGATCACCGTAAGACATCACGGCGGCGGCAACAGACAGAAATACAGGATCATCGATTTCAAGCGTCTTAAGGACGACGTACCTGCAAAGGTAGTAGGCATCGAATACGATCCTAACCGTACCGCAAACATCGCACTGATCTGCTATGCAGACGGCGAGAAGGCCTACATCCTGGCTCCCGAGGGACTCAAGAACGGCATGAAGATCATGAACGGCGTAAACGCCGAAGTCCGTCCCGGCAACTGCCTGCCCCTCTCAGAGATCCCTGTAGGTACTATGGTACACAATATAGAGCTGCTTCCCGGCAAGGGCGGCCAGCTGGTAAGAGCAGCAGGTAACGCTGCGCAGCTCATGGCTAAGGAAGGCAAGTTCGCAACCCTGCGTCTTCCCTCCGGCGAGATGAGAATGGTTCCCATCGCATGCCGCGCTTCTATCGGTGTGCTGGGCAACGGCGATCACAACCTTATCAATATCGGTAAGGCAGGCCGTAAGCGCCACATGGGCATCCGTCCTACCGTTCGCGGTTCCGTAATGAACCCCAACGACCATCCTCATGGTGGTGGTGAAGGTAAGACAGGTATCGGCCGTCCCGGCCCTTCAACCCCTTGGGGCAAGCCTGCACTTGGTCTTAAGACCAGAAAGAAGAAGAAGCAGTCCAACAAGCTGATCGTAAGAAGACGCGACGGCAGAGCGATAAAGTAAGGGGAGGAGGATAAGACAATGGCAAGATCATTAAAGAAAGGCCCTTTTGCAGATGCAAGCCTCTTAAAGGCAGTTGACAGCATGAACGCATCAGGCAAGAAGACAGCGATAAAGACCTGGTCCAGACGCTCCACGATCTTCCCCTCATTTGTGGGAAACACGATCGCAGTGCATGACGGACGTAAGCATGTGCCCGTATACGTAACAGAGGACATGGTAGGACACAAGCTTGGAGAATTTGTTGCAACTCGTACTTTCCGTGGACACGGCAAGGACGATAAGAAATCCAAGGTTAAGTAAGGAGGATAAGTTACAATGGCTAAGGGACACAGATCGCAGATCAAGCGACAGAGAAACGAAGAGAACAGAGAGAAAAGACCCTCCGCTAAGCTTTCTTACGCCAGGGTTTCTGTACAGAAGGCATGCTTCGTTCTGGACGCGATCCGGGGCAAGGATGTGACTACAGCAAGGGCAATACTCAAGTACAATCCCAGATATGCTTCAGCTCTTATAAGCAAGCTTCTGGATTCAGCAGTTGCCAATGCAGAGAACAACAACGGTATGAATGCTGATAATCTGTATGTAGCAGAGTGCTTTGCAAACAAGGGACCCACGATGAAGAGGATCCACCCCAGGGCACAGGGACGTGCATACCGCATTGAGAAGAGAGTAAGTCACATCACCATCGTTCTGGACGAGAAAGGAGCAGAGTAAGTATGGGTCAGAAAGTTAATCCGCACGGCTTAAGAGTCGGTGTGATCAAGGATTGGGATTCCAAGTGGTATTCAGAGGACAAGTTCGCTGATTACCTCGTAGAGGATTACAATATCAGAAAGTTCCTGAAGAAGAGGCTGTATGCAGCCGGCATCTCCAAGATCGATATCGCAAGAAAGGGTGACAAGGTAGAAGTTGTTGTTTATACCCAGAAGCCCGGTGTTGTGATCGGTAAGGGCGGCACAGGCATTGAGACCACCAAGAAGGCTCTTGCTAAAGAGATCGGCCGTAAGGATGTAAACCTGGATGTTCAGGAAGTTAAGAAGCCCGATGCAGACGCTCAGCTGGTAGCTGAGAACATCGCACAGCAGCTGGAGAACCGTATCTCCTTCCGCCGCGCAGTAAAGAGCTGCATGAGCCGTACCATGAAGAAGGATAACCGCGGCAACTCCATCACAGGCGCTATGGGTATCAAAGCAGCAGTGAGCGGACGTCTGGGCGGTGCCGATATGGCAAGAACGGAATTCTACAGCGAGGGTACAATCCCCCTGCAGACACTCCGTGCAGATATAGACTACGGCTTTGCCGAGGCAGATACCACCTATGGAAAGATCGGTGTGAAGGTGTGGATCTATCGCGGTGAGGTGCTTCCCACAAAGGGAAACAGTGAAGACAAGGCCCGCAAGGATGCCTAAGGAAGGAGCGTAAGAAATCATGTTAATGCCTAAGAGAGTAAAGCGCCGTAAGCAGTTCCGCGGTACCATGTCAGGCAAGGCCAGCCGCGGCAATGTGATCACCTACGGTGAGTATGGTATCATAGCAACCGAGCCCGCCTGGATCAAATCAAACCAGATAGAGGCAGCCCGTGTGGCAATGACCCGTTATATCAAGCGTGGCGGCCGTGTTTGGATAAAGATCTTCCCTGATAAGCCCGTCACCACTAAGCCTGCTGAGACCCGAATGGGTTCAGGAAAGGGTACACTGGAGTACTGGGTAGCAGTAGTTAAGCCGGGCCGCGTAATGTTCGAGATCGCCGGTGTGTCTGAGGAAGTAGCAAGAGAGGCACTCCGTCTGGCAACTCACAAACTGCCCTGCAAGTGCAAGATAGTTTCCAAAGCAGAGCTGGAAGCTGATCAGGAAGGCGGTGTTGTAAATGGCAACTAAGAAAGATAAGAAGTACACAGACAGCCTGAGAGAGAAATCTCCGGCAGAATTAAATCAGGCACTGGTTGACGCT
>CAMVRS010000022.1 GCA_947169935.1 uncultured Lachnospiraceae bacterium
TTCCTGTCATCAAGCAGGGTACGTACACCTGCATCCTCAAGAGCAGCATTTACCTTAGCAGCATACTCATTGGTCTTTTCGCTGACAGGCAGAACCTTTACCTGAAGAGGTGCCAGCCAGGTAGGGAATTTACCCATGGTCTGCTCGATTATGAACGCCATGAAACGGTCCAGGGTACCCATGATAGCACGATGCAATACCACAGGCGTCTTCTCCGTGCCGTCGCTGTCGATATACTTAAGATCAAACTTCTGAGGCAGGCAGAAATCCAGCTGGCAGGTTGAAAGCGTTATCTCCGCACCTACGGCAGGCTTAACATTCACATCCAGCTTGGGTCCGTAGAATGCTGCCTCACCGATCTCCTCGGTATACTCTATACCGATATCGTTGAGAACGTTACGCAGTGATTCCTCTGCGTTGTTCCACATATCATCATCGGGATAGTATTTCTCCGTATCGGCAGGATCCCTCAGTGAAAGCACGCAGCGGTAATCCGTAATGCCAAAATCCTTGTATACATCCAGGATCAGGTCTACAACCTTGCTGAACTCCTCCTTGATCTGTCCGGGAGTTACGAACAGATGGGCGTCATTCTGGCAGAAGTGGCGCACACGCTCTATACCCTTAAGAGTACCGCTGGCTTCGAAACGGAAGTCATGTGCTATCTCACCTATACGGATAGGCAGCTCACGGTAGCTGTGGGGTTTGTTTGCATAGATCATCATATGATGAGGGCAGTTCATAGGACGCAGTACGAAGGTCTCTCCTTCCACTTCCATGGGAGGGAACATGTTCTTGCGGTAATGATCCCAGTGACCGCTGGTCTGGTAAAGCTGGACGCTGCCCACGCAGGGAGTAAGCACGTGCTGGTATCCCAGCTTATACTCCTTCTGCTTGATGTAGTTTTCAAGCTCCTGCCAAACAGTATAACCTCTTGAGAGGAACATGGGAAGACCCTTTCCGATAAGGTCGTCCGTCATGAAAAGTCCCATCTCCTTACCGATCTTGCGGTGGTCACGGGCCTTTGCCTCTTCAACCTGTCTCTCATACTCAGCCAGCTCTTCCTGGGTAGCGAAAGCCACGCCGTTAATACGGGTGAGCATCTTATTCTTTGCGTTATCTTTCCAGTAAGCGCCGCTCTGTCCGGTGATCTTAAAGGCCTTAAGAGCCTTGGTATAAGTGATGTGAGGTCCTATACACATATCAAGATAGTCGCCCTGCTGGAAGAAGCTTATCTCGGCATCCTCGGGCAGATCGCCTATATGCTCTTCCTTATATTTAGCTCCGCGCTCATGCATAAGCTTTACAGCCTCTGCACGATCCAGGATGAACGCCTTGAAGGGCAGATTCTCCTTGGTGATCTTCTTCATCTCTGCTTCTATGGCTGCCAGATCCTCGTCTGAAAGCTTCTTGTCTCCCAGATCCACGTCATAATAAAAACCTCTCTCTGTTGCGGGACCATAAGCAAAATCCGCATCGGGATAAAGCCGCTGGATAGCCTGAGCCATTATATGCGCTGCTGAATGGCGCAGTACATGCGTTACCTCCTCTTCGGGGCATTCGCCCGTCGTTCCGTCTTTGTAAATGATCTTCATAATACACTCCTTTCGTAAATACACTCTGCCTCTTCATCACAAGGAATCCTCTTAATAAAACAAAAAGACCCCCCCGTTTCCAAGGGTGCCTGAATAAGCACGGTTCCACCTTGACTTTTAACTCTGAGTCCCGTTTTCGCAGGGATCACGTCATGCTTGTGCATAAAGCTTTCTCGCATGAAGCTCGGGAGCGGTCTCCTCCGTATCCGCATGATGCCCTCTCAGCAGCCGGCATCTCTCTGTAATGCGGTGACAACGGAATCGGTCTCCGTCAGCGCTGTATTGCTCGTGATTATAACACATCCCGATAAAAATGCAAGTATCAGGATAATGCACGGATCAATTATTTATGATCCTTTTACTGCGGATAAAACAGCGCCCCGTTTTACAGGGCGCCGTTATCATAATTCATTAATGCTTTGGATTTACTGATCACTCAAGAGTAACCTTATCGCCGTACAGCTTCTCCCAGGCTTCGGTACGCTCGTCGATGATAGCCTGTCCGCCTGAGGTAAGGTAATCGCTCATGTACTCTTCCCACTGAGCATCGAACTCTTCGGGTTTGCACTTAAGAACGTTATCATAAAGAACGTTTCTCTTTGAGTTAAGAGCTTCGCCCATACCTGTCTCAGCTTCGATGGTAGTGATCTTGGAGTTCTTAGCGGGCTTCTTGCCGTTGTTAGCTACATCATCAGCCTTCTTAACATCCTCAGGATCGCAGGGAGGATAGTTGTTGTACATTGATCTGCGGGTAAGGTCTTCTGTTGAAAGGTGAAGTCCGTTGCAGGTGATGGTCATATCAATGTTCTGGCCGGAGTTCATTATAGCGTCACCGGTAGTTGTCATGAATGCATATGCGCCATCGTCAAGTACGGTGTGGGTCACGCCCTCATCACCACACTGAAGGTACTCAATATGTGTAGGATCGGAGATCCAGTCAAGGTAAAGCAGTGATGCCAGAGGCTCATCATTGGTGGTAGGGAAGAAGATCTTTCTGTCACCTGCGGTAGAGTCGCAATACTTGATGTACTCGCCGTTGGAAGCTTCGAAGCAGTCAACTGCAACGAACTTAGCATCTTCGCCTACGATTCTCTTAAGGTTAGCCTGGATAGAATCCTCACCGCCACGGAAAGGATAATCCCAGTTGTGCATGAATGCGCCTACATAACCTGCCTTCATCATATCATCTTCTGCGGTATCACCGTCATGAAGAATGAACTCATCCCACATAAGGCCTTCGTTATACCAGCCGTTAAGAAGTTTCATAGCTTCCTTGGTTCCGTTCTGGGTAAGCTTTCTGTCATCGAAACCGTTTACATACAGTTCCTTATCGGTGATGTTGGGATCCATCTTTGACTCGATGATCAGAGCTGCTCTCCAGCCTACATCGATGGAGCAGGAGAAAGGAACCATCTTGTCTGCATCTGCGCCCAGAAGGGTGCTTGCATTGTCCTTGAATGCAACCAGCATATCGTGGAACTCTTCGGTGGTAGTAGGCTCTGCAATACCAAGGGTATCAAGCCAGTCCTTACGAACAAAGGTTACTATACGGTTGTTGTTTGCACGCTTTCCTTCGATAGCCCAAAGGGTACCGTCGGTTACGCTCTTATCCCAATACATATTGGTGGTTCCAAGCCAATCCCAAAGGTGAGGGAGATCGTTCTTGTAATCTACAACATAATTCTGAAGATCGATAACACCGCCCATGTCTGCATAGGTCTGGATGGTAGGATAAGAATAAGTAAGGCAGATATCAGGTGCATTATGAGCTGCCAGAAGGTTATTGATATCATCAACCTCTGACCAGCGGCCAACTGATACGAACTCAACTTCTACGTTGTGATCCTCAAGCATACCTTTCTTGATGTAATCGGTATACATGTTGTTGGTAGGGTCGGAACCGCCGTCGTTACCACGGTCATAAACCTCTACTGTGATCTTTCTGGTCTCTGCGAACTTACCGTCAACAAGCTCTGCAGCGCTTCCGCCTTCGATCTCGTTGTGGTCTTCCTCGTAAGTCTGCTGGGTTACAGGTGTTTCGGGATCGGGTGTGCCAACACCGGTATTCTCTGCCCCACCGTCTCCGCTTGTGCAGCCTGCCATAGAAACTACCATAGTTCCGGCAAGAAGCATTGACAAAAGTCTCTTTTTCATTTTTTGCTTTTCCTCCTTTTTAAGGCTTATATTTAACGGCGACATTGCCGTCAAAACACATTGATCATTCCTTTACGGCGCCCAGTGTAACACCCTGTATGAAGTACTTCTGCAAACCGGGATAGATGCAAAGGATGGGGATCGTTGAAAACATAACGATCGCAGCCTTAAGCGATTCATGAAGACCCGGTGTAGAGAATCCTTCCTGTGTGGCAACCTCAACCTGGCTGAGGTTATTAAGGATGTTATACAGAAGAAGCTGTAAGGGGAAGAAATTCTTATCAGTCATATACATAAGTGCATCCGAATAGCCGTTCCATCTGCCTACCGCATAGAAAAGAGCAAGGGTTGCAAAAACAGGCTTTGAAAGCGGAATGTATATCTTTGTAAGTATCGTGAAGTAGCTTGCTCCGTCCAACTCCGCAGATTCCTTAAGTGAATCCGGTATACCGTAGAAGAAACTTCTCAGGATTATCATGTTATACACGCTTAAGCATCCCGGAATAATAAGTACCAGAGGATTATCAAGAAGCTTAAGGTTCTGCATCAGCAGGTAGTTAGGGATAGTACCTGCGTTAAAGAACATGGTCACGGTAATAAAAATGTTTATAATGTTTCTGCCTTTGAGCTCGCTGAATATAAGCGGGAATGCACAAAGCGTAGTCATAACCAGGCTCAGCACAGTACAGATCACCGTAAGCAATACGGTCCATCCGAAGGCTTTAAGATATTTGGGATCCTTAAATACCGTAATATACGCATCCAGATTGAATCCCTTAGGCCACAGATATACCTCATGCTTAACCAGATAATCGGAACCCGATAACGATCTGGCCAGAAGGTTGATCATCGGTAAAAGACATATGGCTGCTATAATGACGCAGACAAAAATGATTATCCAGTCTCCTATCTTTGTCTGTAACGAATGTATTTCTCTGCTTGTATCATCAACCTGTATCTTCATAACAACCTCCTACACTATTCCGCGCTCGCCCATCTTACGTGAGAACCAGTTGGCGAGTAACAGGAATATAACATTTACGATAGACTGGAACAGACCCACTGCAGTGGTAAGTGAGAACTGCAGTCCCTTAATACCGTTTTTGTACACGAAGGTCGATATAACCTCTGCCTGCCTGAGCACCGCATTGTTCTGCAGAGCGAAAGGTCTGTCGAAGCTTGATCCAAGCACATTACCAAGAGCCAGTATCAGAAGCACTACTATTGTAGGTCTGATGGAAGGCAGTGTTATATGCCACATCTTCTGCCATCTGTTGGCACCATCAACCGAAGCCGCTTCATAAAGCTCGGGTGAGATACCGGAGATAGCTGCCAGATAAATGATCGAGTTCCATCCGAAAGACTGCCATACGCCCAGGCCTATATAAGTAGCTACCCAGCCGGTACCGCTGTCCAGGAAATGGACCGGTTCAAATCCCAGTTTCTGGATGACCATATTTACCAGACCGCTTGAAGGTGTAAAAAGCTGAAGCGCAAGTCCGTAAATGATGACCCATGAAAGGAAGTGGGGCATGTATGCGATGGTCTGCACCGTTTTCTTAAAGAACTTTAAGCGCAGCTCGTTAAGAAGCAGGGCAAATATGATGGGAACAGGGAATCCGACGATTATATCCAGCAGATTAAGGAAGATCGTATTCCTGAGCGCATAGAGAAAATCTTTGTTCTTGAAGGCTTTGATAAAATATTCAAAGCCGTGGTTCTTTGCCCAGGGCATCTCCGATACCTTCTGTACTATACTGTACTTTTTGAAGGCTATCATTACATAGTACATAGGGCTGTACTTAAATACGAGCAAAAATATCAGCGGCAGCGCCAGAAGCAGATACAATTGCCAGTATCTCTTCATATACAGCTTAAAATCTACTTTCTTATGCGGTACAACTACCTTTTGTTTTTTTCTGAATCTGATCACGTTTACCCTCCCCGATGTTACATCTCAACCTTTGAAATATTCCGGTTTTTGACTTCTTATTTCTTTTTCATCTATCTGATATCTGTTCAGATGTTTATCAACAAGCTCAGCCGCTGTCTTTTTATCCTTTGCCTTTATGGCTTCCAGCATCTTGCGGTGGTCACCCACCACTTTGAAATCCTTTACCGTAGCTACCGAAAGATTTCTTACCCTGTCAAAATGGATCATCAGCGTCGAATGGATCTCGTAGATTATGTCCTTTTTGGCTACAACGTAGATATCTTTGTGAAACTGGTTATCCAGCTCAAATATCTTATCCGTCATTCCTTTGGAGAGGTAGTATTCCTGAAGCGAAACATTATCCTCCAGCATTTTTATCCCCTCTTCATCTATCTCATCGCAGGCCGTTTCGATAACCGCCATATCGGTGATCTTTCTTAAAAACCTGGCTTCATCGACCATCTTGGGATCGATCAGCGATATAAAGCTTCCTCTTTGCGGATATATCTCTATCAGATATGCCTTAGCCAGTTCGATTATCGCTTCTCTTACCGGGGTGCGGGAGATCTTCAGCTCTGCCGACAGCTCATTTTCCGATATCGCTGTACCCGGTTTAAGTTCCAGGGAGAGAATATTTTCTTTTAAAACCCTTAGCGCATAATCCCTTGCTGTCTCCCTCGAGTTCTTTGCAACTATCCTCATTATTCCCTCTCTTTTGCTGACATAACATACCTACCATACTTGTATACAAGTATATCACTTCTTAATAATATCCCATATCAGTCATTTTGAAAAGGTTTTTTTAGTAAATTTTTACATAGAATTTCAGCTGATATTTTAGTGATAATGCTTACATTTTTTCAGACAAAAAAAAGGGGAAGCTTTACGCTTCCCCGCCGAATCTTACCTTTTTCAGTATTTCAGGCTGTTATCATCAGATCCCGAAGAGATCGCTTAACTCCTTAAGCGCACCATCGGTATCGTGTGCCAGAACCTTCTTTGCCAGAACCTTACCCAGCTGTACTCCTTCCTGGTCAAAGCTGTTAACATTCCATAAGAAGCCCTGGAACATAATCTTATTCTCAAAGTGTGAAAGCAGGGCACCCATTGCCTCGGGAGTAAGCTTATCGCCGATGATAATGCTTGAAGGACGGTTTCCTGCAAATTTCTTATTGTTATTGTCATCATCCTTACCGCAGGCAAAAGCAATGATCTGTGCCACAACATTAGCGCAGAGCTTCTTCTGGCTGGTGCTGCCCTGGATATCCACATCTACGCCCAGCTGGCTGTTCTTAAAGCCGATAAACTGGAGAGGGATGATATCGGTTCCCTGATGCAGCAGCTGATAGAAGGAATGCTGTCCGTTGGTTCCCGGCTCACCGAAAAGAACAGGACCGGTGGGATAGCTTACAAACTCGCCGAAACGGTTAACGCTCTTTCCGTTGGATTCCATATCTGCCTGCTGAAGATGTGCAGGAAAACGTGAAAGTGCCTGTGAATAAGGAAGCAGGGCTGTTGAAGGGAAGCCCAGCACGTTTCTCTCATATACGCCGATCAATGCATCCAGCATTGCGGGATTCTCTTTTACGTTCTTATTGGTAGCAAGTTTATCTTCCTCTGCTGCTCCCTTTAAGAATGCAGCGAATACATCGGGAGTGAACGCAAGTGACAGAACTGCGCCGCCTACGGCTGATGTTGAAGAAAATCTGCCGCCGATAAAGTCATCCATAAAGAAAGCCTGCAGGTAATCGCTGTTGCCTGCCAAAGGCGAAGTCTCGCTGGTAACTGCTACCATATGCTTTGAAGCATCAAGGCCGGCCTTCTTAAGAGCATCCTTTACAAAAGACTCATTGGTCAGGGTCTCAAGCGTGGTACCGGATTTTGATACCAGCACGAAGAGTGAATGTGCAACATCTATTCCCTGCAGAACGCCTGCAGCATCATCAGGATCAACATTGCTGATGAATTTTGCTTCCATATTAAAATTACCGGTCTGTCTTGCCCAGTTCTCAAGTGCGATATAAATAGCGCGGGGGCCTAAGTCAGATCCGCCGATACCGATCTGTACAACGGTGGTGAACTTCTCTCCGGCGCCGTTTACTATCTTGCCTGCATGTACATCATTTGCAAAATCAGCGATCTTCTTCTGCTGTGCAGTGTAGAATTCCCTCTTGTTAACGCCATCCTTAACAACATCATTTCCAAGCTGTGAACGGGTCAGATGGTGGAGCACCAGTCTCTTCTCTCCTGTATTGATCATCTCACCGTTAAACAGTGCCTCAAACTTCTCTGCCAGCTGGGCTTCATCAGCCAGCTTTGCAAGTCCATCTATAATATCGTCATTTACAGCCTTTGCAGCATAATTATAAGTAAGGCCTGCTGCCATGGGCATAGTATATTTCTTTACGCGCTCTGCGCCTGATGCGCCGCTCATCTCATCCTTAAGGCTTACCTTTGCCTTTGCGCCCAGCGCTTTAAAAGACTCAAGTGTATCAAGGTTTTTCCAATCTGCCATTTCTTATTTCCTCCGCTTTTCTTTTTTCGATCAGGGAACCCCGACCGACCCAAATGGGATTATACTTTATTAACCTGTGATATTCAAGTACGGATTATTTCCCTGCCAGCTCTTCATTCAGATAGCTTTCGCAGATAAACCAGTCTGCTTTGTTATTCAGATATACATCGGCATATGTGGCATCCCAGGTCGAATGTCCCGATGTAAGGGTAAAGCCGCCAAAATAAGATTCACAGCTGTATAGATATACACCGGGATTAAAGTTGATCCTGTATTCTCCCGAAGCAAGCCTTGTCATATCCGAGTACTCAGCCATAAAGTATCCTGTTTTTACTCCGCCGCCTTCGTTATAATCAAACGAAACAACAAAGATGGTCTGCTGATCCGAATAATCCTTTTTAACCAGTGTATAAACAGCACATACCTCAAAGCTCCCGGGCACATATGAGGAAAAATCGGAGTCACATTCCGATATTGCACAATTGACTGCCCCTTTCTTAAGGATCTCATAATCCTCTTCGCCCACATCACGGACATCGGTAACATATTCATCAAGCCCGGATACGGTATAGGTTTTTTCAGTTTGGGTCAGTATATATTCTGTATTGCCTTTTTTTACAGTATCCGTATCATACTTTACGGTAATCGTATCTCCGTTACTCAGTTTTTCCATGTTTGTAGTAGTTTTTTCCAATGTGCTTATATCGTATACATTTAAATCACTCAGTCTTCCGCTTGCACGTCCGCTGATCCCGGAATACTTTATGTCCAGTTTTTCAAACGGATCGACCTCAACTTCTTTGACAGAGGATCCGCTCGATGAACCCGATAACTGCGTAACCTTTTTTCCGACTGTAGTAAAATAGATCAGTCCACCTATCAGGTATAAGAAAAAATAGACGCCTACTATCGACAGTATTATGGTAAGAGCTAATTTCTTAGCTTTTTTAGTATCCGTCCTTCTCGGATTCTGTCCGTTCATGTCATTCATGATCTGCTTTATCTGCATATCCTGGATGTCATCGCGCATACGGTCGGCTTTAGGCCCGTATTCTTCCGTCATATCCAGAGCAGCACCGCAGAATTCACAGTTTACGGTCTTTTTATTTTCATCATAGGATACCGATGCCCCGCAATTCGGGCATGTTATCGATCTGACTTTTATTGCCATTCATCTTCTCCTTCCCCCAGCAGTTTCAGCATCTCATCTTTATCAAAGGTTGCCGAACTGATCTCGCCTCCGGACAATATGTCTTCAGCCAGCTTGGTCTTGCTTTCCTTGATCTTCTGTATTCTTTCCTCTATCGTATCCTGTGCTATAAGTTCATATACATTAACAGTCCTGGTCTGGCCTATACGGTGTGTACGGTCCGTTGCCTGATCCTGGGCTGCCTGATTCCACCAGGGATCGTAATGTATCACTATATCCGCAGCGGTCAGATTAAGTCCCGTTCCGCCGGCCTTTAAGGAAATGCAGAATACCGGTACATCATCATTTGCAAATGAATCCACCATCTGCATCCTTTTTTCCTTTGATACTGAGCCGTCGATCCTGTGATATGCTATGTTCTCTTTTTTCAATCTTTCACATATTATATCAAGCATCGACGTAAACTGCGAGAACAGAAGCAGTTTATGCCCGCCGTCTATACTCTGCCTGATAAGTTCAAGACAGGCTTCAAGCTTGGCGCTGCTGCCCTTATAATCCTCATACAGAAGTGTGGGATCACAGCAAAGTTCACGCAGCATGGTAAGCTGTGCCAGAAGCTGCATCTTGCCGCTCCTGAAATCCGATCCGCTCATGGAATTCAGCTCATCTTTGAGTTTCTTTGCATTAGCGGTATATAGCTTCTTCTGATCCGCAGCCATGCTCACATAAACAGTCTCTTCCATTTTATCAGGAAGCTCCCTGAGCACCTGCTTCTTCATACGGCGCAGGATAAAAGGATGCACCATACTGCGCAGACGGCCGCGCATCTTTTCATCATCCATCGCTACTATCGGCACTTCGTAGGTTTTCTGGAAAGCCGTGTAATTAAACAGAAATCCCGGCATAAGGTAATCCATGATGCTCCACAGCTCACCAAGATGATTCTCAATGGGTGTACCTGTAAGCGCCAGACGGAAGGAACTGTTTACCAGCCTTACCGACTGCGAAGCCTGGGTATTCTGATTCTTTATATACTGCGCTTCATCTATAACTTCATTGGCAAAACTTATATTCTCATAATTCAAGATATCACGCTTGAGCAGATCATACGAAGTTACCCATATATCGGCATCTGCGGAAGATCTTATCAGCTCTGCTCTTTCTTCCGCCGTTCCGTTTATCACCGCTACCGTAAGCTCTTTGGTATAAGTCTCTATCTCCCTCTTCCAGTTATATACTAATGATGCGGGACAGATGACTATGGTACGCAGCTCATCGCCGCGCTTGCCGTCCGCCTTTTCCGATAAGAGAAACGACAATACCTGCAAAGTCTTTCCAAGTCCCATATCATCCGCAAGTATTCCTCCGAAACCACAGCTCTTTAAAAGCTTTATCCAACGAAAGCCCTCAAGCTGATACGGTCTTACTATCTTCTTAAGGCTCTTCGGAATGGGCATATCCTTAACGCTGTCAGGATCCATTTTCCTTAACAGGTCCATATACTCTTCGGAGCTCTCGAATACTACATCATCCCTCTTTTCCATAGACTCCTGAAGATACAGGGCGCGGTACAGAGGTATCTTTATCTTTTCCGGATCCTTATCACCGTAATTATCAAACAGTTCCGATACGGTTTCCCATATCTTGTCCTCCTGCCCTTCAAGCGACAGGAATTCCCCGCTCTTTAAGCGGTAATATTTCTTTTTGCGTTTGTACGCATGAAGGATCTCAAACATCTCATCTTCGGAAATCTCATCACTGCTGACCGATAAGAGCAGTCCTCCGTTCTCCACCTTCACGGATGCTTTCATCTTAGGAAGGAAACGCACACGTCTTCTTTTGATCGCATCGGTAGATAAAACGGTACCCAGCTTTTCAAGCGCTGGAAGATTATCACGCATGAATTCAAAGAGCTCTTCTTCTCCGAGTCTTGAATAAAGGGTAAAACTCTTCTCATCCATTGAATCAAAAAGTTCAATAAGATACTCGGCAGCCTTTGACTCGCCTTCACCATTCCTTCTGGCCTTGTCCGTCATGTTATCAAAAAGATGCGATTTAAAATCCTGTATCGGATAAACCGCAAAAGGCTCGCAGGAAAGAGTCTTATCGGCATAATCCAGACGGAATTCAAACTCCGGTTTTTCCTTTTCGTAATTCTCGGCTTCAAGACCTTTGCTGACAAGATTTCCGTATTTCTTAAAGAAAGGTGAAAGACGGTCCAGTACCCTGCCTATATCAGATTCACGGATATAAAGAGGTTCCGTACAGCCTATAAGAGCTTTGATCTCCTTCTCTTCCCTGGCAGATCTGATCCCTATCCTGAATATACCGTCTTTATCGCTTATATAGATCCAGGATCCCGTTGCGGCGATCAGATCAAGAGCTTCTACCTCTAAAGAAGCTCCGTATGCCTTCTTCTTTATAGTTCCGCACAGACCCTTTCTGTTTAGTCTGATATCACAGCCCTGCACCTCATTGAATGTTACACTATGGGCATCCAGTATCTCCATCACTCCGTCCAGTTCCTGACCGTACAGTATCAGGAATCTGTCGTTTCTGGGATTACCGGGTTTAAAGACTTTGACTCCTCCGTTACTTCTGTTATCGGCATACAGAGCAGACACCAGATGATCCAGCAGGTTCCTTGTAAAACTGTCAAAGATATCCGGTGACAGGCTTACTTCTTCCTTACCGATAGTATATGCTCTTTCATTCTTGTAACACTCCAGGAAATCCATGATATTCTTTATCACATACTTCCTGCCGGTACCTATCTTTATGTCCAATAAAACGGACTCATTTTCAGAAGCCGTGAGTGCGCACTCCACCCCGTAAAGCTGGTTCTTTATCCTTCCCGATCTTTCGTTGTTCCATTTGGGAAGTTCCGTATCTGCTGTTTCATCCAGTATGGATAACAGTCTTTCATCCGTCCTTCTCAAAACGCCTGGCGCAAAAGGATCCTCTACATTTGCAACGCTTTTAAGCAGAGTCTCAAGCCTGGTCCCCTGAAAGATCTCATCACCTTTTTTCTGCACCATATATGATGTAAGGATACCTGCAGTATGCGCGCATCCGTACAGATTGCTCCGGAATTCCGCGCACTGGCAATAAGCGGACATAGGAAGAGCCAGCTCATCAAGTATCTTCACTTCGACCCATCTTTCCGCTGTCTTCTCATCTCCGCCTGTATTAAAAGAACGCTCCTGCCACTTGCCTCTTATTTCTGTGATCTTCTGCCCTTTATCGGATTTTTCTTTTATCACGATATCCGTCAGATCACCGGCGTAATACTGCTCGGCTCCCCTGCATATCTCATCTTCTGTATATATCCGGAAATAATCTCTTAACTCCACTTTACCAATACCTCTTCTTTACGGAATTCCACTTCTGCCTCCGGAGGCTGCTCCATTCCTCTACTGCTGCTTCTGCTTTTCTCTTTCACGGAGATAATGCTGCTTCATTTCCTTCGGACAGTTATCAGGCGAATAACCTTTTAACATTACCAGAGGCATCTTCTTTATCTCATCATCAAGGATCTGCTTAACCCTGGTCCTTACGGTTACTATCGCACTTCTGCCTTCCCATTTCATGAGCTTTTGCATATTATTTTCCAGATAACCAATGGCTGCATCTTCACTGCAGCCCCAATGTATCATGCTTTCCAGGCGCCGTACAGCAGTCATACTGCTTTCTTCCTGATAATATGAATAATACCTGTACTTTTTGATCATTATCGCCAGTTCCTGTTCCGACGCCTTGCTGAAACGGATACCGTCTTTATCGATCTGCCTTATTTCTTCCACATCAGGAATGTAAAAATCTTCTCCGGGATATATACTGTCCAGTTTATTCTTAAGCGCTCTGTCTTTAAACGCCAGGTTATTATAACAAAGATTATCCGTATCTATACGTGACAGGACAGGAACATTCTTCCCCTTATGCTGTGCCAGAAAATACTCCCTTTTTTCCTTCTCACTTATTCCTTCAGCATTTAATACTCCCAATACCGCACCAAACATCTTAAGGTTAAATACACCGTAAAGAAACGCACACGCCCTCATTGCTGCCTTTAGATACTTGATCCTGATATACTCTTTCTCTTTCGGGGTATCGTATAATTCCTCAAAAAACTCCGCCACCTCGGAAGCGATACAATACCCTTTACCCGATACATACGCTATCAGTCCCCTGTCATAAAACACATCAAGCATGCTCTCTGTTTGGGGATCGGTACGCTCATCACTCTCATCAAGCAGATACTGTTTTAAATATGCATATCCGTCCAGTGTCAGGATATCAAACAGATCCTGTATATTCTCATGGTCATATTTATTACAGATCCTTTCAACTATCTCCGCTTTTCTCATCCCGGAATAATAGTATATGCCAAAGCTGTCTGCTATATGTTTTAAGGCATCCAGCTTATGGCTGCCCACTAGTGATCTCATGGGTATCTTGATCGAAGCATTTACTTCCCGCTTTGCAGTCTCGGGTGCAAAAAGCTTACGTATCGCATTATCCGTCTTTTTAGGCGTTACCTCCAGCTCCCTCTCATAATAAACCGTATTGTTAAGCTCTACGGCCGCCTTGCCGGCCTGCAGTTCACCCATTATATAATTGATATCCCTTACATCCCATATATCTGCAGGGAGATTATAAGCCGTCCCCTTTATCATCATGGGTATATCCTGAGCGGTATTCCCGGCTTTTTCATTTGTTTTATCTATAAAAAAAACAAGCTGGATCCTTGATTTTTTCCCGCTCTCTCTGGGTATAGCCAGTATCCCCCTGTCGTTTTCGGAAAACAGCTCAGCTACGGTATCGCCTGCTGCTCCTTCAACAGTCAGCTCCCCCTCAACAGGCTGTATGCCAAACACCGTGCATACTGCAGCTGTCAGTTCTTCGGCTGTATATGTACCGGGTATGCTGATCTGTCTCATGGTAACAGGATTGCTCCTGGCCAGTATCAGATTAAGTATCACCCTTTCTTCTTTCTTCTGCATTTCCGATCAACCCCTCTGTTAAGAATCCTCCCCCTGATCATCCGTATCATCAGGGAAGAATTCTATTATCCCATCTTCATCTGCATTTATATCATCTTCCGGATCCTTCGTTACGGGAAGATCCATGTTTCCTATCAATGTTACGATCCTTTCATATTCTGCGGCAAAGACCGGATGTTTTTCTTTTACAATACCGGTATCACCTTCCTTTGCCGCCTTTTCCAGTTCTGCGGCTTTTTCCGACAGGCCCATTGCGCCTATGGTTTTGGACACGCTTTTTAATGCATGTATCTTTACTGCATAATTCTTCATATCCGATCCCGCAAGAGCCTCTTTCAGTTCATCAAGCCTCTGGGAATACGAATCATGATAATCCCTGAGCAGCTCGTGATAGAAACTCTCATCACCTGCGCAATACTTAAGCCCTTCCTGCATATCGATATCATCACTATGCTTTTCTTCGGTTACTTCTTCTTTCTTCGATCTGCTGCGGAGCGTCCATTTATCAGCGGGAAGATGTTTTTCCAGCATTCTTTCCAGAGCCGCTACCTCAACAGGCTTGGAAAGATAATCATCGAAACCGGCTTCCAGATATTTTTCTCTTGCTCCTACCACTGCGTTAGCAGTAAGCGCTATCACAGGGCAGCCTTCTTTTATAAGTCCTTCTTCTTTTGCCTTCTGCAGTGTTTCTATACCGTCCATCTGCGGCATCATATGATCCAGCAGCACAATATCGTATTTATTCTTTTTAAGCAGTTCAAGAGCTTCAGCTCCCGATGAAGCTTTATCGGGTTTTATGCCGTTGAGCTTAAGCAGATTGTTGATGACCTTAAGGTTCATATCATTATCATCAACAGCCAGCATCGCTACATCCGGCGCATAAAGATACTTATCATCTTCTTTCTTTTCTATAGCTTCCTTAACCTTTTTCTCATAATCCCCGATAGGCGCAGCATCTATGATCTTCTGCTTCACCGTGAAGGAAAACGTCGAGCCTTCTCCATATGCGCTCTCTACTTCCAAAGACGAATCCATCATATGCAGCAGCCTGTTGACGATAGCCATGCCAAGCCCCGTTCCCTCTATATTACGGTTACGTCTCTCTTCAAATCTGGTAAATGAATCAAACAGCTTTCCTATATCTTCTTCCCTGATACCTATACCGGTATCCTTTACGCTCATACTCAGATCCACGGATTCTTCGCCGTTGCGCTTGCCGCTGATATACAGATCTACCCTTCCCTCTTTTGTATATTTCACGGCGTTTGTAAGCAGATTGACCACCACCTGTGTAACTCTCATATCATCTCCGTACATTGCTGTAGGAAGATCGCTGTCAATATGAGTATCAAAGATAAGTCCCTTATCCTCAGCCCTCTGGGATACCGAATTGATGATATTACCCAGCATCGCCGCAGTATCGTATCTTACAGGTATTATCTCCATCTTGCCTTCTTCGATCTTTGAAAAATCCAGAATGGTATTGATCAGTCCCAGCAGGTTTCTGCCCGCGGAACGTATATTACCCGCATAATCCCTGATGGACTCATCCTCGGATTCACGCAGTATCATCTCGTTCATTCCCAGTACCGCATTGATAGGCGTCCTTATCTCATGAGACATCTGAGCCAGGAATCTCGACTTGGCTTTTTCCGCAGCAACCGCCGTATCCGCTGCTTTTACAAGCTTTGCATTGGCCTCTTCCTGCCATGATGTAAATCTGCTGATGAGGCTTATCACGGCCATGATCGATCCCGCGATCAGCAAAAGGAATATCAGGCCCACTATCATAAGTATTCCGTAAATACTCCACCAGCTCTGGACCACAATAACGGTAAAACCCGAAAGCGTACTCTTCTGTGCGCAGCAGGTCACTATGCGTCCGTCATAATCCTTCATCCAGAATACATCACCTTTATAATATACATCCGTATATTCCGTATCCTGAATATTGGTTCCACCCACATCACTTATCTCGTAGGCCTTATTGGGATGGTTGATGATGATACCGTCCTGATCCACCATAAAGGCGTAACTCTTATCGTTATAACTGTCATCCAGCACATCTATCAGTTTATCCAGCAGACAGTCGATAGCAAAGATACCCAAGAATTCACCGTCCGAAGAATATACCGTTCTGGAAAATGTTATACAGTACAAACCTGTCTGGGCATCGAAATAAGGAGCTGATATGCTGTAGCCGTCACCGGAGCGCTCCGTATCGATATACCATTGTCTTTCTTCTACCTTATAATCCGGATCCGGTACCCAGCCGTTGTTCATGATTATCGCATGTTCTTTATTATAGGGGTTTGCCATATATGCAAAGGTCATTTCGCTGTAGTTTTTTGCCACTTCATCAAGCCATTTTACAGCCTGATCATAATCATCCAATACAGATGGATCGGCTGCTATCACATCCGCAAACATACGCAGTATGCTCTGTTTCTGCTGCATCCAGAGGGTAACCTCATTACCGTATCTGTCTGCTTCCCTGCTGATACGCGCAGATCCCCATCTTGAAGTGGTCGCCGTAAACATTGCAAGTCCCAAAAACATCGCAACCAAAAGTATTCCCGTAACGGAATTCCTGATAAATCTGCTGGATGCTGTTCCTTTTATCCGTTTATTTCTGCGCTCTGTCTCTTCAGCCTCGCTTCCGGACTTTAATATATTTGAATAAGAGAACAGATTATCCAGCTTCTCTTTAAGCCTGCCGCCGGCAGAACTGATATCGCTGAAGGCTGCCGCGGACTCCGACTGATTGCCGTAAGAGTCGCTGATACGCATTATCTCATTTAAAGGATCACGCAGATCTTCCGACAATGAAGCAATAAATCTTTTAGTGGATGCAAGCGTATCTTCTGCTCTCTGCTGGTTGTTGACGCTCACCATATAGAAAACGATGATAACTGCCACCATCAGAAGATCTATGGCACCCAGCATGATCATACGCTTTGTTATATCCGCATAAAATGCCGAATGATCTACTACCAGTATGAGTTTCCAGCCGTTACTGGTCTCACTGCCGAATACTATCCTGTTTCTTCCATCTATCTTCGTATTAAAGCTCCTGTGCTCATTTGAAGCCTTAACCCTTTCAAAAACATCTTTATATCCGGGCATCACGGTTTCAAGAACTTCGCCCTGATACTCATCTTCGGAGCATCCTACTATCGTTCCGTCATCCGTTACTATCATGGCGAACTGATCATCATCATCGCCGGCCATCCTTTCCACTATGTCCTGAACCCTTCCAAGGGTATAGTCCATGGCGGTTACAGTCTCACCATCCGAAAGAATGTAGGAAAAGGTATAGCAGAGGATGCCTGTATTTGCATCTATATAGGGTTCGGATATAAAGACCTCACCGGGATGCTTCCTGGCACCGATATACCATACTCTTTCCACCGGATGATATTCGGGAGGCATATCAAAATCAGGAAATACGCCCCAGTCTGCCGCAGAAGCATATACGTTTATGCACGCCCCCGCGCTCACATCATAGTAATAAACCTTCTGTTCGTTTATATAGGCTTCTTTTTCCTCAAACGTGGCGTTCTCGTTTATAAGCTGCTCAAGTCCCATGGAAAATCGCAGCAGCTGTGATTCTGAATCGGAAATGGTCTGCTGCAGTTCACCCTTTAAGTTATTGATCTGTGTCTCACCTATCTTTCCGCTCTGGTCGGTACCGGCGTGATAGATAAGATTGATGTTCATTGCTATGACTGTCAGGAAGATAAGGGCTATTACCAGGATAAAGCTCTTGTTCATCTTTCCCTTATATACGCCTCTCTCCGTTCCATCTCTTACCTCCAGCAGCAACATAAAGCCAAGGAAACCGATGGACTCAAAAAACAGTTCAACGGTAATGGAAAACACGCCCTGGATAACGATACCGATAACGGCTATGGACATCAGTATAAAAGTAGATGCACGGTCCAGTCCGGATATCTTTCCCACATTCTTCATCAAAAATCCGATACCGTACAGGACATAGAAAACAGCAACCACATAAAGCACCCACATGCAGCTGCCCCTTTGATATACCATGTTTTCATCCACATAGAAAAGGATCCTGGTTATAGGATTTGTGATTATCATCAGCTCTGCCAAAACCAGAGGCGATATAAATATATAAAAGAATGTTTTCCCTCTTTCCTTCAGCGCGTTTGTCATATTAATGACGTAAAAGGCAAACATCAGCGAAAGCAGGGTATGGAAAACAAAATAGATCTGGTTTAGCAGATTCAGTACCGGCGCGCTTTTAAAGCTGAAGTATTTTTCCATGCTTACCTCCAGCACGGAGGAAAGCGCGGATACCATCAGCGTAACTAAAAGGCAAAGATATACAAAATGCTGATCCTTCAGCTTATTGATCAGGCCCTTGCGTACAGGCAGATAAAGCTCCTTCCTGTTCCTAAGACAATCAACAAAACAGAAAAGAGCTATTCCGAAGGCAGAAATCTCTAAAATTATCTCATTCATGAATTATTCCACAACTGATACGGGTTCATACCTCAAACGAAGTTTTGGCAGCTGTGTCATTGTTGCATAATAATTCTCGGCCCAGTCCGAGCTGCCGTCATCAACATTTACGCCTTCTGCAGGCGTAGCAAATATCTTAAGCGTCATGTCTGCGGGTCCGCTGAGAGGCTTTTCGAAGAAAGCTTCCATCAGATCCACAAATTTAGTTCCGGGAGCCTTATAGAACCAGCGCCCGTTAAGCTCCATCATAAGAGAAAGCTCCTCTTCAAAATTCAGTTCACAAAACTCGGGATTTCCTTCAAAGTGGATATCCATCGCAAGTCCGTCTGCATCTTCCGCGCCGCCCCAGCGAAATCTGAAAGGAAGTTCAGTGTCCGCTTTTATCTCAATCGGCGCCTGATAATAAGGATCATCCATTATTTCCCTGTATTCTTTTAATATCGGCTGTGCGATACCCGCGTTTTTGTTATTCGGATCTTCTATCTCAAGTCCAAGTCTTCCGCGGTCACGGAACTGATAAAACGTTATACCGTCAAACCATTCTGCTTTATCATTTTTAATATGATCCAGAAAACGCTTTACGGTCTCGCCCTGATGCAGAGGACCGGTAACATCTCCGTCCGCATTAAGCTCACCCGATATCATGGGTTTGTTCTGTCCCGTCACTTTGCGGAGACGTGCGGAGGTATTCTTAAAATCATTATAAGTCTTTTCCGTAGGCGTAAAGGTATGTCTGCCGCCATCATCTTTTTCAGCGATGTCATAAGGCCAGCCGTAATGCAGCGCCAGATAGCGGTCCGCACTCCATACATCTGCAGCCTTGTATGCTTCCAGCAGATCATCTTCCCTGTCTACCGGCTTATCTTCGCCATCGTTAAAGCCTGCGCAGAGTATGGTTTTTACATTGGGCGCTTCTTCCTTGATTATATTATTAAAGCGTACAAAGAAATCTCCGATCTCCTTAAAGCTGAAACGCTTATTGTGGGTGAACCAGTTGCCGGTACATTCGTGATTTATCCGAAGGCGCATGCGTCCGTAGGGGCGCAGCTGTCTTGCGAATTCCCTGAGCAGTTCATCTTCAAGGGAACAGTCAATGGTAATGGTAAGGGTAACATCCTGACCATGCCGTCTTATATCCCTCATAAACTTAAAAGGCTCATCGTTTACACCGAAAGGAAAATAATCATCATAGGGGTAATCCCAGGCAAAATTTACCTTCTTATCTTTCCAGGCTTCGGAGATGCGCGCCGGCCATTCCTTATCCTTGGGATAATAGGTATACATCAGGTTTATATTTCTGTGAGGTCTTCCCAGAATATGCAGGATATAATCCTGATCCACATACTCGCCGCGTTCGCTGCCGTCCGATAAGTCTAATGCCAGAGCGGCCTTTCCCATATGTATAGCATACAGTTTTTCGCTCATTTTAAACCCTCCTTTGGGAGCTTTTATCCCTGATCATGACTATGCTTCCTTTTATTATCAGAGCTATTTAAGTCTGACATTCTTTAAACCGCCTTCGGTGACCAGAACATAAGAATGCGGACTGCTGCCGGGAAGCATCAGATAAACAGAATCCTCAAAACTGCCTTTGTATTTGAATTTACCTTTAACAGTATATATCTCACAGGAAGAAGAATTATAGATGATCATCTGATCTCCGGAGAAACGGATCTCCTTATAATCGATATCAAAATATATACTGCAGCTTTTCTCGCCCTTCTGATCATAGACATCACAGATATACTTGCTCTGTCCGTCCTTATCATAATATACCAGACCCACATTTCCGTCACCATGATATACGGAACGCACTTCATCCTGGAGATGATTTTCACTTATGCTGGTGGGCCGCTGGGAACCTTCATATATCATCATCCTGTCATTTCCCACTGCAAAAGCCGTATCATCGTCAAGAAACTCAACCATGGGTACCAGCTCATTCGGATACTCATGGCCGCTTACAAAATTATCCGTCTCGTTCTTACCAACCTCGCCAAAGTTATAAAACGCCACACGACTGGTGATACGCCCGTTATCAACATAAAGGAAAGATACGCCCACCAGCCTGCCGTTATCGGAGATACCGATGGCTGAGGGATATCCGCTCTGGGACATGGTCGTTCTGAAATAAGAAATGGTAGTTCCGTCATGATAATACAGATAGACCGGGGTGATATTTGTATCATCCAGGACCGCTGCCACTACGCCTCCCGCAGACATTCTGAGCATCTGCACGGGACTGGGCGCCGATATCTCTCCTATCATACCTGTCCTGTCATAGATATAGATATTACGGCCGCCTCTGTCAGCAACAGCAACATAATCCCCGTTCACTTCCACCATGGGATCCTGCATTACATAGGAGAAACTCCATATATCCTGCCCCTTTGCATTTGTACAGTGTATACCGTCCGAGCTGTATGATACAAAATCGGTGCCATAAGGTAATATAGTCGCTCCGGTAGTAGGCTTCCAGTCTACCACCGAAGTGACCTCCATAGTCTCGTATACCTTATTAAAATAATCATGCAGAAAAATAACTCCCGCCACAAGCAGTATGACTATCAGCACCGTCCAGGCTATTACGCTGCGCGCTTTCAGCTTAAACTGCTTACGGCGGAATTCCGCCATATCAACAACATTATTCTGTTTTTCTTCAGCTTCATGCTGCTGTTTTTTTGCCATCAGGTATTTTACCAATCAAACTGATAAATAGTCGTTGTGTTATATTCCTTATCAGGTCCGAATACAGGCTGAACAAAATTCTCATGATTTATTGCATCCGGATAATACTGTGTCTCCAGGCAGAATCCCTTTCTGGGTCCGTTGGGGAAGTTGCTCTTTCCCTTATTCTTTCCTATGCAGTTGCCGGCATAGAACTGCACGCCCGGAAGATCGCTGAACACCTTCATGCTGCGGCCGGTCTTGGGATCGCTTACTTCTGCGATCAGCTTCTTCTTTCCGTTATAGCCGTCTACGCAGAAATTATGATCATAACCCTTTACCAGTTTAAGCTGTTTGAAATCTTTATTGTCGATCTCCTTGCCTATCTTCTTGGGCTTAGTGAAGTCCATGGGAGTTCCCTTTACTTCGGGAAGATTACCTGTAGGTATCGCCTGGGCATCCACTTCCGTATACTTTGAAGCATACAGGGTAAGGATATGATCGTGTATGCTGGCGCTTGCAGGTCCCTGGAAATTAAAGTAGGAATGATTTGTAAGATTGATCACCGTATCCCTGTCGGATGTAGCATGGTATTCTATCTTCAGTTCATTCTTATCGGTAAGAGTATAGGTTACGCTTACCTTCATGTTTCCGGGATGACCCAGATCGCCATGCTTTTTCTCAAGAGAAAGCTTTACGCTGTTCTTTCCGGCCTCCGCTGTCCAGAGGCGCTTATGAAAACCGTTATTGATATCACTGTGGAGATTGTTTGCCTTATGGTCATTGATGGGAAGCTGAACCTTCTTTCCGTTGACCTTATAAGTGCCTCCCTTGGTACGGTTGGCAATAGGTCCCACAGTAGCACCGAAGAAGCTGCCGTTCTTAAAATACATCCACAGCTTGTCGTATCCCAGTACCACGTCCTGCACGCGGCCCTTCTTGTCGGGAACGAAGAGGCTCTTTAAGATTGCGCCGTAAGTCATGATCTCGGCGATCATGCCGTTCTTGTTTTTGATGGTGTACAGTTCAACCTCTTTGCCTTCAGGTGTAGTACCAAAAACGGATTTTTCAACTGACATATTCTTATCCTCCTATATTTGTAAGGATCCTTCGCTTCGCTCAGGATGACAGCCCCGTGTCATTCTGAGAGCGTTAGCCCGAAGAATCTTTTAAATCTCCGTCCTTCCTTCAAAGGCACGGAGCAATGTTACCTCATCAATGTATTCCAGATCGCCGCCCACGGGAACACCGCTGGCTATACGTGTCACCTTGATACCGGCGGGTTTGATAAGCTTGCTTATATACATTGCCGTAGCCTCGCCTTCCAGTGACGAATTGGTTGCTATTATAACTTCATCCACATCGCCCTTTAGCCTCTCTAACAGTTCCTTAAGCTTCAGGTCCGAAGGCCCTATACCGTTCATGGGCGAAATAGCTCCATGCAGCACATGATAAACACCGCCGTATTTGCCGGTCTTTTCATAAGCTGCCAGATCACGGGGATTCTCCACCACCATGATCATCTTATGGTCACGCTTGGGATTTGCACATATGGGACAGTATTCCGCATCTGTCAGCGTGCAGCATTCAGCACAATAACGCGCCTTTTCCTTTGCTGCAGTAATGCTTTCGGACAGACGCTTTACCCTGTCGGCAGGCAGGTTTATGATATGAAAAGCCATGCGTTCCGCCGACTTCTTCCCTATACCCGGCAGGGCAGCAAGTTCATCCACCAGCCGGTTTATATCCGCGCTGTAATATTCCATGATGCATCAGAAGGGCAGATTAAGCCCTGAGGAAATACCTCTCATCAGCTCATCGCTTTCAGACTCTGCCAGATTTATGGCCTCGTTTACTGCTGCGATTATCATATCCTGAAGCATCTCAACATCATCGGGATCTACTGCATCGGGAGAAATGGTAAGCTTTGTCAGCAGCTTCTTACCGGTAACAGTAGCTTCCACAGCTCCGCCGCCGCTGCTTGCCGTATATTCCTTCTCCTCCAGTTCCTTCTGCTTCTCTTCCATCTGACGCTGCATGCGCTGTGCCTGCTTCATCAGATTGTTCATATTGCCCGGCATTCCTACGCCGTATGCTCCTTTTCTTGCCATGGTTATTGCTCCTCTCTAAAATATATTTATTGATAAGATCCTTCGCTTCGCTCAGGATGACTACTCTACATCATACGTGATATTAAACAGCGCCTCCAAGTCTGCGAACTGCACTCCGAAGTCCTCGCGCTTATCATAATGGGTCAGCTCAAAAGCCACTTCTTTTCCCACATGCTCGTTAAGAAGCGCCTTAAGCTGTTCCGAAAAAACTCCCCTTACGGTCTTTTCCTGGAACTCATCCTCAAAGCATATCAGCAGTACTCCGCTGTCATTCATTGAGGGCTTGGATTTACTGAGTTCTCCTTTAAGAAGATGATCCGCCTTCCCCACTATCACGGGCCAGTCACGTACTATCTTCTCGATATCCTCAGGTACGGCTATGGACAGCTTTACCTGGGGCTTGGATGATGCGACAGGGCGGGGATTATCCTCTGCAGGGATCACATTTGCCATAGGGATCCCGTTTTCCAGCTTCTTCTCCAGCTCCTTAACACGCTGCAGCAGCGCCGAAACGTCCGTATCCATCTGGGGTTTCATAAGCCTGATAAGATGGGTCTCCAGCATAATACGCTTCTGGGTGGCGTAGCGCAGGGTCTGCTGCAGTTCGGAAAATACATTGATATACCTAAGGATAGTGTTCATATCGATCTGCGCGGCTTCCTCTTTTAACAGCTTCAGATTATCGGAAGATACATTCAGTACTTCCTCCATATCATCACCATCAGAAGCCTTGAGCAGCATGATATTACGCAGATACCAGAGATAATCTGCCGTAAACTGGCCTATCTCACGGCCCTGCATCACCACATCCTCTACCGTGTTCATAGCCGCGGTCACATTGCCTTTCATGACCGCCCTGGTAAGCCGGCTGAATACCTCCGTATCCACCGCTCCCAGTATATCCAGTACTTTATCGTAAGTCAGGACTTCACCAAAGTTAAAAGCCACGCACTGATCCAGCAGGCTCAAGCCGTCACGCATGGAGCCGTCGGCTGCCCTTGCAACATACATGATGGCTTTATCCTCTGCCTGCACGCCTTCCGCATCCGTAAGCTCCTTCATGCGCGCCGCAATGGTCTGGATATCTATGCGCTTAAAGTCATAACGCTGGCAGCGGCTTAAGATCGTCACCGGAAGCTTGCCCGGGTCGGTTGTCGCCAATATGAAAATAACATATGCCGGCGGTTCCTCAAGAGTCTTGAGCAGCGCATTTGATGCGCCCGGTGAAAGCATATGTGCCTCGTCAAGTATGTATACTTTGTATCTGCCGTCAACGGGAGGATAGCTTACCTCTTCTATAATGGTACGCACATCATCCACGCCGTTGTTCGAAGCGGCATCCAGTTCGGATACGTTAAGACTGCTGCCGGAAGCGATAGCCTTGCACATATCGCATTCACCGCAGGGGCTGCCGTCTTCTAAAGGACTTAAGCAATTGGCTGCCCTGGCCAGTATCTTGGCCACGGTAGTCTTGCCGGTTCCTCTTGTGCCGCAGAACAGATAGGCATGGCCCAATCTGTTCATCTTAAGCTGGTTACGCAAAGTAGTAACTATATGATCCTGCCCCTTTACATCGTTAAAATTCTGGGGCCTGAATTTTCTGTATAAAGCGGTGTACGACATTTATTCGTCACCAAAGCTGATTCCCAGCATCTTTGCTTCCTTTACTATTGTTGCTTCGGGATCCACGGTCTTTAACTTGCCGGCCACATCCTTAAGCGGTACCTTTACCACTTCACGGTTCTTATAGCCCACCATGAATCCATATTCATCCTTCAGTATCAGTTTGCCGGCTTCTGCACCCAGACGGGAAGCAAATACCCTGTCATAAGGGCAGGGAGCGCCGCCGCGCTGCATATGTCCGGGCACCGTAACCCTTACCTCAAGTCCCGTCTTTTTCTGGATGGCATCAGCCACCTCATAAGACACGCTGGGGAAAGGATACTGTTCCATCTTCTTTTTGAAATCCTTTTTAGAGAGCTTTGAATCCTCTTCGGAGATAGCGCCCTCTGCAACCGCAAGTATGGTGAAACGGCTGCCGCCTGCCTCACGCCTCTTGATAGCCTTGATGACCTTATCGATCTTGTAAGGGATCTCGGGTATCAGTATTATATCCGCACCGCTGGCCATACCGGCATTTAAGGTCAGCCATCCTGCCTTATGTCCCATTACTTCCACAATGAAAACCCTGCCGTGGGAGTCTGCGGTAGTATGTATACAGTCGATAGCTTCAGTGGCTATATCCACCGCGCTCTGGAAACCGAAAGTCATATCTGTGCCCCACAGATCGTTATCTATGGTTTTGGGGAGGGTTATGATATTGAGCCCTTCCTCACGCAAGCGGTTGGCTGTCTTATGGGTGCCGTTGCCGCCCAATATTATCATGCAGTCGAGATTCAGCTTATGATAGGTATGCTTCATCTCTTCTACCTTATTTCTGCCCTTTTCGTCAGGAATATCTATCTCCTTGAAGGGCATACGCGATGAACCCAGTATTGTGCCGCCCTTTGTAAGTATGCCCGAAAAATCACGGTTTGTGAGCATACGGAAATCGCTGTTGATCAGGCCCTTGTATCCGTTCTGGAAGCCGAAGATCTCCACTTCCGTGCCGCTGTTATACAGAGTCTTCACCACGCCGCGCATAGCTGCATTGAGCGCCTGGCAGTCGCCGCCGCTGGTAAGCATTCCTATTCTCTTCATAAGCGCAACCCTCCTGTATTTATAGAATCTTTCCTAATTCTATCACTTGTGACCATTATCTTCAAGGACGTCTGCCAATCTTGCGAACTCCTCCAGGGTAAGCCTTTCACCCCTTATAAGTTCATCCATCACCAGGCTTTTTAAGGCCTCCTGCACAGCCTCGCGGCTGATACTCAGAGCTGAATCCCCGGATATGGCATTGGCCAGGGTCTTCCTGCGCTGGTTAAAGGCAGCGCGTATCAGCTTAAACATAAAGCCCGGATCCTTCACGGATACCGGAGGCGTATCATAAACGTCCAGACGTACTACCGCGCTGTCCACACCGGGACGGGGTATGAAGCACTCCGGCGGGACCGTACAGATATAAACCGGCTTGGCGTAATACTGCACCGCCAGGGAAAGGGCTCCGTAGTCCTTGCTGCCCGGCCCGGTCTGCATACGCTGGGCCACTTCCTTCTGTATCATGATGGTGATACTTTTTATTCCGGCGTTTTCTTCCAGAAGCTTCATAACTATCGGAGTGGTTATATAATAAGGCAGATTTGCTACCACCTTGTACTTCTCTCCACCGCAAAGCTCCTTAAGCTCCTGCTTCATGATATCGCCGTTTATTATATTTACATTATCATAGCCGGTCAGCGTCTCTTTTAATATGGGGATAAGCTCTTTATCTATCTCCACTGCCGTCACTTCGCCGGCGCTTTCCGCCAGGATCTGGGTCATGGCTCCCAGTCCGGGGCCTATCTCCAGCACCTTATCGTCGCTGCCCACATCCGCAGCATTGACTATTTTTTCCAGCATGGAGGCGTCCACCAGGAAATTCTGGCCGTATTTCTTCCTTATACTGAATTTATGACGGCTTATGATGTCTGCCGTATTTCCTGCTGTTCCTATACGCATAGCACAATTATACCTTTATATTCCTTAAACAGGCTCACCAATACTGCGTTTCAGTATACAACAAAACCGCCGGCTCTGCAAACCGGCGGTACCTTGTTTATATGATCTATGTTTAAATGATCTTTCCTTCCGGAAGATGTTTTCTGATCATATTTTCCAACATAACCGGATTAAAAGGTTTTGACATATAATCTGAAAAACCTTCCTCTATATATTTCTGCCGGACATCTTCTCCTTCATTTGCCGTAAGCAGGACCACAGGTGTATCGGCATTGATACCGTCGTGATCCTCCTTCAGCTTTTGGAATACCTCTATTCCATTCATACCCGGCATTCTCAGATCAAGGAAAATAATATCATATTTCGTCTTTGCCGCAAGTTCGATCGCTGCCGGGCCATTCAAAGCAGTATCAATATCGATCTGACTGTTCTTCAGCAGAACGCGTACAAGTTGAAGATTCATATCCGTATCATCAACTACAAGGATAGATGCGTTTCCGGCTTTCAGATCACCCCATTCTTTATCTGCAGATGCCGCGGGATTTCCTGCTTTACCGTTTACACCCGTATCCTGTGGTATTTCCTGATCGATCACGAAGGAAAATTGCGACCCCTGTCCGTACACGCTGCGGATCTCCAGTTTCGAACCCATCAGATCCAGCAGCCGGTTTACTATATTAAGTCCCAGCCCTGTTCCTTCGACTTTGTAATTCTTTGAGTTATCAACTCTTTCAAACGGATTGCTGAGTTTGTCGATATCCTCCGGTTTAATACCTATTCCCGAATCGGAAACCCGGATCTTTAGTCTTGCATGATCTTTATCCGTGACACTCACGCTCACCACAAAGATCACCTTTCCGGAAGGAGTATACTTTACAGCATTGCTTAGCAGGTTAAGAATACACTGCCGTATCCTCTTTTCATCACCGTAAAGAACCGCCGGCAGCTCGCCATTCAAAGCATAAAGAAACTCCAGTCCCTTTTCTTTCGCGGAATAAGAGATCATTTCCGCCAGTTCATCCATCATTTCCCTGGCATTATACTCTACCGGAACTATCTCCATTTTTCCCGCTTCAATTTTCCCGGTGTCCAGTATATCATTGATGATCTGCAGCAGAAGTTTGCCTGCACTCTTGATATTGCCTGAATATTTTAGGATATTCTCGTCCCCGCATTCCTTTAATATCATCTCATTCATGCCAAGTATGGAATTGAGTGGAGTCCGTATCTCATGGGATACCGCAGAATAGAATACTGACTTCGCGCGGTTTGCATCCTCCGCTTCTTTCACAGCCATGATAAGATCCCCGGACATCTCTTTAAACATTCTGGAAAGCCTGTCATGAAAAGGAACAAGGACAGAATCAGACAGAGCTGTATCTTCTGTCTGTCCGGCTTGTTCTGTTTCATCCGTTTCACCTACAGGCGATGCAATACCCGTCTCTTTCAAAGAAACAGAAACCAGTGCGCTGTTCAGCTCCCCGCCTTTTCCATCCTGATAGAATAATTCTCCGAATCCGTATACCGCCGCAACTTCTTTCAGTTTTTTTCTGTAGAGCTCGATCTCCTCGTATTCACGCTCTTTTAAAAGCATTACACGGTTTACGCATACTATCAGAAATCCTGCCTGTGCTTCAAACGCAGCTATTTCATCCGTATCATTTAAAACTTCCATAAAGAGGTCATCCGGATTGCCGTAACTTAATCTTACCCTGTCGTTTAAATATACGGGCGCCCCGAAAATCAACTGCCCTTCTTTCGGTCCCGTAATACCGATGCGTGATACCCTGATGCCATCCCTTTCTATTATCAACGGAAACTCACTCAGATTCTGGGGAACTATCTGATCGTTGCGAAGTCCCAGATACCTGTTATACACAAAAGATGCCTCTTTTCCGTCTATCTCATCCACAAAAAAGGGATTCTCCTCCTTTGTTACAGTCATGATCTTTCCTACCGGCGTCCAGCCCAGATTATAACGGGCCCGTATTTCCAATGACTCTCCATGGAATATCATCGCCAGGAGACGCCCTTCGATTACTTCTTTGCCCGGTTCGTATCCGAAACACTGATACCCCTGATGCAGGGAGGTTTTTATGCCAAAAACAGGAATGTCTTTCAGGTCTTTCAGGTCTTTGAGCTCAGCCAGCACATCTTCCATTGAACTGACATAATCCGGCGGTACCAGGAATATTCCTTTCGGATCCTCTGTATTCAGTATCAGATCCTTAAGCTCACGTCCTTCCCTGTCTTCTTCACGATAACCCGTCTTTATGCCATACAGTGAAACAGAAGAATTTTCAAAAAACAAAAATGTCAGGAGACATCCCCTCTCCTTCCCTGATCCGTCCATAATATTATTAATGATATCATCCCTGCTGTGTGAGTTTGAACCAAGGACCGTAAAGTCAGGAAACCTGTCTGCTATTTCCTGCCTGAATGCAAGGAAGCTCTCCTCCTCCCAAAGCTGCGCCCATGTCAGCAAAACTTTGCAGGAAGCGGACCTGTATAAAGACATATCATGTATTTCTGCTGCAATACCTGAAATCTCTTCTATACTGTCTACTTTATATGTTTTTTGGATCATAGCAAGCCTCCTCCGTTTTTCCTTTATCTACGATACGTTTCCCATACTCGCAACTCATTCCGCAAACAGATCGTCCGAGATAATGACGGTCTGGAAATTCATCGCATAGGAATTGTCTATAATACCGACATTTGTTATCAATACCGGGAATATGGCATCTCTGGTGCCGGTAGTCTGCGTAAATACAGCTATCTTACGGCGCATATTGTCATCATCTTTTTTGGTAACCATATACTCGGACGAGGAGTATTTTGCCTCGAACAGATTAATAACACGATCCTTTCTTGCAATCAACAGATCGATCTGGGCACCCGGAAGACCTTTTTCATTATCCGGTGCAGCATACCAGGAAAACTCTTCCGATTGGATACCGGAGATCCCCAGCTTTTTTTTGATCTGGGATACATGACGCAGTACTACGCGCTCATAGGCAAGTCCCATCCAGCTGTTTATTTTTGATGTATTGATCTGACCGGACCAGAAATGAGGATCTGTAACCCCTTTCTCCATAAACTGGTAATAAAACAAAGTAAAATGGTCAATAAGCTGATACACGGCATCCTTACTCTTTTTCCCATAGGAGGTATATTTCCGTATAAATCCGCAGCTTTCCAATTCTTCCAGTTTTTTGGAAAGATTACCGGAATTAGGGATACCGGATGCAGCGATCAGTTCTTCTCTTGTCATTCCGGCCTTCTTCTTGCCAAGGGTCTTTATGATCCGGATATATGTTTCCGGATACCGGAAAATAGAGGAATACAGGTGCTTAAATTCATCCTTTAAAGGCGCCTCTTTATCAAAAAGGATCTGATCTATGTTTTGCGGGATACTCAATCCCTTCTGAAGGAACGTCCAATAGTAAGGAACGCCCCCAAAGATCATATAATACTGCAGGATCTGGTCCCTGTTCAGGTTGAGCTTACAGGCTTTTACATATTTTTCGCATTCAGCCAGTGTAAATGATTCAAGACCGATCCGGTCTGTCAGCCTGTTATACAGCCCGCCCTTATTGTGGATCACTTTATTTAACATCCATGATGTGGCAGAAGCACTAACGATCAGTACAATATCCTTCCTGGCAGACGCCCAACCGTTCCAAAAGTTTTCCAGAGCAACTATCAGGTCGCTGTTTTGCGTATCCATCCAGGACAGTTCATCAATAAAAATGATCTTGCGCTCTTCCCTGGATGCCCGTATCAGGTCTTTTAAATCCTCAAAAGCCTCCAGCCAGTTTTTTGCCTTATCAGAGAAAGCTCCGCCGGCATCTTTGATGGAAGATTCAAAAGCGAAGATCTGCTCCCTGATCCCGCCATCCGATAGCCCTGCATGCTGAAAGGTGAATCGGTATCCGAATGCTTCCCTGATCAAAAAGGTCTTTCCTATCCTGCGCCTTCCGTAAACAGCAATAAACCGGGATTTATCATCCAAAGCAGCCCCTTTTAGTATATCCAGTTCTTTTTCTCTTCCAAGGATCATCTCATTCAACCTTTCTTAATCTATATAATTTTTTGAGATTAAGAAGACTTTAACATATGAATATATATTTTTCAAGCCCATAATATAGTTCAACCCTTCTTAATCTCTGTTTTTTATTGCGATTAAGAAGGGTTGGATTTGAATTTTAGTATTTTATCAGACAGCCAAGCTTATAATATCACAGCCAGTTTAATGTACCTTTATCGATCTTGAAGCTGATCTTCTTGCTGCCATAGTACTTTGTGGTGCCTGTACCGTTATCGCCCAGTCCGGTGATCACGATGGCAGCTTTACCCTTGTTGATATTTGCAAAGTATTCCACCTTATAATCAACACCTTCCTTAAGAGTTACGGCATTTGCTCCCTTACCTGTCTGCACGGTCACTGCGGGCTTAAGCTTCTCGCCGGTAAATGCGTAACTCTTCTTATCCAGCTTAACGCCTGCCTTGGAGATATCCTGACTCTTTTCTGCCTTGCTGATCACGTAGCTTCCGGTAACAGTTCCTGTGTAGTTACCCTTACCGGTAACGGTCACTTCTACGGTTACCTTTCCGGCTGCCATCATATCGTCAGTGATCTTATCGCCGGCCTTTGCATCCTTGCCGTCGATCTTATATGTCACATCCATATCCTTTGCGGTGAGCAGGGTTCCGTTTACTTCCACATAAGGAGCCTTGAGATACTTACCGGATTTGATGTATG
>CAMVRS010000023.1 GCA_947169935.1 uncultured Lachnospiraceae bacterium
CACAGTATTTTAAGGATAATAATATAGGCATAGGTGAGGCGCTTCCCGTTAAGGAGACCCTTAATGAAGAAGACGGAAACCACATAAAGCTTTATCTTGAAGAACTGGAAGGCATAGAAGAGCTGGACGGTGACATGAAGCGTGTGACCGTAATGGCGGCAATGAACGGGGATAACGCCGCTAAAGAGAAACTTACGGCGTCTTATCTTAAGAGTATTGCGGATCTGGCCAGGCTATACAGCGGACAGGGCGTAGAGATATCGGACCTGATCGGTGAGGGGAATGTTGCCCTTGCGGCTGCAATGAACATGCTGAGCAGTATTGAGGATCCTTCCGAATGCGACGGTCTGGTGACCAGAACGGCGATGAACGCCATGGAAGAACTTGTGGCCTATGAAAAAGAAGAGACCCAGGCGCTGGAGCAGACCATGGCGCGTATATTGAGCGTTATGGGAAAAGCCAGGGAGATGAGCGAAGAGTACAACAGAAAGATATCCGCTGCGGAGATAACAGCGGAAATGAACATAGATGAAGAAGAACTGGGAAGGCTGATGCTGCTCTCCAAAGATCTTGCCGATTATATAGCGCTATGATGAACGAAAGAGATGATGATTTTAAATACGTGCTGCAGGAATTCTCGCGCACAATGATAGGGGCTAAGTATACCTATGGGGAACTGCTGAATGCCGAGCGCCTTCCGTTTAAATTCCAGACCATAGTCGACAGGCTGATACTTCCCTATGCGGATCCGGGCATGACCATAGAAGACCATCTTCTGTCAATCACAAAAGAAGATAAGAATTTTAGGATATTTGATAACCTGAAGCTTAAGATAAAGTATTTTATGCCTGCGCCCAAAGGCGGTTTTAAGGAATATACGGATGAGATAAAGGAGTTTATCAAAAAACGTGAGAGCTGGACCGAAGGCTGCATGGTACAGGAGATAATAATCTCCAATTTAGCTTTGATGGGATTTAAGCTGTAAATAAAAACAGGAGGATTTTTTAATTTGAAGATTGAAAACGTAAAGGCTTATAAACTGATCGAGCATCATTATTCAAAGGACCTTAAGTCCGAGGCTTATCTGCTTGAGCATATCAAAAGCGGCGCCAGGATAAGCATACTGGAGAATGATGATGAGAACAAAGTGTTTTATATCGCATTCCGCACGCCGCCTACGGATTCCACCGGCGTGGCTCATATACTGGAACATTCGGTGCTCTGCGGTTCGGAGAAGTTTCCACTTAAGGATCCTTTTGTTGAACTGGTTAAAGGTTCACTGAATACTTTCCTGAACGCCATGACTTATCCGGATAAGACCGTGTATCCGGTAGCGTCCTGCAACGATCAGGATTTTAAGAACCTGATGGATGTTTATATGGATGCGGTGTTAAAACCCAATATCTATAATGAACAGAAGATATTCCGCCAGGAAGGCTGGCATTATGAGACGGATGAGAACGACGATCTGATTATCAACGGCGTGGTCTATAACGAGATGAAGGGAGCTTTCTCTTCACCTGATGATGTTTTAAGCCGTGAGATATTCAATTCAATGTATCCCGATACGACTTACGGCGTGGAGAGCGGAGGCGATCCGGAGGATATCCCCAACCTTACTTATGAGAATTTCCTGGATTTTCACAGAAGATATTACCATCCGGTTAATTCCTATATCTATTTGTATGGAAATGCGGATATGGAGGAGAGGCTTAACTGGCTGGACAGCGAATATCTGGGCAAATATGAGCGCATTGATATATCCTCGGAGCCCGGTTTCCAGAAACCTTTTGATGAGGTTAAATATCTTGACGGCGTTTACCCCATAACCGAGACAGAAAGCGCAGAGAAGCAGACTTATTTAAGCTACAATTCCGTAATAGGAAGCGTGATGGATCCCGAGCTTTACATCGCTTTCCAGATGATAGATTACGCCCTGGTAGGGGCTGATGGAACGCCGCTGCGCAAGGCTCTTCTCGACGCCGGGATAGGTACCGAGATAAATTCCATGTATGAGAACGGGATCTACCAGCCTTTTTACAGCATAATCGCAAAGAATGCCGATGAGAGCGACAGGGAGAGATTCGTATCCATCATCGAAGATACTTTAAAGAAGATATCCGAAGAAGGTTTTGATAAGAATGCGCTTATGGCATGTATCAATTCCCTGGAATTCCACTTCAGGGAGGCTGATACCGGCAGCTATCCCAAGGGCCTGCTTTACGGACTGAAGGCTCTGGACAGCTGGCTCTATGATAAGGATAAGCCTTTTATACATCTGGAACAGCTCGACACCTATGCGCTGTTACGGGAGCGTATCGAAACGGATTATTATAAGGAGCTGGTAAAGAAATACCTTATCGATAATACACATAAGACCATACTGGTATTAAAGCCGGAAAAGGGGCTTACAGCCCGCAGGGAAGAAGCACTGGCAAAGAAGCTCAAGGCATATAAGGACAGCCTGAGCGCAGCCAGGTTCGAAGATATCAAAAAAGCCGCTGCAGAGCTTAAGGAGTATCAGGATAAGGAAGATGATGAAGAAACAAAGGCCTGCCTGCCCAGCTTAAAGCGCAGCGATCTTAAGCGTGAAGTACAGCCCATCTACAATGAGGAAACGCAGATCGACGGGATAAAGACGGTATTCCACGAGGTTGATACCAACGGGATACTTTATATGAACATCCTTTTTGATATCGAGGGATTAAGCGAAGATCTTATGCCTTATCTTGGACTTGCCAAGATGCTCCTGGGCTGTGTGGATACAGAGAAGTATACATACGAACAGCTGGGTTATGAGATCGATAAATGTACCGGAAATATCAGCCAGATAATGCCCTCGGCCATACCCGGCTGGGATGTTGATAAATACCGCTATTTCTACGGCATCAATTTAAGCGCACTTAACCAGCAGATAGGAGCCGGACTAGATCTGGTATGGGAGATACTGTTTAAGAGCAAACTGGATGATACCAGACGTATCGGACAGATCATTGCCGAGCAGCGTTCACGCACAGCCGGCTTTATGATGAACGCAGGGCATACCGTTGCGGCCGGCAGGGCGCTGTCTTATCTTACCGAGTATTCGGCTGTTAAGGAGAAGTTCGGCGGAATAGGACTTTTCCGCATGCTGGAAAAATGGGAAGCGGATTTTGATAAATACAAAGATGAACTGGTTGCAGGGGTAAAGAAAACTCTGGCCTTTATCCTCAGAAAAGATAATATGCTTCTGGATGTTACCGGAAGCCGTGCTGAGTTTGATGCTTTAAACGGCCGCTTCAAAGATATCATCCCCCTTCTTTCCGACAAACCCGCAGAGATCGGGCGCGTTAAGTACAGCTATAAGAAGGCGAATGAGGGCTTTACGAATTCTGCCCAGGTGCAGTATGTATGCCGTGCCGGCAATTTTGCGGCACACGGGCTCAAATTTGATCCTGCGCTCTATATTTTAAAACCTGTACTGGGATATGAATATCTCTGGAATGAAGTGAGGGTTAAGGGCGGAGCTTACGGCTGCATGAGCAGATGCTCCAATTACGGCGAAATGCTTGTGGTTTCCTACCGTGATCCCAACTTGGAGCGTACCATTGATGTATTCAAAGGTATCAGTGATTTCCTTAAGAATTTTAAGGCTGATGAAAAGAAAATGACCCGTTATATCATCGGTACCATGAGCGAGCTGGATACACCGCTGACTCCCAGACAGAAAGGCAGCCGTTCGATGCAGGCCTGGCTGGAAGGCGATACCGTTGAAAAGATGACGCAGCGCAGGGAAAGGATACTCACTGCTAACGACGAAGATGTACGGGGACTCAGTAAATATATCGATGCGGTCATGTCGGACGAGGCTGTCTGCGTGGTCGGTAACGAAGGAAAGATAAAAGAAGCGGCGTCTGTCTTCGGAGAGATCCATCCACTGTTTGATAAATGAGAAGGTAGTGTATATGGCTGAAAAAAAATCCGGTTTCTGCGCCCTTATAGGCCGCCCTAATGTGGGTAAATCCACATTGATGAACTGCATAATAGGACAGAAGATAGCAATAACATCCCCGCGTCCCCAGACCACGCGTATGCGTATACAGACTATTTATACAGAGGAGCGCGGTCAGGCTGTTTTTGTCGATACACCCGGTATACACAAGGCAAAGAACCGTCTGGGAGATTATATGCTCTCGGTGGCTAAAAAGAGCCTTAAGGATTCGGATGTTATACTCTGGCTGGTTGAGCCTTTGAAGAAGATTCCCGATGGTGATGAGGATATAGCGCAGTCCCTGAAGGAGATCAGGGTTCCTCTTATACTGGTCATCAATAAGACTGACACCGTAAAGCCGGCGGATCTGCTGGAGGTGATCGATGCCTATAAGGATCTTTGCGATTTTGCGGAGATCATCCCGCTTTCGGCATTAAAGGGAGACAACGTATCGGATCTGGTAGACAGCATATTTAAGTATCTTCCGGAAGGACCCTATTACTTTGATGAGGATGACTTAACTGACCAGACCCAGAGATCCATAGTGGCAGAGCTTATCCGTGAGAAAGCTCTGTATCTTCTTGATAAAGAGATCCCCCATGGCATAGCGGTCATGATAGACCGCATGGAATATCGTGAGCGCGGCAGGGGCGGTATCTATGATATCGACGCCACTATAGTATGCGAGAAGAATTCCCATAAAGGCATCATTATAGGAAAAGGTGGTTCCATGCTTAAGGCCATCGGCGCCAAAGCAAGACCCGAGATGGAGCGGATGCTGGAATGCAGCGTAAATCTGCAGCTTTGGGTAAAGGTTAAGGAAAACTGGCGCGACAGTGATTTCCTTGTTGCAAACTTCGGCTATCGTGAAGAGGAATAATACGGATGGCTGAGGTTATTCAGACTCCGGGCATGATATTAAAGGTTTCGGCTTCGGCTGATTATGACAGGAGAGTCGTCATACTTACGAAGGATTACGGAAAGATAAGTGCTTTTGCCCGGGGAGCAAGACGGCAGACCAATCATCTTGCGGCGGCAACGGATTTTTTTACCTTTGCCGATTTTAAGCTTTATCCGGGTAAAAGCGCATACACCCTGACGGATGCCAATGTAAAGAATTATTTTACGGAACTTCGTAAGGATTTTGATGCCAGTCTTTACGGCATGTTTTTTCTGGAAGTGGCTGATCATAATACCAGGGAGAATAATGACGAGCAGGAAGTATTAAAGCTCCTCTACCAGTCCTGCAGGGCGCTTATCCATCCTTCATACGATAATGAGCTTGTAAGGGCGATATTTGAACTTAAAATGATGATGCTCGAAGGCAGTTTCCACAGAGACGAATACAATGGCGGTTACAGCTCGACGGCCTTGTATACCCTGGATTATCTGCTGGCTACGCCGGCTGAAAAGCTCTTTTCCTTTGAGGTAAAACCGGAAGTCGTGGAGGAACTGAGGCGCATTTCCGATACGGAACGCAGGCGCTATGGTGACGGGCACGTATACAAGAGTGAAGAAATGCTTTCATTTAAGTTTGACATAAAATAATAAATTAACTATAATACAAAAGTTATGGAAAGATTACTTATTCACACCCCTGAAGGGGTAAAAGACATTTATGGGGCGGAGCTCAGGAATAAAAAAGCGTTAAGCTCCAATATACACAAGGTTTTAGCGGCCTTTGGTTACAGGGAGATACGTACTCCCTCCTTTGAGTTTTTTGATGTTTTTTCGAGGGAAGTGGGGACAACGCCGTCAAAGGATCTGTTTAAATTCTTTGACAAAGAGGGCAATACTTTAGCTCTCAGACCGGATTTTACACCATCGATAGCCAGATGCGCTGCCAAGTATTTCCTTGATGAGAACATTCCTGTAAGGCTGCGCTACGAAGGTAATGCCTTTGTAAATGCTTCGGAGCTTCAGGGCAAGTTAAAGGAGAATACCCAGATGGGCGCGGAGCTCATCGGAGATCCTTCCGCCGATGCGGATGCCGAGATGCTCTGCATGGTCATAGAAGCATTAAAGAGCGCGGGTTTTGAGCGCTTTACGGTAAGCGTCGGGCAGATCGATTTCTTCAAGGGCATCTGTGAGGAAGCTACGCTTGATGATGATGTTATCGAAGCTTTAAGGGATGCCATATCCGTCAAGAATTATTTTGGAGCGGAAGAGATCCTGCGTAATGCCGGCGTTGCAGAGAATTATCTTAAGCTGCTGCGTCATGCAGGTGATGTCTGCACTATAGATGAGCTTCATGAAGCAAAGAAGATGGTCTCAAACGTAAGATCCATGAAAGCGATAGACCGTTTGATACGTATACATGAGCTGGTAAATATATACGGACTTGCTGATTATCTGTCCTATGATCTGGGCATGCTCAGCAAATTCCATTATTATACCGGAATGATATTCAAGGCGTTCACTTACGGCGTGGGCGACGCGATCGTTAAAGGCGGACGTTATGATGCATTGCTTGAAAAATTCGGTAAGAAGGCGGCTGCGGTAGGCTGCGCCTTCCTTCTGGATGATATGCAGATCGCACTTTCCGCACAGGGAGCTTTAAAGGATGAACCCGATAAGGTTTCCTGGATCGTATATGATGAGAGTGGGCGCGCCGAAGCCATCGACGAGGTAAAGAAGTTAAGAGAAAAAGGCCTCAGGGTCTCCGGTATATATTTTGACAAGAATAAGACTAAAGATGACTATATCGAATACGCAAACAGCCATAATGTGGCCTATGTGCGTTTCTATGGAGCCATGGAATAAGAGGAAGTATGTTGGAAAAGGACAGATATCTTACATTTGCATTGACCAAAGGCCGTCTGGCTGATAAAACACTGGAGCTGTTTGAGCGCGTGGGCATAGAATGCCGCGAGATGGAAGACAAGAGCACCAGGAAGCTTATTTTCGTGAATGAAGAGATGGGCCTTAAGTTCTTCCTGGCCAAGGCTCCTGATGTGCCTACCTATGTTGAATACGGTGTGGCCGATATAGGCGTGACCGGCAAGGATACCATCATGGAAGAAGGCCGCAGGGTCTTTGAAGTGCTGGATCTTAAACTGGGCAAATGCCGCATGTGCGTGTGCGGACCCGAGCATGCAAAGGAGCTTCTGGAGCACCATGAGCTTATTCGTGTTGCCAGCAAATATCCGAAGATTGCCAGGGATTATTTCTATAATGAGAAGCATCAGACGGTGGATATAATAAAGCTTAACGGTTCCGTGGAACTTGGCCCCATCGTGGGATTGTCGGATGTGATAGTAGATATAGTGGAGACCGGAGGAACACTTAAGGAAAACGGTCTTATGGTACTTGAGGAGATATGTCCTCTCTCTGCAAGGATGATAGTAAACCAGGTGAGCATGCGCATGGAGAACGCGCGGATCAGACAACTGGTAAGTGACCTGCGAAAGGTTATAGACGAAAAGGAGTCCTGATATGAAGATAATAGAACTTAATGAAGCGAATAAGAGTGAACTGCAGGAAGTTCTGAAAAAGCGCAGCACCGGCAGCTTTCCGGAGTTTGAAAAGACCGTTGCCGAGATAGTCGGCAGGGTAAGGGAAGAGGGCGATAATGCGCTTTTTGATTACAGCATGAAGTTTGATAAATTTGAGCTTACTGCGGATAACATCAGGGTAAGCAGTGAAGAGATCGAGGCTGCTGCAGCGGCAGATCCGGAATTCTATAAGATCCTGGAGCGTTCGGCTGCGAATATCAGGGAATTCCACGAAAAGCAAAAACGCATCAGCTGGATGGATATGAAGGAAGACGGCAGCATACTGGGACAGAAATTTACGCCTATCGATATCGTAGGCGTATATGTACCGGGAGGCAGGGCGCCTCTTCCCTCATCTGTGCTGATGAATCTTATTCCCGCCAAGGTGGCCGGAGTAGAGCGGGTTATAATGCTTACGCCTCCCGGACCCGGCGGAAAGATAGATCCTTCCATACTGGCCGCAGCAAAGGTGGGCGGCGCGGATGAGGTATACCGTGTGGGCGGCGCCCAGGCTATAGCTGCAATGGCTTACGGTACACAGAGCATCCCCAAAGTTTATAAGATCTGCGGACCCGGCAATATATTTGTTGCACTGGCAAAGAAAGCCGTATACGGACAGGTTGGTATAGATTCCAACGCCGGTCCTTCGGAGATACACGTACTTGCAGACGAAAGCGCGCATCCCAGGTTCGTGGCTGCGGATCTGTTATCACAGGCAGAGCACGATCCTATGGCCAGCTCAATCCTGGTAACCACTTCACGCAGGCTGGCAGAAGATACGGCTAAGGAGATAGATAAGTTTGTTCCCGAACTTTCACGCAGGGAGATAATCGAAAAATCCCTTGAACAGTACGGATTTATATTTGTGGCAGAGGATATGGATTCGGCAATAGCCGCTGTTAATGACATTGCTTCGGAGCATCTTGAGCTGATGACAAAGGATAACTTTGCGATACTTCCTCTGATCAGGAATGCCGGCGCCATATTTATGGGTGAGTATTCATCGGAACCTCTGGGAGATTACTTTGCGGGGCCCGACCATATTCTTCCCACAAACGGCACGGCAAAGTATTTCTCGCCGCTTAACGTGGATGATTTTGTAAAGAAGAGCAGTATAATATCTTACTCAAAAGATGCCCTTTACAGGGATCATCAGGATATAATACAATTTGCTAAAAAGGAAGGGCTTACGGCGCATGCCAATTCCATAGCCGTGAGATTTGGTGAAAAGATATGAGAGAAGCACAGGTAAACCGTAAGACAAAGGAAACCGATATCGATCTGAGCATAAAGCTTGACGGTAAAGGCACCGCCGATATCAATACAGGCATAGGTTTCTTTGACCACATGCTCAGCGGATTCGCAAAGCACGGTTTTTTTGATCTGGTGCTTAACTGCGAAGGGGACCTGGATGTTGACGGTCACCACACAGTTGAAGACTGCGGCATAGTCCTGGGGCAGGCGCTTAAGGAAGCCTGCGGCGATAAGCTGGGGATGAAACGTTACGGTTTCTTTATCCTTCCTATGGATGACGCACTGGTGCTGTGCGCTGTGGATTTTTGCGGAAGACCGTATTTTTCCTATGATCTGGATATCAAAGAAGAACGCTGCGGCGAATTTGAGACTGCTCTGGCAAAAGAATTCTTCTATGCGGTATCTTATGCGGCGGGCATAAATCTTCATATCAAGCAGATATCCGGGGAAAACGGACATCATATACTGGAAGCGGCGTTTAAGGCTTTCGGCAAGGCAGTGGATATGGCTACATCCAATGACCCCAGAATAGAAGGTGTGCTTAGCACGAAGGGAGCGTTATAAGATGATTAAGAAATTCTGTGCGGCTATATATCTTGAAAAGGATAAGGCCGTAAAAAACAGACTGGACCGTACGGTTCTCGATGAGAGTCCCGAGGAGCTTTCCAGGAAATATTCGGATATGTGTGCGGATGAGATCATAGTGTTCGATCTTTCCGTAACGGATGATGAGCATGATGCTGCCATCGGCGCCATCAAAAAGATCGTGGCTGCTGCCGAAGTGCCTGTCATAGGCTGCGGCAATATCAAACGCTTTGAAGATGTAAAGAAGATACTTTATGCCGGCTGCAGCGCTGCTGCCCTGAATTTCGCCAAGGATTCCAATATCGATCTGGCAGAGGACGTGGCAAAGCGTTTCGGCAAGGAAAAGATATATGCCTGTGTCGGCAGCATTGCGGAGATAAGCGGAAAGAAGAGCATACTTAATGAGTTCATAGGCGGCCTTATACTTATAGGCGGTGCTGACGATCATTATTCTTCTACAGCCGTTACGGAGATAACCCAGGCTGCCAGCCTGCCGCTGATAATCCCCATGCCGGATGCGGCGCCGGGACAGATCGCGGGGCTTCTGGCAAAAGAGGGGATAGCCGGCGTATTCGGCCCCATAGTTAACGCAAACATCGAAGAGCTTAATGCCATCAAGGCTTTCTGTGCGGAAGACGGAGTGGAAGTAAACGGTTTTGACGCCAAACTTTCTTTTGATGATCTTAAGCTTAATTCCGACGGGCTGGTACCTGTTATCGTACAGGACTACCGCACGAAGGAAGTGCTGATGATGGCCTATATGAACGAGGAGGCTTTCAAGGCGACCATAAGAAGCGGAAGGATGAATTACTATTCCAGATCCAGAGAAACCCAGTGGCTTAAGGGCGAGACCAGCGGACATTTCCAGTATGTAAAAGAGCTGGTGGCGGACTGCGATAAGGATACCCTGCTTGCAAAAGTAAGCCAGGTCGGCGTGGCGTGCCATACAGGATCACGCAGCTGTTTCTTTAACGAGGTTGTTAAAAAGGAATACCTGGATACCGATCCCTCAAAGGTATTTGAGGACGTATACAAGGTTATCCTTGACAGACGTGAGAATCCCAAGGAGGGTTCATATACCAACTACCTGTTTGATAAGGGTATAGACAAGATCCTTAAGAAGGTCGGAGAGGAATGCACGGAGATAGTCATAGCTGCAAAGAATCCGGATCCTGAAGAGATCAAGTACGAGATAAGCGATTTCCTTTATCATGTGATGGTGCTTATGGCCGAAAAAGGAGTTACCTGGGAGGATATCACCAGAGAACTGGCGCGGAGATAAAATATGGATTCAGCTAAAAGAAAGCTCGCTCTGCCGCACCGTATACTGATGGAGGCAGAGAAGCCTGCCAGATATACGGGCGGAGAGTTAAACAGCGTAATGAAAGAAGCGGACCTTGTAAAGATCCGCTTTTGTTTCTGTTTTCCGGATGTATACGAAATAGGCATGTCGCATCTGGGAATGCAGATACTGTACGGACTCATGAATTCTTATGAGGATGTATGGTGTGAAAGGGTTTTTTCACCCTGGACGGATATGGACGCCATAATGAGAAGGGAGAATATCCCCCTGTTCGCCCTGGAGAGCCAGGATCCGGTAAAGGACTTTGATTTTCTGGGCTTTACCCTGCAGTACGAGATGTGCTATGTGAACATACTGCAGGTGCTTGAGCTGTCGGGTATGGCTCTTTATGCAAAGGACCGCGGCGAAGACGATCCCATAGTTATAGGCGGCGGACCCTGCACCTATAACGCAGAGCCTATCGCGGATTTCTTTGATATCTTTTATATAGGCGAAGGCGAGGTCAGCTACAGAAAGCTGTTCGATCTGTATGAGGAACATAAAGAAAGGGGCTATAAGAAAGCTGATTTCCTGCATGAAGCCGCAAAGCTTGAGGGCATATATGTGCCTGCGCTTTATGATATTGTCTATAACGAAGATAAGACCATAAAAAGTATTGAACCGAAGTATGACGATATACCGCGCGTGGTCAAGAAGAACGTGGTTAAGGATCTGGATGCAAGCTTTTATCCTACAGCCCCTGTTGTGCCGTTTATCCAGGCGACCCAGGACCGGGCTGTGCTTGAGGTTATGAGGGGCTGTATCAGAGGCTGCCGTTTCTGCCAGGCCGGACAGATATACAAACCGGTAAGAGCAAGGAATGTGGATACGCTGATACGCTATGCGGAGGAGCTGATGGAAAATACAGGCTACGAGGAGCTGTCATTAAGCTCTCTGTCTACATCAGATCATCCGGGGCTTAAGGAGCTTCTGGAGCGCCTTATCAACATGTGCAACGAAAAGAAGATAAACATATCACTGCCTTCCCTGCGAATAGACGCTTTCTCACTGGATGTTATGAACAAAGTGCAGGATGTTAAGAAGAACAGCTTAACCTTTGCGCCCGAAGCAGGCAGCCAGCGTATGAGAAATGTCATCAATAAGGGACTTACAGTTGAGAATATCCTTAATGGTGCCGAACTGGCTTTTAAGGGTGGATGGAATAAAGTGAAGCTGTATTTCATGATAGGCCTTCCGGGAGAAGAGGATGAGGATGTTGCGGCTATAGCAGAGCTTTCGAACGAAGTGGCGGCGCTGTATTACGACACCGTTCCCAAGAGCGAAAGACAGGGAAGGGTTACCATCACTGCAAGCTCATCTTTCTTTGTGCCCAAACCTTTTACGGCTTTCCAGTGGGCGGCCATGAACACGCCGGAGGAATTCCTGCGTAAAGCTGCCCATTGCAAGAGTAAGGTGCGCGAACAGCTCAACCAGAAATCTATCGTATACCATTATCATGACGCCTCCACCACGATAATAGAAGGCGTTTTGGCCCGCGGCGACAGGAAGCTTTCGGCGGTGATAGAAGAAGTGTACAGAAAGGGAGGCATATTCGATGCCTGGACCGAGACCTTCTCTTACGAACGCTGGATGAAGGCTTTTAAGGACTGCGGTATGGACTACGGTTTTTACATCTACAGGGAGAGGCCGGAAGAAGAAATGTTCCCCTGGGATATCATAGACAGCGGCGTTACAAAAAAATACCTTTACAGGGAGTGGATGAACTCGAAAGCCGGAACGGTCACATTAAACTGCAGGGATAAGTGCGCCGGCTGCGGAGCGGGAACATTCATGTGCGGCATCTGCCTGCAGCCGAGAGGAGGTGCGGCATGAGTGTAAGTGTCAGATTTAAATTCAGCCGCAAGGGCCCCGTACGTTATATAGGACATCTGGATATGCTGCGGTATTTCCAGAAAGCGGTGATGCGTTCCGGACTGCCTGCCAGGTATTCGGAAGGTTTTCATCCCCATCAGATAATGAGTTTTGCATATCCTCTGGGTGTTTCCATGGAAACCGAAGGAGATTACATGGATCTGGACCTGACAGAGGAGATCCCCGAAGAGGAAATGCTTAAACGCCTTAATGCGGTTATGAACGAAGGCGTCAGCGTAAGCCGCGCCACCATACTTAAAGAAAATGCAGAAAACGCCATGGCGCTTGTGGCGGCTGCGGATTACAGATTGAGTATTTCCGAAGGAGCGGATGAGGCGGCTGCGGCTGTTGAGAGGATAATGTCCTGTAAGGAAATACTGATAGACGGCGGTGAAACGAAAAGGGGCAAAAAGCCAAAGGCACCCAAAGATATAAGAGCCGGCATACTGGATATGCGTGCGGAAGACGGCGGTTATGTCTTTATGCGGCTGTTAAGCGGCAGCGCGATGAATGTAAGACCTGCGGATGTATTTGATAAACTGAATGAAGCGGCCGGTGGGAAAATGTATTGCGACTGCATCTGCAGGCTGGAGATCTATGCAAAGAAAGACGACAGCCTGATACCGCTGTCGGAAGCGGATAAAAGAGATGCGTAAGGATGTGCTTGAGAAAAAAGCATACATAAGGAGCGAACAGGCGTTAAAGGATATACGCTTTGCCGCTTATAAAGGCGTGGATGGGGACGGTGCCGAAAAAATATGTATCTTAAGGATCGCCTCCGATGAGATAGACAGGGTTGATATATTTAAGCCGGGAGAGCTTAAATGCGGCGATATCTATATGGGACGCGTCGAAAACTGCAATGAGAACATCAGCGTTTCTTTTGCGGATATAGGAAGGAAGGAGCCTGTATTCATACAGGGGGTAATAAAGCCGGGGACGGAACTGCCTCTTTGCATAAAGACTCTTCCTTACAGGGAAAAGCTGGCAAAGGCTGCGCAGAAGATAGACGCCGCGGTCGCGGAAACCGTAATGTCAAAAGCAGCCCATGCCCTTAAAGGCGCGCTTCTCTATAATGCGCCTGGGGCTTTTGAAAAGAGTATTGAGGATGCCTGTACCATTCCGGGGGCCAAATGGGTAACCGAGGATGAAAGTCTTTATGAGCGGGCGCTGGCAAAGGCGGCCGATAAGAGCAGGATAGTGCTGCACGGGGATAAGGATCTGAGTCTTTGCGCCCTCTATGGTCTTTCTTCAAAGCTTTCGCATGTTCTGGCTGAACGTGTGGATCTCAGATCCGGAGCACAGATAGTCATAAACGAAACGGAAGCGATGTGCGTTATAGATGTGAATTCGGCACGGGCGTTGACCGGGAAAGACAAAGACGAAACCTTTCTCAAGCTCAATCTGGAAGCCGCGGCAGAGATAAGCAGGCAGCTTTCCGCAAGAAATATAAGCGGTATCATCATGGTGGATTTTATCAATATGAGATCCCCAAAAAGTGAAACAATATTGCTTGAGGAATTTAACAGCCGTCTTAAGGCACTTACACCGCCTGCGAGGCTTGAAGATATAACAAAATTAGGCATTGCGGAGATCAGCCGCAAGCGTGTCGGAGGCAGTATAAGTGCTGAAAAGGCATTTTTGAATAGAACTATATTGATGAAATGAGTAAAAAACACCCGCCCAGTGAGGGCTAAACTGAAAATATATGGCTTAAAAGCCGCAAAGGGCCCGAAACGGTCCTTTAAGCCCTTGAAACGGGCTTTTTTTATTGTTATATTATACTAAATTAATAAGCATGAAAGTGCTTACAAATATACAAAATTATCATAAGATCAGGGAGGTTAACATGGCAGTTCAGGTATTTCAGTGTAACTGGGGAAGCAGTTTAAAGTCATTCCTTTCAGCACGTAATCAGGATAAGCTTTATCTGCAGATCGATGACACAAAGGCAGATGATGTCAAGATAAAGGTTAAGGCATACATCTGTAACGAAGATGGTAAGAATGAGTATGTTGCAGAATCCGATTTCTCCGCAAAAGAGATCCGCGATGTCAAGAAGGGTGAATTCCAGGGCAGCAACGCACTTATAATCGTTACCCGCCTTCAGACATTATACGGCGTAAAGAAGACCCAGGCTATCCTTCCCGGACTTAAGGATATGGATAAAGCTTTAGATCTGCTGGTAGATATCGGCAAGAAGGCCGGCGGCATGGGCGAAGACAACGCTCCCAAGAAGCCTTCGGCAGCAGCACCTGCAGCTCCTGCAGCAGCTCACGCAGCAGCACCTGCGCCTGTGGCTCCTGCAAAGACAAATTCCAAACCGACACCTGCGCATGCACCTGCTCCGGCACCTGCACCCGCTCCGGCACCGGCGCCCGCTCCGGCACCTGCACCCGCTCCGGCACCCGCGCCTGCTCCGGCACCTGCGCCCGCTCCGGCACCCGTACCTGCAGCAGCGCCTGCACCTGCACCTGTACCGGTACCCGTGCCTACGCCTGTTGTGCCTGCATATACTCCTTCGGCAACAGTATCTGCAGCAATAGCAGCAGCACCTGCTACTCCCGTTAAGAAGAACAACGAGAGCTACGAGCAGAAGCTTAAGAAACTGGATATCATGCATGAATCCGGTATGTGTACCGACGAGGAATACAAAGAGAAGAAGCTCAAACTTATCTGCGAAGAGAAGGGTATGGGCAGTTTCTATGACAAGATCCAGAAGATATTCGTTCTCAGAAAATCCGGCATGCTTTCCGATACCGAATTTGAGAGCAACAAGAACCAGATCGTTGATGAATGCTTCGATCCTAATGTTACCGATCTTAATGTATTCCGTGACAATACCGCAAAGCTGCCTGTCATACTGATGAGCGAGCTGGTAACTCCCGCAGAATACGAGCTTAAGAAGACCAAGCTGCTGGAGAGCGTTGCTTATAATCCTATCGATGATAACAACGTATTTACATTAAAGCTCCAGAAACTGCCTATCCTGGTAGAAGCCGAGCTGGTTCCCGCAGAGGAATTCGAGAGCGATAAGAAAGATCTTAAGACACTGCTCGAGCCCAAGCTTTCCGACAGCCTTGATGCTCTGGAAATGAAGTTCTCAAGATGGCCCGCAATGGTAGTTGCAGGCACTGCAAGCGACGCTGAGTACAAAGAGAGACAGCAGCGCATGATCGGCCAGGTAATGACCATGCCCGGTAATACTGAGGCTGAGTTCAAGGAGAAGATCATCCGCGTGATGATGCTCAAGGATAAGAGCTGGTTATCCGAGATGGATTACCACGGAAAGAAAGTTGAGATCTTAAAGGATGTTGAAGGTATCGTTGATTTCGTTGCACGTACCAGACTTTACATGGTAGCAAGAGATTGCGGTTTCATCACCGAGGAAGATTTCGAAGGCAAGAAGCAGGCTCTGATCAAAGAAGTATTTGCTCCTTACGAATCAATGGAACAGTTCCAGGAGAAGGTTGACATGCTGCTTAAGTTGAAGGATGGCGGCATCATCACAGATGACGAATTCAACGCATACAAGGGCAAGCTGATGAACGATCTTTAAAATATGTCCTAAAACAGACAGTGTTAGAGAGGGAACCATACGGCTCCCTCTTATTATGTTTATAAGCAGAACTATGAAACTTACGGCTGTGTCATTCTGAGCGAAGCGAAGAATCTTATTTTTCTTCTTGCAATTATGTAAATTTATGGTAAAATATTCAACGTTGCTGGAATAGCTCAGTCGGTAGAGCACTTCACTCGTAATGAAGGGGTCGAGAGTTCAAGTCTCTTTTCCAGCTCTGTGGAGACCGTATCAGATTACGATACGGTCTTTTCTGAATAAGATCCTTCAGGCATGTTTTTACCGGCAGCGGAGGAGATTATGAAGATGTCAATAATTTGGAGGACTGAATAATGGAAAACTACGGTGTTAACCAGCTGAGAAGGATGTTCCTTGAATTTTTCGAGAGTAAAGAGCATCTTAAGATGAAGAGCTTTTCGCTCATCCCGCACAATGATAATTCATTGCTGATCATCAATTCGGGTATGGCGCCTTTAAAGCCTTATTTCACAGGGCAGGAAGTGCCCCCGCGCCGCAGGGTTACCACCTGCCAGAAATGCGTGCGTACCGGTGATATCGAAAATGTAGGTAAGACTGCTAGACATCTTACTTTCTTTGAAATGCTCGGTAATTTCTCTTTCGGTGATTATTTCAAGCATGAATCCCTTAAGTGGAGCTGGGAGTTCCTTACCGAAGTGGTAGGACTGGATAAGAACAGGCTTTATCCTTCCGTATATTACGAAGATGATGAAGCTATAAAGATCTGGACGGATGAGATAGGCGTACCTGCTGACAGGATCACCAAATTCTACCGTGATGAGAACGGAAAATGCGATAATTTCTGGGAGCATGGCGCAGGTCCCTGCGGTCCCTGCTCGGAGATATATTATGACCGTGGCATAAAGTACGGCTGCGGCAAGCCGGACTGTAAAGTGGGCTGCGAATGTGACCGCTTCATGGAAGTATGGAACAACGTTTTCACCCAGTTTGACGGTGACGGAAAGGGCAATTATTCGGAACTTAAGCAGAAGAACATTGATACCGGTATGGGACTTGAGCGTCTTGCAGTGGTAGTGCAGGATGTGGATTCCGTATTTGATATCGATACAATGAAAGCCATAAGGGATAAGGTCTGCGAAATGGCAGGTGTTACCTATCAGACGGATGATAAGAAGGATGTTTCAATACGTCTTATCACCGATCATATACGTTCGTCAACCTTTATGATCTCGGATGGCATTACTCCTTCAAATATGGGAAGAGGCTATGTGCTGCGCCGTATCATAAGACGTGCCGCAAGACACGGAAGGCTTCTTGGAATAGACGGCGTGTTCCTGGCCAAGCTGGCAGAAACCGTTATCGAAGGAAGCAAGGACGGTTATCCCGAACTTGAGGAAAAGAAGGACTTTATCCTTAACAACTTAAGACAGGAAGAGAATCAGTTCGCGCGTACCATAGATCAGGGACTCAGCGTTCTTGCGGAGATGGAAGATGCAATGAAGGCAGAAGGCAGAAAGGTGCTTGGCGGTGCCGATGCTTTCAAGCTTTATGATACCTATGGTTTCCCTGTAGACCTTACTGCAGAGATACTGGAAGAAAAAGGCTATACCATGGATCAGGATGGCTTTGATGCTGCCATGAAGGAGCAGAAGGAAAGAGCGCGCGCGGCAAGAAAGACCACAACCTATATGGGCGCTGACGCTACGATCTATGAAGAGCTTGATGCTGCACTGAATACCGAGTTCATCGGCTATGACAGGCTGCAGTGTGAAGGCAGCATTATCGCACTTGCCAAACTGGCAGGGCCTGAGGATGATGGTGAGAAGGATGAGATCTGTGATGTCCTGACAGATGGTATGAGAGGCGCAGTCATCACCGACAAGACCTGTTTCTACGCTACCATGGGCGGACAGCTGGGAGACAAGGGCGTTATAACCACTCCCGATGGCAGCTTTATAGTGGAAGACAGCATACATGTTGCCGGCTCAAAGATCGCACATATCGGCGTGGTAGAGAGAGGCATGATAAGAAACGGCGTTACCGCCGATCTCAAAGTAGATGCATCCTTAAGGAACAGAACCTGCCAGAACCATTCAGCAACCCACCTTATGCAGAAGGCTCTGCGTGAAGTGCTGGGCAGCCATGTTGAGCAGAAGGGCTCCTTCCAGGATCCTGAAAGAACACGTTTCGACTTCTCACATTTCCAGGCTATGAGCGATGAAGAGCTTGCTAAGGTAGAGCAGCTTGTAAATGAGAAGATAAGTGAGAACCTTCCCGTAGTGACCAAGCTTATGAGCCTTGAAGAGGCAAGAAAGACCGGAGCAATGGCGCTTTTTGGTGAGAAGTACGGTAATGAAGTGCGCGTGGTCGATATGGGCGGCTGGTCTGTTGAGCTTTGCGGCGGTACCCATGTATCTTCAACCGGAAGCATCGGCGCATTTAAGATCGTATCCGAATCCGGTATAGCAGCAGGCGTACGAAGGATAGAGGCTATCACGGGTGATGCGGTATTCGCATACTACCGTGATATAGAGAATAAACTGAAAACTGCTGCAGAGATGTTAAAGACCAGACCTGCAGAGATATGCGAACGTATAACATCACTGCTTAAGGAACATAAAGAGCTGCAGTCCGAGGTGGCTTCGCTTAAGAGCAAGGCTGCAGGAAATGCCCTGGGCAGCATAGATGATGACGTTAAGGAGCTTAAGGGCGTCAAGTACGTTGCCAAGTCTGTTGAGGGCGTTGATATGAATGCACTTCTTGAACTTGGCGATAAGATAAAGGATAAGATAGGCGGAGGCGTTGTTGTACTGGCATCAGCGGCAGACGGCAAAGTCAATCTTATTGCCATGGCTGCCGATGATGCGCAGGCAAAAGGCGCACATGCAGGCAATCTTATCAAAGCAATTGCGTCACATGTAGGTGGCGGCGGCGGCGGTAAGCCCGGAATGGCACAGGCAGGAGGCAAGAATCCTGCAGGTATCCCTGAGGCACTTGCTGCAGTTACAGAGGCGCTTGAGAGCCAGCTGAAATAATGTCCGGATCAGAGCTTCGCAAGATCTGCTATTATGATGAATTCAGCTGTCTGTGCGGAGACTGCCCCGATAACTGCTGTCACGGCTGGGGCATTCCTCTGGATGAGGAAGCGCTGGAACGTTTTAAAAACGAAAAAGGATTATATGGCATGTGGATCAGATCTACGATCCACGGCCATGACCAGAAGATATTCAGTCCCCTGTCTATCCGCTGCCCGCACCTCAGGCGGGACGGATACTGCGGGATGCAGAAGAAAAAGGGAGAAGCGTATATAGCCGATGTCTGCCGGGAATATCCAAGGGTCCGTATGAATTACGGACCGGCTGCGGAATTCCATCTGGACTTGAGCTGTGTACATGCCGCCTCTCTTTTTTTGCGCCATCTTGGGGACGATGATCTGCTTATCGAAAGCGGAGCGGATGACATTCCGGAGCAATACGGCAATAATGATGATCTGCAGCACTTTGAAATATTATATGAGCACCGCGCAGGGCTTATCGCTCTTATAAGGGCCGCTATCGCGGAGGGGGCCGATATACTTAATGATGTTTTGCGATTTATAGCCGGCAGGGAGTTTCTGATACAGAAAGATCTGCTGATACAGGGTGAAACAGACAAGTGGGATTCGGATGATGAACTGGATATAGGCAGGGATCTTTTTCCTTTATCCATCGATGATATAAATGAGATGATGAGTACCTGCTTTTATGAAGAATGGCTTAAGTATTCCGCGCCTTATCTTTATAAGCTTTGTAAGATGTATTATAAGAGTTTTGACAAACTCAGCTACAGCGACGGGGCGAAGGAGCTGGATGCGCTGTTTAAGAAGTATATCTATCATGATCCGACGGCGGTGAAGCTGATGGGCGAATATATTATTTCCGTATTGCTCAGGCGGTATATGATATCTTTTGAAGACTACAGCCCTTACCATCATTTTAAAGATGCCTATCTGTCCATGAACCTGTTCTGCCTTTTTTATATGCTGTGGTATGATAAGAACGGCAAACCGAAGAAGGGGGATATCGCCCATATGATAGCTGTGACGGAGAAACGCTTTTTCCATAATGATAATGCCCTGAAGGATGTGCATGCGGCGGTAAAGGAAGAGAAATAGGCTGAAGGGGCGTAAAGCTGTAATAAACTGAAAAAATGCCTTGACATTTATCAGTAAATACTTGTATAATTCATAACTGTGTTGAATAAGTATATTTTAATCTAAGCACTGAGGGGAGGTTGAGTCCGGGTGTCGAAGATCGAAGTTAAAGCAGGCGAGGATTTGGACAGCGCATTAAGACGTTTTAAGCGCAGCTGTGCAAAGGCCGGCATACAGCAGGAGATCCGCAAGCGCGAGCACTATGAGAAGCCCAGCGTGAGGCGTAAGAAAAAGTCCGAAGCGGCAAGAAAACGTAAATATAATTAATTACGATATCAGATGGGGTCGTTTTCCGGCCCCATTTATTTTTTCTTTAAAGGACGGTCTGTCCGGGGGCTTTTGCCCGCCATTTGGTAATTATGTCATCTTGAATTTGAGTGTATCTTGTGCTATAATCCCCGAGTTGTTACAAAATATGGTATAAACGGTTTGGCATATGAAGAAAGAAACGCTGTTGTTTGCGGGTTCGTTTTTATGCTCTTTTTTTACCGGAGTCATAATAAGCGACATACACTGCATCAAGGTCAGGCATCATGTTATAAGTGATCCGCGGATAAAAAAGAATACCCGTATCGTGTCTTTTTCGGATCTGCATGGCCGCAGCTTCGGAAAGAAAAATATTAAGCTTATAAATAAGATAGTGAGCTTAAAACCGGATCTGGTACTGACAGCCGGCGACATTATGACTGCAAAAGATCTGGGAATGGATATAAAGGGATCTGTGGACGTCGCATGTGATCTGATACATGAGCTTACAAAGATCTGTCCCGTATATTACGGAATGGGCAATCATGAGAGCCGTGTGGAATGGATGCCCTGGCTGTTCGATTTTAAATATTCAGATATGATGGCGCAATTCTATGATACCGGTGCCATGATAATGGATAATACTTCTGCACTGATCCCGGAGCTCGGCATAAAGATAAGCGGGATAAATCTTCCGGAAGAATTCTGCCTTCATAAAAGGCCGCAGTGCTTATCCGTGGGCAGTATGAACAGGATGATGGGCAGAGCGGATAAGGATCTTTTTAATATATTGCTGGCTCATGATCCGGAATATCTGCCTTCATATGCAGCCTGGGGCGCGGATCTTTCGCTGTCCGGACATTATCACGGAGGCATAATGCGCCTGCCTTTCATAGGTGGGGTTATAAGCCCCAAACCCATGATATTCCCGGATTATTCCGGCGGAATGTATCACATAAAGGATAAAAACCAGCTTGTGCTCTGCGGACTGGGAGTACACACCCTGCCGATACGTGTGTTTAATCCTGCGGAGCTGGCAGTAATCGATCTGATAAAGGAAAGGGATTAAAATGGCTATACCTGTTAAACTTGAAGTGTTCGAAGGCCCCCTGGACCTGCTGCTGCATCTTATAGAAAAGAATAAAGTTGATATCTACGATATCCCCATAGTGGAGATCACGGCGCAGTATCTTGAATACATACGGGCGATGGAACGGGAAGACATGAATGTCATGAGTGAATTCCTGGTAATGGCAGCCACACTGCTTTCCATCAAGTGCCGCATGCTGCTCCCCCGCGAAGTTAACGAAGAAGGTGAGGAAGAAGACCCCAGAGCCGAACTTGTCCAGAAGCTGCTTGAACATAAGATGTACAAGTATATGGCTTTTGAACTGAAGGACCGTTTTGTGGATGCGGGCAAATCTATGTACAAACAGCCCAGTATACCGGATGCGGTGCTGGCATACAGGGAGCCGCTCAATTATGAGGAACTGGTGAAGGATCTCAACTTAAGGAAGCTGGGTGAGATCTATAAGGAAATGCTCAAGCGTGTTGATGACCGTGTGGACCCTATACGAAGCCGCTTCGGCAATATCACCAAGGACGAGATCTCCGTTGAAAACAAGCAGCTGGAGATCCTTGCGTATCTTAACGAACATGAGATATGCTCCTTCAGGGAGATGCTTGGCAGCCAGACACGCCGCATAGATGTAATAGTAAGTTTCCTGGTAATACTGGAACTCATGAAGACCGGGCAGATAAAGATCAGGCAGGATAATATTTTTGATGACATACTGATCGAGAGGGCAGAGGACGCCGGCGATATCAGCCTGGCAGAAGATTTTGCGATAGTATGATCAATGGCATCGTGAACGATAAGGCGTGTCATCCTGAGCGGAACGAAGGATCTTTTACATTTTATTACGAAACAGAGGGTTATTTATTAATGGAAGATAACAACATCATTAAAGATTATATAACAGAAGAAGCTGATACAGAAGAAGTAAAAACGGAAGAAACTGCAGTAAGCGAAGCTGCTGAAGAAACAGAAACGTCTGCAGAGAGCGAAGATGCTGCAGAAACTGTTGAAGAAACAGCGCAGGAGGAGAGCTTCACGCCGGAGGCTCCTGTAGTTTTAGAGGAAACTCCCGTGGAGGAAAACGAGAGTGCGGAAGAAAGTACTCCGGTATCCTCAAAACCTGCGGATCCGGCTGCGGCTATCGAAGCTATTCTTTTTGCGACAGGTAATTCCGTAAAGCTTGAACGTCTTGCTGAAGTGCTGGAGCTTAATGAGGAAGAACTTAACGCAGCGATCGAAACTCTTAAGGAAAGATACGCTTCAAATGACAGGGGTATCTGCCTTACAGAGCTTGAGGATGCCATTCAGCTGGGGACCAAGGGAGAATATTACGAATATCTCATCAAGCTTGCAAAAAACCATAAGAGAATGACACTTTCGGATACGGTCATAGAGACCTTATCTATCATTGCATATAAGCAGCCCGTTACCCGTGCCGAGATTGAGCGCATCAGGGGCGTGAGCTGCGACCACGCGGTAAACCGTCTGCTGGAATATGATCTGATAGAAGAAGTGGGGCGGCTTGATGCGCCGGGAAAACCCCTGCTTTTCGGAACTACGGAACAGTTCCTCCGCAGCTTCGGAGTGCGCAGTATACAGGAGCTGCCGGTCATGAGTCCGGAGATGATGCAGGATTTCAAAGCCCAGGCAGAGGCCGAAGCAGAGGAAGATCTGAAAGTTAAAGTAGATGTTTAAAATTTTTCTATGCACTCTTGAAATTTTGTGATATAATAAGCGGCAGTGTGCCGCGGAATCAATCCGCAGGCAGAAAATATACCAACTTAAAGTAAAAACGGAGGTAAGAGGAATGACTGGTTCAACAGGCTTGAGCGTTAAGCGTATTGAAGCGCTGCTCGATGAAAAGAGTTTCGTTGAGATCGGCTCCGCTGTAAAAGCCCGTGCCACAGATTTTAATCCCACACCTGCTGATGCACCGTCTGACGGTGTTGTTTGCGGTTACGGAACCATCGAAGGCAAAAGGGTTTATGTTTACAGCCAGGAAGCGTCTGTTCTCGGCGGCAGTATCGGTGAGATGCATGCAAAGAAGATCTGCAATCTCTACGATCTGGCAATGAAGACGGGTACCCCTATCATAGGGATCATGGATTCTACGGGTGTACGTCTTACAGAATCTACTGATGCTCTCAATTCTTTAGGAGAGATCTACTTCAAGAAATCAATGGCAAAGGGCGTTGTTCCACAGATAACAGCCGTATTCGGAAACTGCGGCGGCGGTCTGGCAGTTATGAGCGCCATTTCGGACTTTACCTTTATGGAAGAGAAGAATGCAAAACTCTTTGTTAATTCTCCCGATGCCATAGACGGTAATTATGCAGAGAAGAACGATACTTCCGCAGCTAAATTCCAGACTGAGGAAAGCGGCAATGCGGATTTTGCAGGAGATGCAGACAGCATTAACGCAAAGATACGCGAGCTGATCGCTATACTCCCCGAGAATAATGATGATGTAGCCCTTACGGATTCTACCGACGATCTTAATCGTGTGCTGCCTGATATCGAAGGCGCAAAGGGCGATACCTCCATTTTACTTTCAAATATAGCGGATGATAATTACTTCCTTGAGTGCGGCAGCGCTTTTGCTAAAGACATAGTAACAGGCTTTATCCGCCTGGATGGTCTTACCGTTGGCTGCGTTGCAAACCGTACCGAGATAGTAGGTGATGACGGAAAGGTTAATAAGCTTTCCGGACGTATGAGCCACAAGGGTGCATACAAGGCTGCAGATTTCGTTTACTTCTGCGACAGCTTCGGTATCCCTGTGCTGACCATTACCAATGTAGAAGGCTTTGAAGCTACCATGTGCAGTGAGCGCCATATGGCACAGGCTGCAGCACAGCTTGCACAGGCTTTCTCAGAGTGCGATGTTCCCAGGGTTAACCTGATCGTAGGCAAGGCTTACGGAAGCGCTTATGCGATCATGAACTCCAAGGGCACGGGCTGCGATCTTGTTTACGCATGGCCTGATGCAGAGGTTGGCCCCATGGATGCAAAGCTTGCAGGAAAGATCATTGCTGACGGAAAGAGCGGCGGAGAGATCGAAAAGCAGGCAAAGGATTTCGCAGCAAAGCAGAACAGCGTAGAGAGCGCTGCTTCCAGAGGCTATGTGGATGAACTTATCGAGCCTAAGGATACCAGAAAGCATCTTGTATATGCATTCGAGATGTTATTTGCATAAAGAGGTTCGGTAAGGAAAGAGAGGATTAACGATGAAGAAAAAGATCGGTTTATTTTTAAGCATGATCGTATGCATCTTATCCCTGGCCGGCTGCGGAAGCGGTGAAAAAAAGCCGCTGATCGACGATCCGCATTACCAGCTCGACTATACCGTGGGTTATCTCAGCGCCCTGGTTGTCAGCAGCGGTATGCAGCAGGAACAGCTGGATATGTACGATGCCATGATGATCGATGAAGTGGAAACACTCACTTCATATTTACAGCAGGCTCAGCTCAAGGTTGAATTTCCCGTTCTTTTAAAGGGTATGCATTCATACCATGATTCAATGGATGAACTCGGCAACAATGAGCTTGTTGAAAGAGTAGAAAGCAATGTTACACCCGACAGCTTCATCCCTGCAGAAGACATCATTTATGATGTTACAGATGACGGAGTTGTTGCGGAAGCACATTTCAGGACTTTAGATGCTGCAAACGGCGGACATGACGGTATCATCGAATTTATATTTGACAAGAACCTGCATGTTACCGCGATCACAGTAAATACAGTACTGGGTCTTGATGAATCAATGAAGAATGCGGCTGTAAATACCGCTATTGGTATGGGTACCGTATTCATTATGCTCATAGTAATAGCTATCATAATCTCACTGCTCAAATATGTTCCTTCCATAGTGGATGCTTTCAAGGCTAAGCCCGAAGAGCAGAACAAGGAATCTGTTGAGAAGGCTATCGAGAACATCGTTGCCCGCGAAGAGGCAGTTGCTCCCGAAGATGAGACGGATGATACCGAGCTTGTGGCAGTTATCGCAGCAGCCATTGCTGCATCAGAAGGTGCCGCATCAGTAGATGGTTTTGTAGTAAGAAGTATCAGAAGAATAAGATAATAGATCAGGAGGATTTAAAAGATGAAGAATTATACAATCACCGTTAACGGCAACGTATATGATGTAACAGTGGAAGAGGGCGCATCCACAGGAGCAGCTCCCGCAGCAGCACCTAAGGCAGCTCCCAAAGCAGCACCCAAGGCAGCTCCCGCAGCAGCTAAGTCTTCAGGCGGCGCAGGATCTGTTAAGATCGAAGCAGGTGCAGCAGGCAAGGTATTCAAGATCGAAAAGAATGTTGGCGATTCCGTAAAGAAGGGTGACGCAGTACTCATCATCGAAGCTATGAAGATGGAGATACCTCAGGTTGCTCCCCAGGACGGCACCGTTGCCAGCATTGATGTAGCAGTAGGCGATGCATGTGAGGCAGGCCAGGTTCTTGCAACACTTAACTAAGATCAAGGGAGACTATTTGGAGGTAAGATAAATGAGTGAGATCATTAACAATCTGCTCGGCCAGATGGCGTTCATGAATCCCGACTTTACTTATAAGAACGTGATCATGATCTGCGTGGCGCTCTTTTTCCTCTTCCTGGCAATACGCTTTGAGTTTGAGCCTCTTTTGCTGGTGCCTATCGCATTTGGTATGCTGCTGGTAAACATTTACCCTGATATCATGATGCGGGCGGAGGATTCGCCGAACGGTGTGGGCGGATTACTGTATTATTTCTATGTACTTGATGAGTGGGCAATATTGCCGTCACTTATCTTCATGGGCGTAGGAGCCATGACGGACTTCGGTCCTCTTATCGCAAACCCTGCAAGCTTCCTTCTGGGAGCAGCCGCACAGTTCGGTATCTTTGCAGCTTACTTCGGTGCTTTGTTTGCAGGTGCTATGGGCTGGGCAGATTTTAACGGCAAGGCAGCTGCAGCCATCTCCATCATAGGCGGTGCTGACGGCCCTACATCCATATTCCTGGCAGGTAAGCTGGGCCAGACCAAGTACCTTGGGCCCATCGCTGTGGCGGCATATTCATACATGTCGCTGGTACCCATCATCCAGCCGCCTATCATGAAGCTTCTTACTACCAAGAAAGAGCGTCAGATAAAGATGGGTCAGCTTCGCCCTGTTACCAAACTGGAGAAGATCCTGTTTCCTATAGTAGTTACGATAGTGGTTTCGATAGTACTTCCCACCACAGCTCCCCTTGTTGGTATGCTTATGTTGGGTAACCTCTTCCGTGAGTCAGGCGTTGTCCGCCAGCTTACTGAGACCGCTTCAAACGCCCTTATGTATATCGTTGTTATCGTGCTTGGTACTTCCGTAGGTGCTACCACCTCTGCAGAAGCATTCCTTAACACAGACACACTTTTCATCGTGGCACTTGGTCTGGTTGCCTTCGCTTTCGGTACTGCAGCCGGTGTCCTTTTCGGAAAGCTGATGTGTGTTATTACAAAGGGTAAGGTTAATCCGCTTATCGGTTCGGCCGGAGTTTCCGCCGTGCCTATGGCCGCCCGCGTTTCCCAGCGTGTCGGTGCTGAAGAGGATCCTACAAACTTCCTGCTGATGCACGCCATGGGACCCAACGTGGCCGGCGTTATCGGTACTGCAGTTGCAGCCGGTACCTTCATGGCGATCTTCGGGGTATTTTGAGAAACGCCACAGTTTCGTATCAGATTGAAGCGATGGCAGCTTGCTGACGGGAGCGAAAGCTGATACGAAAGTGTATGCTGCGAATAGCAGCGACCGAAACGGAGTGAGCATAGCGAACGTAGTTGAGGTTGGCGTTTCGAAACAGTTTATTAATCATAAATATTTAGGAGGAAATTAAAATGGCTGAACAGGCTAAAAAACCGGTTGGGATCATGGAAACGGTTCTGCGTGATGCACATCAGTCCCTGATAGCTACACGTATGCCTACCGAGAAGATGCTTCCCATTGTAGATAAGATGGATAAAGTCGGCTATCATGCCGTAGAGTGCTGGGGTGGTGCTACCTTCGATGCTTCCCTTCGTTTCCTTAAGGAAGATCCCTGGGAGAGACTTCGCAAGCTCCGTGACGGATTTAAGAACACCAAGCTCCAGATGCTTTTCCGTGGACAGAATATCTTAGGATATCGTCCTTATGCAGATGATGTGGTTTATGCATTCGTTGAGAAGTCTATTGCAAACGGTATCGATGTAATCCGTATATTCGACTGCCTTAACGATCTCCGTAACCTTCAGGCTGCAGTTGATGCAACCAACAAGATCAAGAAGCAGGAAGGCCGTGGCGAGTCCCAGATAGCTCTGTCCTATACACTGGGTGATGCCTATACTCTTGAGTATTGGGCAAACATGGCTAAGAAGATAGAAGAGATGGGTGCAGATTCCATCTGTATCAAGGATATGGCAGGTCTGCTGGTTCCTTACAAGGCTGCAGAACTTGTTAAGACCCTTAAAGAGAGCACCAAGCTTCCCATCCAGCTTCATACACATTACACCTCAGGTGTGGCTTCAATGACCTATCTTAAGGCTGTTGAGGCAGGAGTAGACGTTATCGACTGTGCTATATCACCTTTCGCACTGGGTACTTCCCAGCCCGCTACAGAGGTTATGGTTGAGACCTTCAAGGGTACTCCTTATGATACCGGTTACGATCAGAAGCTCCTTGCAGAGATCGCAGATTACTGGAGACCTTATCGTGAAGAGTGCATCGAGAGCGGCCTGATGAGCACCAAGGTGCTGGGCGTTAACATCAAGACCCTGCTTTACCAGGTACCCGGCGGTATGCTTTCCAACATGGTTTCACAGCTTAAAGAGCAGCATGCTGAGGATAAGTACAACGAAGTGCTCGAAGAGATCCCCCGCGTTCGTAAGGACTGCGGTGAGCCTCCTCTGGTTACACCTTCTTCACAGATCGTCGGTACTCAGGCTATCTTCAACGTACTGATGGGCGAGAGATACAAGACCGCTACAGGCGAGTTCAAGGATCTGCTGCGCGGTAACTACGGCCAGACCGTTAAGCCTATGAACCAGGATGTCATCAACAAGGTCATCCCCGGCGAGAAGCGTTCTACCGCAAGATCCGCTGAAGCAACCGGACATGATAAGCCCGAGCTTGAAGCTATCGAGGCAGAGATGAAGCAGTACAAGCAGCAGGATGAGGACGTTCTTTCCTATGCACTGTTCCCTCAGGTTGCTACTGAGTTCTTCAAGTATCGTGAAGCCCAGCAGAAGAAAGTTGATGCTAAGAAGGCTGATACAAAGAACAACGCTTACCCTGTGTAAGTAAATAAGAGTTTTAAATCATAAAGATCCTTCGCTGTGCTCAGGATGACATTGCCTTTCATAAGTGGAAAACGGTGTCATCCTGAGGGCGCAGCCCGAAGGATCTTTTCAGTATAGCAGGCTAATGTGTCATTCTGAGCGTAGCGAAGAATCTTTTTTGCAAGGTAAAATAATATGTTAGACGACATCACAAAACTTTACCCCACCATGAGCCAGGCCCAGAAAAAGGTGGCGGATTATATAACCGATAATGATGAGGTGGCTGCTTTCATGACGGCAGCCAAGCTGGGAAAGGCTGCCGGAGTCAGCGAAGCGACGGTGGTACGTTTTACGGCTATGCTGGGTTATGATAAATACAGCGAGTTCCAGCAGGCTATGATAGATGATATACAGAGCCGGCTTGTATCCGATAAAAAGAGTACCACGAATAAGCTTAAGGCCGATCCTTCGGGACTCATGAAAAAGGTACTGGTACATGATGCGCAGAATATCGTAGACAGCATTCATATGGTGCCCGATACCACCTTTGATATGGCAGTGGATATGCTTGAAAATGCAAAACATATCTATGTGCTGGGCATAAGGAACTGTGCACCTCTTGCAGAGATACTGGCCTATTATCTTGGCGTTATAAGACCTGATGTCAAGGTGGTCAACAGCGTCAATATCAGCGAACTGTATGAGCAGCTTAACTGGATCGGCAAAGGAGATGTGCTGGTTGGTATCAGTTTCCCCAGGTATTCCTTAAGGACTCTGCGCGCCATGGACTTCGCAAATTCACAGGGGGCCAGACTGATATCCATTACGGACAGCGAGTACTCGCCTATGAATATGTATTCCTCCTGTAATCTGTGGGCCAAATCAGATATGATAACGCTGCTGGATTCACTGGTAGCGCCCATGAGCGTTATAAATGCTCTGGTGGTTGCCCTTTATCTGCGCAACGAAAACAAGATACAGGATAATACCGAACGTCTCGAGAAACTTTGGAAAAACTACCAGACTTATGATAAAGATGAGCTGGGTGATCCGGGAGAATGATATGGGCATGCGGACTGTAGCCGTAGCCGGTGGCGGCGCGGCAGGGATGATGGCGGCGATAGCTGCTGCGGAAGCAGGTGCAAAAGTCGTCCTTATCGAAAAAAACGAAAAGACCGGAAAGAAGATATATATCACCGGCAAAGGCAGATGCAATCTTACAAATACTTGTGCCGATGATGAGTTTTTTTCTCATGTGGTAAGTAATCCCAAATTCCTGTACAGTGCTGTATACGGCTTTGACAGCGCGTCTGTCTGCAGCTTTTTTGAAAACGCCGGCTGCAGGCTTAAGGAAGAGCGCGGCGGAAGGGTTTTTCCGGTGAGCGATCATGCCTCCGATGTGATAAAGGCTCTTAATAAGAGAATGGATGAGCTGGGGGTAGATGTAAGGCTTAACAGCGATATACGAACTGTTTCAGTGAAAGGAACGCAGGAAGCTCCGGCAGGCTTTGAAATAAAACTTGCTGATGGTACCCTGCTGAATGCGGATTCCCTTATCATAGCCTGCGGAGGTAAAAGCTATCCCACAACAGGCTCTGACGGCAGTATGTATGATATACTGCGGGAAATGGGGCACAGTATAAAAGAACCTGTTCCGGCCCTGGTACCCTTTAATATAGCGGAGAAGGATGAGTGTGCCGCCGCACAGGGACTTGCGCTTAAGAATGTGGGGATGATAGTAAAAGACGGTAAAAAGAAGCTGTATGAAGGCTTTGGTGAGATGCTCTATACCCATTTCGGGCTGAGCGGGCCGCTGGTGCTTACGGCGTCATCCTATTATCAGAAAAAACGTCCGGAAGGGGCTAAGCTTTATATAGATCTTAAGCCTGCATTAAGTGCTGAACAGCTTGACGCCAGGATACTGCGAGAGTTTGAAGAGAATAAGAATAAAGACTTTTCCAATGTACTGGGCAGTCTTCTTCCCGGAAAGCTCAGGGAGGTTTTTCCTGCAAGGCTGGGGATACCGGCTGATAAGAAAGTTAATTCCGTCACTAAAGAAGAACGCAGGGTTTTAGTGGAAACTCTTAAATCTCTGGAGTATAATATAACAGGCTGCCGCGGATTTGATGAAGCCATAATCACCCAGGGCGGGGTTAATGTTAAAGAGGTGGATCCATCCACTATGGAAAGCAGGATAGTGCCCGGACTCTATATAGCCGGTGAAGCCCTGGATGTGGATGCGCATACCGGCGGCTATAACCTGCAGATAGCCTGGTCCACGGGACATCTTGCAGGCGTCAGCGCTGCGCAGAATTAGTCATCATGATTTTACGCCTGTCATCCTGAGGCCTGTCATCCTGAGCTTTCCACCGGTAATCCTGAGCATTCTAATTGTCATCCTGAGCGGAGCGAAGGATCTTGAAATAGTATAAACAGAAACAAAACGAAAGTGAGCTAAAAACATTGAAAAGAAGCATTATAATGATCTTACTTACAGGCATCTTTCTTACCGCCTGTGCAAAGGATACATATGAACTGACATCACCGATGCCCACCCTGGCACCGGGAGGATTCGAATCTCAGAAAGTGGAGGGTCCTGCACCGGTAGAGGAAAATGCTGAAGAAAACACTGAGGATGAAGTGCCTGTGGAAGCAGAGGAGCCTGAAGAAATAAGCGGTGATGACGCTGCCGCTGCAGCAGCTGCTGCCGGAGTTATAAGTAATGATTTCTTCAGTGCACATTTAAAAGAATTTGAGATACCTGAGGATGAAGATGCTCAGGTACGCGTGGTATTTGAATTTACAAATATCACAGACAAGACTTTT
>CAMVRS010000024.1 GCA_947169935.1 uncultured Lachnospiraceae bacterium
GAAAAATAAAACAACAAAAAAACATTTTTCGTGTCTACTTTTCTTGACTGGTACAGATGCTACACTGCTCCGATCAAAAACCTCACATTCTTCCGATTTAAAACATGATATTTCTCCGACTTAAAACCTCACATTCTTCCGATAAAAAACCTTACAAACCTCCGATTTATTATTGAATATTTCTCCGATTTAGTATAAAATAGCCTGTAAGGAGAGGGTTTATATGAGCAAACAAAAGTATGTAAACAGGCTGTTTGACGGGATAGTAGAGTTCAGTTTAAAGAGTAAAGGGGCTCTGGTGATAGTCGGCCCCAAATGGTGCGGAAAATCGACAACAGCAAAGAGATATGCAAAGACCGTTATCGACCTGATGCCGCTCGATTCAAGAAATGAGTATATAGAACTGGCTAAGATATCTCCGACAAATTTTTTAAATTACGGTCCCAAACCGATACTGATCGATGAGTGGCAGCATGTATCCTTCATATGGGATCAGGTAAAATATGAGGTGGACAAGACAGGTGAGTTTGGCCAGTATATCCTGACGGGAAGTGTTACGGATAAAGGCAGGAATGATCCGGAATACGAAAGCGGAAGGCATACCGGAAACGGAAGGATCATTCGCAAAATGATGAGAACCATGTCTCTGTACGAAACAGGAGACAGTAATGGGGCGGTGTCATTGCTTGAACTCAAAAACGGTAAGTTCACGCAGGCAATGTCAAAGAAGGATATAAATGATTATGCTTATTATATCTGCAGAGGAGGCTGGCCGGTAGCAATAGGCAAGGACAGGGATGTGGCTCTGGCACAGGCAAGAGACTATTATGAAGTGGTTGTTACCGACGATATCTTTTCTTTAAAGGACGTACCGCTCAGAAATGACGAGCAGAAGGCCAGAAAGCTGATGCGTTCTTATGCCAGAAATGTATCAATAGCAGCAACAGACGCAACTCTTAGGGATGATTGTGCTTCCGGTGATGAGTCATTTGATAAAGACGTTTTTGCAAAGTATTTAAATGCACTTCGTAATCTGTATGTAATAGAAGAGCTTCCGGCATGGAATCCCAATCTAAGAAGCCGGACTGCGATCAGGACTAAGGATACAAGACACTTTACCGATCCTTCGATCGGTGCTGCTGCATTAGGTATCACTCCGGAAGGTATATTTAAGGATATTACAACATTCGGTCTATTATTTGAGTCGCTGGTAGTACATGATCTGCGGGTATATGCGGATACGATAGGGGCTCATGTATATAAGTATCGCGATTCGAAAAAAAGAGAAGCTGATGCGGTGATACAGTTTAATGATGGGAGCTGGGCGCTGATAGAGGTTAAACTCGGCGGAGAAGACGATATCAAAATAGCATCGGAAAACCTGATCAGGATCGCCAATGATATCGATCAGGAAAAGACAGGAAAACCCGCATTCCTGATGGTGGTCACAAAGAACAAAGTGGCTTACCGGATGGAAAACGGAGTTTATGTGGTGCCGCTGTGTTGTTTGAAGAATTGATGTTTGAATACAGGAAAAGGGTTTTTACGCCCTTCCCAGCAGCTTTTTAATGCTCTGTTTAAACTTTGCTTTTGCCTCCGCCTTTTTATAAACATTTAGCGGCTGAGAGGCGTGGCAGAGACGGCAGAGTATTTTTGCGTCTTCGGAACTCATCTTTGCCCGGTAATCCTGCTTGATCTTTCCTTCGGACAGATCTTCATAGCTTTCGGTCAGAAGATTGCCCAGCACATTTTCCATGCCCCAGTCCATGGGACACATAAGCATGGTGCCGTCGGGGAGGATATAGTTGATATCCAGTTTGAGGCCGTTGCATTTTGAGCAGGCCAGCGCACCCTTCTTTTCTTCTTTTACATAGGTGGTTATGCCATCTTTATCTTCGATATTTCCGGCTCTGTCATAGATCTCGCGCAGCACGGGAACGTCGGGGACCTTCTTCATGATATCGACTATTTGCGGATGATAATCGCCGTGTACAGAGATGGTTGTGATATGGAAGCTGCCGTTTTTATGATCTTCCGCGATGGAATCAAGTACTTTAAGATACTCATCGGTTACGGGGATCTTAGCATTCATATCCTTATCGGCAGCATGCAGCACGAATATATGCAGCTTTAATTTCTTAAGCCGCTGATAATGTTCCATGCTCATTCCCAGCAGTGTTGAATAGACATCCACATCGCGTCCGGCGTTTGCTGCGTATTCGATCATCTCGATGCAGTGTTCGTTCAGGAAAGGTTCGCACATGCCGGAAAAAACTATCTGAACATCAGAGGGCGTCTTATCCACCATGGTTTTGAAATTTTCGAAACTGAGTACGCTCTCTCGCTTCGGGTTATCTTTAAAATATCTGCTGAGGGCCAGCTTCTGCGGACAGAAGCGGCAATCAACCTTGCATCCCATCTTTACCGTAATATCAAGTTTTCGTGCCATTTTATTTTCCTCCGTTCTTCCTTAAAGCGGAATATATTTTTCTGCCCAGAACCGACATGCCTACAGGCAGCGCTATACCTGCGATCAGATAAAAGATCAGCGAATAGTAAGGCAGCGCCTGGGGCGTGTAGTAGTACCATAAATCGGACTTATATGCGGGCATGTTAAAATCCAGGAAAAGCCCGAATTTGGTCAGCACCGCATATACGGTCTTTACAGCCATAAAACCAAGGAACTGATGCAGCATGATGGAATAGCTGTGATCGGCTATGGCGTTTATACCTTTTGCTTTTCCAAGACCCGGTTCCAGTATTTTTGCAATTCGCAGCCAGAAGGCTATTCCCACAGCTCCCAGAAGGAAAGGTATAAAAGAACCTTCGGGGAAATCATCGCACCAGGATATCACATAGATGGGTATGCGGTGGAAGATCACCAGCAGCGCCATCTGTATCAGTGCTATTATGCCAAAGTATGCCAGGTGCGGAAGCTTATCATATTTTTCCAGCACACGTTTATAATATACTCCCAGTGCATAAAAAGCAAAGAAATATGCGGCTCTTGGGATCATCAGCCACCAGCCTTCATGATATCCCCGGATGGAGCATTCGATTCCCAGCATGCCCACTATAAGGGCAAAGATGAATATCGCGGTTTCCGGAAGCTTAAGCTTTAGCTTTGATAAAAGCAGGCGCAGCAGCATATATCCGACTTCTGCCATAAAGAGCGGTACAACGAACCAGCCTGCCAGATTATACTGGAACTGGTGTCCGTCATATAAGGGTGCCAGCAGCAGATTGCGCAGGTTAAAGTCGCCGCCTATGCTGAAGCCGAAGTTCTTAAGTATCAGCACTATTAATCCGTATACCAGATTCCAGATATACATGGGGATCAGCAGCCTTTTTGTTTTCTTCCACAGAAAGTCCAGAGGTTTTTCTTCTGCTTCACTTTTATAAAAATATCCCGACGCAAATATGAGTATTGCCAGATGGGTACCCATATAGGGGATCCAGTCGTAGAAGAGATTCAGCGCACCGTCCCGGCAATGCCCTCCTACGATCTGTATCATCGCAATGGCATAGAGGATCTTGAAACGGTAGTCGACAGTCTTTTCCTTTTTATCAGACATCGCCGCTCCTTTCCACTATGGCTGTATCGATGCGTATATCGCCGTCGCCGGGATTCTGCAGATGGAATTCCATATGATAGCTGTTTTCGCTGACATTTATGCGGAGGATCATCTCATGTGCATTCTGCGAAATGACCGTGGTATCGATGGCTTCCGCGCCAAAATCTTTTGTAGCGATCACTTCCAGATCCTGAAGGCCTTCGCCGCTTAAGCTGAATTCGTAACTGCCTTTATAGAAAGTCATATTAGGACCTTCCGTGACTGAGCCCGGATGCAGTATCCAGGAACCCTGATAGCTTTCTGCATTTACAAGACCGGATTCATCATTAAGGTCATAGATCCAGTCGCTCAGATTGCAGAGCATAGCCTCGTAAGAATCAAAACCGTAAGCCACATAGGCGTCATTTCTGAAAGCCACATCTTCCTCTGTAAGATATTCAACCAGGGGACAGAGAGTCTCTTCTTCGGAACTCAGGAGTATGAATACCTTGCCTTCCGGTTTTTTATCATAGTGGGATACCGGCTGCAGCCATACATACAGCTCCTCAACGTCGACTTTTCCGTCAACGTAATCGTCCCAGTTGAACATTTCAAAACGACCCTCGGAAAGCTCGGTCATGATATTGCCGTTCCAGTAAGAGGCATAACCGCTCTGATAGCCCTGAGCCACCAGGGAATCCGATACTTCCCAAAGCGCCGAGGTAAGATCCGTTCTGTACAGGCCGGGATATCTGCCGGCACCGGCTGCCAGTACCGCAGCGATAACGCCGATGGGGACCAGATAATGCCAGAAGGCCTGCTTCTTATCAAGACCGGCTGCTCCCTTGACTGCGTTTTTAAGAGCAAAGGCCAGCAGCGGAGCGGCAAATACTATGACGGGAAGCGCATAACGGTCTTCATAGTACATATCCGTAAAGAGATAAAGCAGGAAATAGACCGCGGTGATCATAACGCCGCAGCCTGCGATAAAGCGTTCCGTATCATCCTTCTTTACGTAATTGCGGATAAAGCCGTGATAATAGAGTATGATCGCGGCGATAATGATCATGCAGGCAGCGTTCTTTATCAGGGCGGCGGAAAAGACAGATTCTTCCGTGAATCCGAATTCATGCATTATGCCCATGAAAAGCGTCTGTGCGCGTTCAAAGGAAAAGCCGGTGAAATTAAGGTTATCCCAGCTGTTGAAGTGATAGTTATAGGACAGTACAAAGCGGTTAAAGGCATAGCCTGCGCCGCTGCCAAGGAAAGAGAGTACGGCTCCCTGCCATACAAAACGCTTTAGTTCAAGGGACTGCACTAGTGCCAGCAAAAGCAGCGGCAGATAACAGATAACTATCTGTCTGGGACCGCCAAGTCCCGCCGCGAATGACAGCAGAACCATCAGCACTGCCGAAACGATCTTTTTCTTTTTGTCCATGTTTTTGGACAGCTTAAGTATCAGCCCGGCAGAGGTAAAGCTTATGGCGATATGCGGGATATAGTAAAGCCCGTAGAGTACGATATAAGCATAGTCTGCAGAAAAAGGCAGAAAAAGCAATGCAGCGGTATGGGGGAAATACTTTTTTATCCCGGCCTGCACGCAGAGATAATAATAGCTTGCTCCCAGTATGGCCAGCAGGACTACGCCGGATAAAAGACGGGAGAGCTTATAGCTTTTAGTGATGGCCAGAAAGATGCTGAAGATGATCTGGTTGTTCAGCACCCTTATCTCTGTGGAATATTTCCAGTCGGGGGTTATGATACCGCCATGTTTTGCCAGTATATCCGATAACACCATCTCGCTGGACATATCGGCGTCTATAAGCTTTTCGACTCTCAAAAGATAGAACAGGATCCAGGCTCCTGCCACAGCTGCAAAGAACAGCCAGGGAAGGAGAGTGGACAAGCTTATCTTAGATGACTGTGTTTTTTCCTTATCAGCCTTCATCTTCTTTTAAGTAAGCCTCCAGTTCTTCGGGGGTTCCCAGGACATGCACCCGCTCCGCAGGTACGTCGGATATGTAGATCGCTCCGCCTTTTGAAAGCAGATAGTCGTAAAGCGGCGCCACGTATTTCTCACCGTTCACGTTATGTTCGTTTTCTTTATAGTATTCATCATAGAGCTGCTTGTAGAGCCCACAGCTTTTGAAGTAATAAGCGCCAAGAGTGCAGTGGGATGATATTCTCTGCTTTTCCTTTATCTCCACGACCTTACCGCTCTCGTCCAGACGAACAAAGCTCCAGTGGTCGCCCTCTGCGCTGAAGCAGGGTATGAAGCCGTCGCCCTTTAATTCCGCACTGTTCATGCAGCCGGGTTCCACGTAAGTATCGATATTATAGATAAGCAGCGCATGAGAAGGATCCCAGTATTTTTCTGCCAGCATGGCTGTTGTTGCCTGGCCGTCCGTTAAATGGTCCAGGATTATCACCTTGGGATCGGGGATATTTAATTCTTTGCATTTATCAAGTATGAATTTTTCCACGTCTGCGGATTCATCCTGCATTGCCAGGAAGATAAAGCGGTCTGCCTTATCACGATAGCCTTCAAGGCTTATCAGGGACCAGTCGAATAAAGTCTTACCCTTTGCTTCGATCATGTATTTGGGGACGGTATAGCCCGCTTTGCGGAAACGGGAGCCCAGACCGCCCATGGTTATTACGATGTCGATGGGGGAAGATCCTTCGCTACGCTCAGGATGACAGGAGGCGGTCTCAGGATGACAGGACTGGGTATTTACCCTTGAATTCGCGCATATCTCTTCCAGCTCCTCCGGGGTTTTGTTCAAAAACTCATCGGGGCGGACGGTGCGGTCGTCCACATAGAAGCCTTTTTTCCCGGGCCATACTTTTCCGTAGATTATCTCATCATAGGGGATATCCCATTTTTCCAGCCATTTGGAAAGGATGGCAGCGGTATGCTTGTTGATCAGACCTATATTCCCGTTATAGCTGTTCATGTTGCGGGAAGTGAAAAGGATTATCTTTGCACCCTGCTCCTTGTAATAGCGCAGCTTCTCTACCATTTCGGGATAGGGGACAAGGTCTTCGTATTTTTCATCCTTCCCTTTAATAGGGCAGAGGGTTCCGTCTATATCGAATACAAAGGAATATTCATCATACATTTTTAGCTATCTCCTCTAAAAGATCATTTGCATTAAGGATAAAGCCCAGCACTTTAAGGGGATTATCCATATGAAGCGGCAGCATTGAAAGGAAAAGGGAGGCTTCGTATATCCTTACGCTCAGATGATCAAAGCCGTTTTCCTCCAGCTTGCGTTTGAATATCTCCACATAGGAAGAGTTGTCAAAAGGCAGCTCCAGTGTGGGTTTAAAACTCTCATCGATCCTTATGTCAAATAAGGCGTTATTGAAAAAGTCGTATCTGCCGCAGACGGAGTGGCTCAATTTGGCCACGTCATAATAAGGATCCGTCCAGAGTTCGTCTTCGGTCAGTGCGCCGCGGGGGTCAATAAACTTAAGCGTCTTTGTGGACTTATTATACAGGGTGTTTGCAAAGCAGGGATCCCCGTGTCCTATCACCAGTTTCTGGGGAGTTGAACTCTTTTTCTCTATCTTTTCTTTAAGGGCAAAATACTTTGCTGCTATATCATCTATGCTTCCCAGATCCGCAGCGGATAAGAGGGTTTCTATCTTTTTGTATTCTTTAAGCCCTTTAAGTTTTTCGATGCGGTCTTTAACCTTTTTAACATAAAGGGCGTCGGAAACAGCCTTGTATTCTTCCCTGCTGCATTTTTTCTCATGGCGGCAGGAGAAGAAATAGAAATATTTATCCATCAGTTCTTCAAATTCAGCTTCGTCCATGGAGCCGTGGACCCATTTGATGGCAAGGTCCGTCATGTGCAGGCGTTCCATGGTATAGCTGGCTTCCTTATCCGTTTCCTTATAATCAAAGGGAAGGACGAACCAGAATTTCATATCCTCGGGAAGCAGATGATAGAACTGGTATTCCGCTTTTATCTTTTCCTTATTGGTCGAACTTTTGACCAGGGTGTATTCGTTACCCTTTAACGAATTAAAATAACGGGAATCGAAGTTTCCGGTCACGCATTGGATAAAGTTGCCTATTTTTCCTATATCTACCAGACCTTCGATCTCGCAGTGGTCTTTGAATTCACGTATCAGTTCGCGGGGCTTTTTCCCTCCGGTGATCTCCCTGCAGAAGGAAAGATAGCTTTCCAGCGAAGGAAACATTGCGGCAACTGCTTTCTTATCTTCCAGCATGGCATAAGGAGTATCGATGTACTGCAGTTTTTTAAAGGAAAGCCTTGCTTTTTCACCATCGGTGATAAGGTGGTCGGAAAAGCAGTGCAGTATACGGATATCGCCGGAAGTATGATATTCCAGCTCCTCCGTCAGATCACCGAACTCAAAGAGAGAATGGAGTTTCTGCCAGATCAGATCGGGATACTCTTTTTTGAGCTCATCCCGGTAATATTCCTCAAGGCGGCGTTTTTTCACCACCACATCCGCAAAACCCTTATCCCCTATGATATCGGAGATGACTTCGCTCTTTTTTCCGGTATCGTCGAATACAACGTAGACTTTCATTTATTGCTCCTTTTTACCGTTGCGGTCTCAATTAGCTTTATCAGGGCATAGGCGCATATCAGCAGCAGTATCGTAAAGATGACAAAGCGCTGCAGTTCCACGGATGTGCCGATGCCCATGGCGGCGGACAGATATGCCGACACCGTCTCCCCGGGATCCTCGCCGGGACTGCGCAGCAGATAAAGGCTGCCTATCTCTGTGCCCCAGGCCAGTATTGAAAGTATGTATAAAAGACTGCCCCTTCCGTGGAGCACTCCGCGTATCTCCTTATAGATCCTGCTGGCTGCATCCAGAAGCTTTAACAGCTGCAGCTTATGTACCGTTGCCTTTGAAGACAGCAGATATTTTTTCCAGACTTCATGCATGCCGGGGAAACCAAGATATACCAGCACCACCAGGGCCAGGAATATCAGGAAGCCGTATACCAGCATGGGAAGGGCGCCTCCCCAGATCAGCCATAAAAACAGCATCATGGTCACCAGCGCAATGGTGTCGAAGAAACGGTCCAGCAGTATTATAACCACGCCTTTTAACAGGCTTTTTAATTCCGAGCCGCAGCAGTAGATACGGAAGAATTCCCCCAGCTTCCAGGGCAGGACCACGCTCACGGGAGTCACTTTGCAATACAGTTTCATGCAGGCAGAGCGTGAGATATCCGTACCATAAAGTGCAAGATAAAGGCGTATCGCTTTTACGGTATGTACCAGCAGTACGGTGACGATCACAATGCCCAGTCCTTCGCTGTTCAGTAATTTGGGCAGTTCACCCGGGAGCACATAACTGTACACAAAGAACAGTGCCGAAATAACCAGCACCAGCAGATTGATCAGATTGTAGATCAGCCTGTTCTTTTTTTTCATCCCTGATAAAGATCCTCGACTATGACATCTGCGGTATAATCTTCCACAGGCGTATCACGGTGTTCCGCTTCTATAAATTTCTTTTTGTTAAGTATATAAGAACCTAAAAGCTTAAGAACGGTAACAGCCTGGTTCATCATCTTTACATTGGATACCTGATCGTCCTCCCTCCAACAGATTGGGAAGAAGCGTATGCTGTGCTTATAATATGCTGCTCCCAGTATCATGCAGTAGTTGAACATCAGATTGTCTTTGTATTTCAGATAAAATTTATCCTTAAGCATCGCAGTGCTGTACATATTAAGACCGGAGCCCAGATCCAGCACGCGCATACCCGTTCCAAATGAGAAGAGTATGTTATAAACAACATTTCCGAAAGTACGGAATGCGGAATAACCCTTAAGCTTTGAGCCGTTCATAAAACGCGCACCCAGCAGGCAGTCATATTTTTTATGTATGCCGCGTTTAAGATAGGGGATCAGATCCTCTATGCTGCCCTGGTCATCACCATGCAGCATTATAACATAGTCAAAGCCGTTTTTTACAGCATAGTTGAAGGCCAGCTTCTGCGAACCGCCCAGACCGTAATTTTCCGTATTGCGCAGCAGCTTGACGCAGGTGGGGATATTATGTTCGTTAAGATAATCAGATACTGCCTGCTCTCCGTTATCAGTACTGCGGTTATTCAGTATGATGATCTCCTGTATGTAGGAGCATACTTCTTCGTTGAACTGTCCAAGTACCCTGGTGATCTGCTTTTCGCAGTTGTACATGGGTATGAACAAAAGGATCTTAGAGGAATTATTTCTGCACATTATTCAACCTCCCGTAATTTAAGCAGACGATATTCTTTTATCGGGGAAACTGCTATATCCTCCCCGTAATACTGCATGTTTATATTTACGCCGTCATGAGAATTTAGAAGCCAGCCTGCTCCGCAGCCAAGAGGGATCAGCAGTTTGCCCCGGCCAAAGTCGCAGTTAAGCTGGTGTGTATTTCCGGCGTCATCATTCCAGGAAACGTTAACGGTCTTTCCCGGATTATGGTCTCTTTTCATAAGCGCTGTGGCGAAGGCCGAAGTATCATCCTGCACCGCGTCAAAGATGTGGTCTATCAGGATATTATCGTAGCTTCCGTCGGAATTATCAAATTCGATATAAAGGAAATCCGCGTCCTCACCCTGGATGCTTTTATCGAAGCCCAGATATGTGCCGCCGTATTCGGCAGGCTCTTCCGTCAGATCTGCGCCGGGAGCTGTGAATATGCTTTCAAGGCTTTCCATGGAAAGTCCCCAGGATGAAGGCGTGCGTCCCAGTTCCCTTTCTTCGCTTGCCAGCTTTGCGGTCTTATTGGCTCTTAAGGCTTCCTCTGCGCCCTGCGCAGCGGGATAGAATTTCCTGTTTTCCTCAGACCAACCGTATTCGCCGGAGGTCATGAGCCAGTGATACAGATAGTAGTAAGCAAAGGAATCAACGCCGGATACAACGGTTCCGGTTTTCCTTAATATGTCCACGGTCTCTTCTGCGGCGCCGTATCCGCGGATGGTCATGGCCTCCATAACCGAACCGCCCCGGATATTATACAGATAAAAGTATCCGAAGTCTCCCAGGCCCAGGTAGCTTTCGGCATCGGTTATGCCGTTATCCTTTTCCCGGCGGCTTAACAGTTTTGAATAGGTGTTTTCCTGCACATATACGGGGCCCAGTCGGGGGACTTCTCCGTCGTTTACTGCGATATAGCCATCCGGTACTTTATAGGAGGCGGACAGCTTGTCGTTTGCGTCTATGTTCTGTACTGCTTCCCCCATTACGGCGGATACCAGAAATACGGCGAAGGCGGAGATGATATAACGGGATAAGCCGTTGCCAAGATATCTCCAGCCGATGGTCAGGAACATTACTGCCGAAGCAAAGATCATGCCGGCGCTCCTTGCGTAGATGTCATAAACATCCATGCGCACCAGGGTATAGCTGAAGGCAACTGTCATGGCTATGCCTACGGAGGCGCTGATGGCAGCGGCCTCGGGATCGCTTATGCGGAGCTTTTTTCCTTCGATCCTGATATTGCCCAGTTTCATGCAAAGTATAACCGATACCCATACCACAGCCACGGGGATCAGGAAACTGAAAAGATCGTAGAGCAGTATACGCAGACCCTCGTTATTAAGGCCTGATAAAAAGCTGTCCGGCATGCCCTGTCCGAAGCGGGAGAGTCCGTCTGCGAATATGGTCTGGGAGCTCATTGCCAGCATATGCTTAAGGGTGCCCAGCAGCAGGGGTATACAGAGAACTGCCGGCAGCAGGCAGGCAGCGGCGCACGCCCAGAAAGCGGGCTTTTTGATATCTTTTTTGAGATCGCCCTTAATATAGCCGATGAGCTGCCACAAAAGCAGGGGCATAAAGCCTATGCAGACGGCGGCACCAAAAAGGGGATAATACAGTCCCTGAATAAGGCTTGATAAAAACCAGGCCATGATCCAGAGGCCTTTCTTTTTGATGAGTCCCGGCCAGGATAAAAGCAGCATGACCGGAAGTATCAGCGCGATGCGGTTATATCTCAGGATAGGAAATAAAAGTACGATAAGCAGAACTCTGCTGCTTTTGATATGGCGCAGGGCGATAAAGAGCAGCAGCGCCGCTATGCACAGATAGAAAAGATTTTCGGTCACGTTGTAATTTGAATAAAAGCCTCCGCCGAAAACGGAGAGGAATGCACCCTGGATGATCGAATAAAGACCGGACACGGGGATGTATTCGGAAAAAGGCTTCTGTCCCAGTTCAAATATCTGGGAAAAAGCTATGATATTTTCGAAGGGATGATGGAGATCCGAGGATATTATTGAGCCAAGGCCCGAATATCCGTTAAAGTTCATGATACAGCAGAGGCTGCCGAAGGATATTATATCGTCAAGGCCGCTGCTCTTTTTGCTGCAGTTGATCTTCTTAAGTACCGCCATCAGCTCAAAGCCTATGATCAGCGCCCATATGGGGATAGATATACGCTTTGTGGCGGCTATTACGGTATCGCCGTCAGCCGCGGAATATGAGGATGAAATAAATACCAGCAGGGTAAAAGGGATCAGCAGCTGGATATAGGGAAGCGCCGCCAGGAAAATATCTTTTTTGCTCTTATTTGAGGCATAAAGCAATATGCCTGTAAGGGTAAAGGATAAAACCAGAATCTCCCCTATGCCGGTATCCCTGCTCCAGCCGAAAAACACAAAGAGACGGTAGAGTCCGCAGAGGCCGTAGACCGTGAAAACATAGGCGGCCATTGCCGATAATGCATAGCTGCAGGAACTGATATAAAGCAGTATCCAGAGGACTGTCAGGGAAAAGATCACGGGACTTAACCCACCATAGACCAGATAGGAAACGCCCAGTGCTGTCATCAGGATAAGGCCCAGCACGTTCATGGACCTGTCGGCAGTCTGTGAGGTTTTGAGAGCGTGTTTTTTATTGTAAAAAAGGTAAAAGAAAAAGACGGCGAAAGAACCGGCGACGGAGAGGATATAGACCATATCCCGTTCGGCCGATTTGTTGCTTCCTTCCGCAGAGGTAAGCTCATGTACCACATCGGTGAATACCTGTGGGGTATTACCGAAGCCGGCAAGCCAGAAATAGATAAAAACCGCGCCCGCAATGAATAAAATTGCCAAAAAGAGCGGCTGTATATCGTGATCGTTCTTATGTGTCATCTAAACGGATTCCTTTTTTCCTTCTGACTTGGAATTTTGACATTATATTAGTAAAAAGTCAATACTGCGGCGGGCTTTACGGCTGCGGAATAAGAAATGATTTATAAATCCACGAAAATATGATATAATACTTAGGTATTTTTGGTGAAGGGAAGATGACGCTTTATGGCGGGCAAGAGGATTCTGTTCATATCCGAGACGGTGGTCATCCCCATAGAAAGGGGAAACCGCAAAAGGGTATATAACATAATAAACATGGCCAAAGAAGCAGGCTGTGAGGTGGACTATCTCTATCTTCATACCTACTCCAATGAGGATCCTGCCGAGACCAAAGCCTGGATCGGGGAAGAGCATTTCCATGTTTTTGAGAATAAGAAGAGGAGTTTCCCGGTATTCTGCAAGCGCAAGGTCCGTAAAGTGCTGGAGATACTGCATATCCCGGGACTTTTTAAGTATTTTTCCATTGATGAGAAGATCGATCCCGCCGTTGACTCCTTTATGGAGGCTTTCCTTAAAGAGCATCACTATGACGTGATCTGGGTGGAATACATTTTCAATTCACGTCCGCTGTTATCTGCGCCCGAAGGCGTCGTCAAGGTCATCGATACTCACAACGCATTCACTTTCAAGCGCCAGATGTATGAGGCCGTGGGCTATAAGAACTATGAATTCGCCCTCACGAAGGAAGAGGAGGCCAAAGGCCTTTCCCGTGCTGACTGGGTGGTAGCCATACAGGAAGAAGAGGCGGACTTTTTCAGGACTATCGTGCCTTCCGCCACAAAGGTATGTACCATAGGCGAGAACATGCCCTTAAAGGAAGCCGGCGTAGCCCCCAATAAGAATATCCTGTTTATCGGCAGCTTTTATGTGGTAAACAGGGATGGCATAAAGCATTTTACAGAGGATATCCTGCCCATCCTTAAGAAAAAGGGGGCAGACTATAATTTCCAGATAGCCGGGACCATCTGTAAACATATTCCTGACAGCCCGGATTACGAGAAGCTGGGCATAGTGGATGATGTGGGCGACGCCTACCGCAACGCCAGGGTGGTGATCAATCCCGTGCGCCACGGTACCGGCCTTAATATAAAGACCATTGAGGCCCTCAGTTACACCAAACCTCTGGTATCCCATGAGATAGGTGTGCGCGGCCTGCGTTCGGATTTTCCCATAGCCAGGGTCACGGACGATAATGAGGCCTTTGCCGATGCGCTGATCGAGCTGCTGGAGAGTGACGAAAAAGCAAAAGAACTGTCCGACAATGCGGAGAGGTTCATGAAGGAATACCAGAAGAGTAATATTGCAGCACTTAATGATATATTGAGCGAAGGATCTTGAATATGAAGGAGCACACAACAGTATGTCAAAGTACGATCCGGTAGTAAACACCGGCGATCACAACAGACTTATAAAGGCAATGGATAAGGCCCGTCGCGGCGAAGACCTGTGTGTGGCTTTTATCGGAGGCTCCATAACCGAAGGTTATTCTTCCACCTCCCACGACAAATGCTACGCGAAGCTGGTCCATGACTGGTGGGTAAAGAGCTTTCCGGACAGCAATATCAGGTATATCAACGCCGGCATAGGCGGGACCAATTCGGACTACGGTTCATCAAGGGTCGAAAAGGACGTATTAAGCAATGATCCTGATGTGGTGTTTGTAGATTTTACCGTAAATGATGCGGATACAGAGTTTTATTTTGAAACCTATGAGGGACTGCTGCGCCGCATATTAAAGAGCGGCTCACATCCTGCGGTGGCGCTTATGTTCTTCGTCCAGTACAGCTGCGGGGTAAGCGCCCAGGAATGGCATCTTAAGCTGGGCCGGCATTACGGTCTTCCCTGCATAAGCTGTGTAAACAGTATTTATGCGAAGCTTAAGGATGGCGTGATAAAAGCGGAAGAATTTACCCAGGATATGCTCCATCCCAACGACTACGGACATAAGCTGATAGCAGGGATGGTGACGGATTTTCTGGATACGGTAAAAAATGAGAGCGCTGCGGCAGCAGAAGAAGGACCTCTTCCAGCGCCTTTAAGCGCTAACGCCTGGGAGAACGCAAAGCGCCTGCAGCACGCCGATACTGATGCGCAGCTTAAGGGCTTTGAGAAGGATCTGAAAGAAGCCGAATATCCGGGAGATCATTTCCGCGGCGGCTGGACCGGCAAAAAGACCGGAGATGAGATAATATTTAAACTGAACTGCAGCGAGATCTCCGAGCAGCTTAAAAGGACGGTCACACGGCCCGCACCCGTGGCTCTGGCTATAGTGCACGGAGACGAAGAGCATGCTGTGATATTGGATGCGAACTTTGACCAGGACTGGGGCGACTGCCTCTCCGTTGTACCTGTGATGAGGCATGGCTGCGTAGTTACGGGGCAGACGGATGATGGGTTAAGTCCCGCGAGATATGAGAAAAGCGCGGAAGCGCTGGAAAGATATAAGGATATCAAACCACAGGCAGCAGAGCATGAGCTGAAGATACGGATCATCGGAACTCCGGAAGAACTGGGCTGGAAACTGGGAGAGCTTTCTACAGGAGGCCCGGCATGGCACAAAAGTGAAGGCAATGACGCCCCGGCGGCATTTGAGCTGTTGTCGGTGTTTACAGGGGGTAATACTTGACACCAAAGATCAGAAAAAAACAACCTGTATGGGCTAAGCTGGATAACACCGCTTTATTATTCCCCGTTATCAGTACGGAGGGTATGACCAGTGTTTATCGTGAGAGCGTGTCCTTAACGGAGGATGTGAACGGGGAACTTCTGCAGCAGGCACTTGAGAAGCTGCTGCCCCAGTTCCTTATATTCCGTATGCGCCTGCGTATGGGATTTTTCTGGTATTACTTTGAAGAAAACGACCGCCCTGTTCCCAAAGTAAGGGAAGAAGAGCTGTATCCCGGAGCATATATAAACAAGAGCCGTAACAATCATTATATGTTCCGCGTGACCTATTATAAAAAACGTATCAATCTGGAAGTATTCCACGCCCTGACGGACGGCTACGGCGGACTGGTATTCTTAAAAGAGCTGGCGTATCAGTATCTGCGCCTGGCCCATCCGGAGGAATATGCGGGGGAGAAGGACAGGATCAGCTCCGGCATATTCATGGATATGGAGGACAGCTACCTTAAGAATTTCAAGAAGAGCGCCAGCCATGATACGGCCTACGGATCAAAGAAAGCCCTGGTCATCAAAGGCGAGAAGCGCCCCAAGGGTGAGCTTAATGTCATGCACGGCTACTTTAAGGTGGATGAGCTTAAGGCTGCCGCAAAGAAATACGGTCTTACCATAAACCAGTATCTTGTGGGAAATTATGTATATGCCATCTACAGGGAATATTTGAAAGGCGGCACTTCAAAGCTGCCTATAAGCTGCTGTGTGCCTGTGGATCTGCGCAGCCGCTATGAATCCCATACCATGAAGAATTTCTTTGTTATCATAGCGTCCAAGTTCCTGCCCACACAGGAAAGCTACAGCCGTGAGGAAGTGCTGAAGATATCTTCCGACAGCTTAAAGGAACAGATGGATCCGCAGAATCTGGATAATATCCTTTCTTATAATGTATCAAACGAGCAGAACCGTTTCCTGCGGCCCATACCTATTTTCATCAAGAATATCGCTATAAAATATGTGTATATGTTATCTGCGGATACCGCTACTTCTACCATGACCAACGTGGGTAATGTGGAGGTAAAGGAGCAGTATAAAAAATATATCGAGCATTTTTATGGTATGCTTTCAATGAGCCGAGGACAGAATATCAAGGCGGCTATAGCGTCCTATAACGGTACGCTGATCGTGACTTTTACATCCTGTCTTACGGATGTTTCCATACAGAAGCGCTTCTTCCAGTCCATAGCAAAGGACGGGGTTGAGGCTGCTCTGGAGACCAATGAATATCTGAATCCGCCGGAGTCCGGAAAGGAAGAGCCGGAGTCGGCAGCAGAGGATAGGAAGGAGGAGGAAGATGGTCAGATGCCCCCAATGTAACATAAGCCTGCTGCAGGATTATGATACCTGTCCTTTATGCCACTGCGTTACGGAAGAATTAAATGAGGAGCAGCAGAATGCGGTCCGCGCCCGTTACGGAAACGGTGCGCCTTATCCCAATGCACAGCGCCGCCAGAGGCTGGTGCGTTTCTGGCTGCGTCTGATACTCTTTACCTTCATAGGCAGCGAGGCCATTCTTATAGCAATAAATCATTACACGACTCCGACTATCTACTGGTCGGCCATAACCGGCGCGGCCTTTGTATACGGATATCTTTTTGTTCTGTACTGGGTAAGCCATGATTCCGGCTTTGCCCTTAAAGTGTGGCTGCAGATGGTGACTACCATGATAATCCTGTATGTGATAGACCGGTATACGGGTAATTATGGCTGGGCACTGCAATGGGCTATTCCGGGAGTGATACTTTTCGGCGACGGTATAGTATTCTTCCTGATGATGCTCAATCGCAGCCGCTGGTGGAGTTACACCCTGCTTTTGCTCTTCCTGGGTGTATGCAGCGTGGTGATCATAAGCTGGGATATCGCCACAAAGAAGAGCAATCTGATACTGCCGATAATCTGCGTTATAGTTACGGGCCTTTATTTCCTGGGAACCCTGTTCCTTGGAGAGAGGTCGGTGAAAAGAGAGTTAAAAAGAAGATTTCATGTATAGTCACAAGGAGGGGAAATGGACGAGACCATCAGCCGCCGCGGCCAGACCGCAAGACGTATCGTTAGTGCAGCCAATCACTTTCCGGTGATCGGTCAGCTGCGCCGTAACGGCGACCTGCAGAACTTAAGGAGCGATCTGGAGCCTGAATGGCGCTGCCCGGAGCATCTGCGGAGGACGATCATCGACATGGAAGATTTTACCATGGAGATGATAAGTCCGGTGGATCAGTACGCCCCGATGTGTGACCGCCATGTTATATTACAGCTTCATGGCGGCGGTTATTACGGACGCATACATAACACCTACCGTGATGCGGCGGCAATGTATATCGAGGCAGGAGAAGGCGCAGATGTGCTTTCGCCCGATTACCGCGTAGCGCCGGAGCATCCCTATCCTGCAGCATTGCAGGACGCTGTGGAATCCTACCGCTGGCTTCTGGAGAATGATTACCAGCCGGAGCATATTGTGGTGGCAGGCGACAGCGCAGGGGGAGGACTTTCCCTGGCTCTGGGACTTTATCTTAAGGATCACGGCATGCCCATGCCCGGCGGTTTTATCACCATGAGCGCCTGGACGGATCTGACCAAGAGCGGTGATTCCTATCAGGAAAAATATGACGCCGACCCCGTCTTTGGCGGCAGCCGCAAAACCCTGGTATATAAAGAAGGTTATTATAAGGACCATGATCCCATGGATCCCTATATTTCCCCTGTGAATGGGGACTACCGCGGTTTTCCTCCCATGCTGTTACAGGCTGCTGGACGATACTCTTTCCGTAGGCGCCAAGGCTCATTATGCGGGTCTGCGGGTAAAGGTTCATGTATATCCGGGAATGTGGCATATCTTCCAGATGGGCTTTAATCTCTATCCCGAGGCAACAGAAGCCTGGAAGGAGATCGCACGTTTCCTGCGTATAGTTTGGGAATTATAGAGTTAGTTTTGTAAAACCTGATGCTCTGTGATAGAATAGCATTTAATCTATAAATGAAAGGAAAAAGGCAAATGAAAGAACTGATGTTAGGCAACAAGGCCTTTGCCCGCGGGCTGTATGAAGCAGGCTGCTGCTTTGTATCCAGCTATCCCGGGACACCCAGTACAGAGATCACTGAGGAAGCTGTAAAGTACGACGATATCTACTGCGAATGGGCACCCAATGAGAAGGTAGCCATGGAGGCTGCTTTCGGTGCATCTTTAGCAGGCAGAAGGGTATTCTGCGGAATGAAGCACGTGGGACTTAACGTGGCTGCAGACCCCTTATATACCATGGCTTATACCGGCGTAAACGGCGGAGTCATCATCGGCGTGGCAGACGATCCCGGAATGCATTCCTCACAGAACGAGCAGGATTCCAGGCATCACGCCATAGCTGCAAAGGTTCCCATGCTGGAGCCCTCAGATTCTGCGGAGAGTCTTGAATTCGTAAAGATCGCTTATGAATTATCAGAGGAGTATGATACTCCGGTTATCATTAAGATGTGCACCAGAGTGGCACATTCACAGTCTGTTGTGGAGACTTCGGAAAGAAAAGTTCCCGAAAGAAAGGCATATGAGAAGAATATTCCCAAGTATGTCATGATGCCCGGCAATGCTATAAAGCGTCATCCTTTTGTTGAGGAGCGTACCAGAAAGCTGGCTGCCTGGGCAGAGACCGCAAAGATCAACCGTGTTGAAAAGGGCGGTAAGGAGCTGGGTATCATCACATCTTCTACCAGCTACCAGTATGTAAAGGAGATCTTCGGTGACAGCGTATCAGTGCTTAAGCTGGGTATGGTAAATCCCCTGCCCGTACAGCTTATAAAGGATTTCGCAGCATCCGTTGACCGTCTGGTAGTAGTTGAAGAGCTTGATCCCATCATCGAGAACCACTGCAAAGCTCTGGGACTTAAGGTAGAAGGCAAGGATATCCTGCCTCTTGAAGGAGAATTTTCACAGAACCTTCTGCGCAAGGCTCTTGGAAAGGATATTCCCGCAGGAAAGGCAATAGAGGATCAGATCCCCATGCGTCCTCCTGTTATGTGTGCAGGCTGCCCTCACAGAGGTCTGTTCTATACCCTCAGTAAGAATAAATGCACTGTACTGGGAGATATAGGCTGCTATACCTTAGGTGCTGTAGCACCTCTTTCTTCCATAGATATGACGCTCTGTATGGGTGCATCTCTTTCTGCTATCCACGGATATAATATCGCCGGCGAGGGCGCAAACGAAAAGAAGACCGTTGCCGTTATCGGTGACTCCACCTTTATGCACAGCGGTATGACGGGTCTTGCAAATATAGCTTATAACCAGTCGAATTCGACTGTCATTATCCTGGACAATTCCATAACCGGTATGACGGGACATCAGCAGAATCCTACCACCGGTTACAATATCAAGGGCGATCCCGCAGGCAAGATAGATCTGGAAGCTCTTTGCAAAGCCATGGGCTTTAACAGGGTACGTGTTGTGGATCCTTATGATCTGAAGCAGTGCGACGAAGTCCTTAAGGAAGAGCTTGCGGCAGAGGAGCCTTCGGTGATCATCTCCCGCAGACCCTGTGCGCTGCTTAAGTATGTCAAGCATAACGCACCTCTTAAGGTGAATACCGATAAGTGCATCGGCTGCAAGTCCTGCATGCGCATCGGCTGCCCTGCCATCAGCATCAAAGAAGGCAAGGCTCACGTTGACAACACGCTCTGTGTAGGCTGCGGAGTATGCAGCCAGTTATGCCCTGTGGGTGCATTCGAATAAAGGAAAGGACAGACGATAATGGAAACTAAGAATGTTATGATAGTAGGCGTTGGCGGGCAGGGATCACTGCTTGCCAGCAAGCTTCTTGGAAAGCTCCTTATGGATGCGGGATATGATGTAAAGGTATCTGAGGTACACGGCATGAGCCAGCGCGGCGGAAGCGTGGTGACTTATGTGCGTTACGGAGATAAGGTTTATTCACCCGTTATCGATAAGGGAGAGGCTGATTATATAGTAAGCTTCGAGCTGCTTGAGGCAGCGCGCTGGATGGAATATCTTAAGCCCGACGGACAGATAGTTACCAATATCCAGCAGATCGACCCCATGCCCGTTATCACCGGTGCGATGAGCTATCCGGAGGAGCTGGTAAAGAAGATGAAAGACGCCGGCGTTAAGGTGGATGCACTGGACTGTCTTAAACTGGCAGAAGAGGCGGGATCCTCAAAGGCCGTTAATATCGTGCTTATGGGACGTCTCTCACATTATTTCGATATGCCCCGCGATGCATGGATGCAGGCTATGGAGGCAATGGTACCTGCAAAGTTCCTTGAGATGAACAGGAAAGCTTTTGAGCTTGGAGAAAACGCTTAATAAATGGCACGTGAGCGCGAAAAAAAGATAAGCAAGATCACCAGGGGCAGTGCATGGCTGTCCATAGTGTTTTATTTTATTGCGTATCACGTGGTAGCAGCTCTGCTGCTGGCAGTTGTGGCAGTCATGTTTTATAACATGCTCTATGCAAAGATCAGCAGTGAGAGCGGTTCCATAAAATATCTGGCCAAGATTTACGAGGCCTCGATGAGGCTGAACGGCGAAAACGGCCTGGATGTTCTTAATACGGATAACAGACCTTTCTTCGTAAAGGATCTGAACGGCAACATAATATATGAAAAGGGCAGAAATACCTGCAGTGATGAAGGCATCAATATAGGTATACCTTTCATAGGACATGAAGTATTTGTTTATGAAGATACCGAAGAGGATTATTTTAAAGAAGGCCTTCTGGGATTTGCCCTTTTTAATTTTGCCGATAAAGACGACGAGCAGTCGGGGAGACTCGATAATATTAAGATCGACAACGGAGAGATCGTTGAAAAGGAGGCAGAAAAGGAAGTTGTTTCGCTTTCTTCTCCGGGCTTCGGTCTTGTAAGCTTCAGCAGCATGGCGGACGAGATCCCGGTCTGGCTGCCGGTCAAGATAAACGGCGGAAGATATACACTGGTGGCGAAAGTCACCATAGGTATGGACGTTGATGATATCGAGCTGATGGTAGCTCTGGTTGAGGCCTTTATACTGGTCAACCTGCTGATCTTCGTGATACTGATATTCAGCGTTATCAGGAATATACGCCGCCAGAAAGAGATAACAGATCTGCTCTACAGGGATGAGGATACAGAAGGACGTAACTGGATGTGGTTTCTGGTCTATGCGGAGAAAACTCTCTGTAAAAGACGTAACGCAGGCAGAAGATACGCCCTGGTCAATCTCTTCTTTGTTAAATACAGAAATTACTGCGTGGTACATTCACTGGAAGCGGGAAAGAGAGTTCTGCTTAAGGCATATCATACCATGTGCGGATACCTCGGAAAGGAAGCGCTGGTAGCCCACGTATCTTCTTCCAGTTTTGCATTGCTGCTGGAATATCAGCAGCAGGAGGAGTTAAAGTACCGGCTTGAAGAGCTGATAAGGGAGCTGGAAAAAACCGATGACGGCCACAAGTTCACCTTCCAGGCCGGAGTTGCCCTGATAGATGCCAGCATAAGAAGGGGCAGGATAAGAAAGCGCAAAGATGTTAATCTGGAAAAAGATTATAATGATGCATGCTCCGCAAGAGAGACCATGGAGCACAGCGAGGATTCGGGCATAGTATTCTATGACGACAGACTCATGGATGAGCAGAAGTGGATCGATGCTGTTAATGAGCATCAGGAGAAGGCGCTGCGTAACGAGGAATTCCTTGTTTATTACCAGCCCAAGTATTCGCCTGATACCAACGAGCTGAGGGGCGCCGAGGCGCTGATCCGCTGGCAGAGTCCGGAATACGGTTTTGTCAGCCCCGGCAGGATAATACCTATCTTTGAGAAGAACGGTTTCATCACCGAGATAGACCATTATATGATCACCCATGTAGCCAGGGATCAGAAGAGATGGCTGGATCAGGGGTATAAATGCGTACCTGTTTCGGTCAATGTATCCCGCGCGCATTTTATAGAAGAGGATCTGGCCGAGCAGATCAGGGATATGGTGGATGCGGCCGGAGCTCCCAGGGAACTGATAGAGATAGAGCTTACGGAGAGTGCTTTCTTTGATGACAAGAATGCTCTTATCAATACTATCAACAGGCTTAAGGGTTACGGTTTCCTGGTATCCATGGATGATTTCGGCGCGGGTTATTCATCTCTTAATTCCCTGAAAGATATGGCGCTGGATGTGCTTAAGCTGGATGCCGAATTCTTCCGGGGCGACGCCGATGCCGAAAGGAAAGAGAAAGTGGTGGCTGCGGCCATAAGCCTTGCAAAGAGTCTGAATATGCGTACCGTGGCCGAAGGCGTGGAAGACAGGGAGCAGGTGAAATTCCTGGCGGACCAGCACTGCGATATGATACAGGGTTTCATTTTCGCAAAACCCATGCCCGGAGCCGAATATGAAGTACGCATGCGTGAAGCTGCCAACAGACCTGCCGAAGGAGAGGAAAGAGAAGAAGCCGATTGACAAATCAAAAGGCTTTAAATACAATAAAAAATACCCATAAACCTACAATTCTAACCTAAAGAGGAGACAAGAACATGACTACTTACAGCAGTTTACCGGATTTTAATGATGCCAATGCCGTAACGCGTGAAAAGATGCATTATCCTTCGGGAAGCAGGATAGTGGAGGTATTATACGGAGCAAAGGATGCGGAAGGAAACTCCGTTGCTCCTGCCTCGGATGCAGAGGACGGTCATGGCGTATTCATGGCTATAAAGACGGATAACGAATACCGTCTGTTATCATGGAAGCACAGTGCTGCGGAAGGCGGCGCAGTGGAATATGATGATGTACTGGGTGAGGATCCTCTCACGCTGCTGGAAGAGAATATAAAGAAGAAAGATGCTATCCTGGATGAAGCCAGGGAGCTTATGAAGAACAATGATTATGATAATGATGCCGTAGAGGCTGTTCTGGCTAAATTTGCGGAGCTGCCCGATCACAAGACTCCCAAGGATCAGGATCTGGCAAGCCGCTGCAGCAGCATTTCCGGCCGTAATAAGGCAGATAAGGAAAAGAAGGAATCCGTTAAGAAGAACAGCGAGGCTAAGAAGGCTCTGATAGATGAAGCAAAGGGCATGAGTGAGCCCGCAGACTGGGATAAGGCTACCGACCGCATGAAAGAGCTGATGGAGCTTTGGAAAAAGACCGGCAGGGCAGGCGCCGATAACGATGCTCTCTGGGAGGAATTCCATGCAGCACAGCAGGCATTCTATGATAAGAAGCATGAGTTCTTTGAGGCTGCAAGGGCAGAGCATATTAAAATAAAAGAAGATATCATATCAAGAGCTGCAGAACTTACAAAGGAAGCAGCATCTGATTTCGAGAGCATACATCAGGGACTGGAAGCGCTTCTGGAAGAGTGGAAGAAGAGCGGTACAGCCGGACATGCCGAGGATGAGAGACTCTGGCAGGGATTCCAGCAGATCCGTAACGAATTCTATGCAAAGCGCAACGAGCTGCGTAAAGAGCGCGATGTTGAATATAATGCGCGCAGGGATGCAAAGAAGGATCTGATTGAGGAAGCAAAGAAATATGCTGAGTCCGGTGATTACAGCAGGACTGCTGCAGACCGTATGAAGGCCATCAATGAAGAATGGAAGAAGATAGGTTCTGCAGGCAAGCGTTTTGAGGAGACTCTCTGGAAACAGTTAAGGGAAGCACAGGATGCTTTCTGGAACGGAAAGCGCAGCAGCGATTCTGCACGTCATGAGCAGTGGCTGGAGAATACCAGGGGAGCTATCGAGCGCCGCAAGCAGCGTATCGAGAACATCAATGCAAATATCACAAAGCTGAAGGATCGTCTGGAGACGACGGCAAGTGATGAGAAGCGCCAGCAGATAGAGGGCTGGATCGCCGAGAATGAAGAGCAGATAAAGACTCTTCAGGAAGAGATAGAACGCATGGAAAAGGATATGTAAGCCATAGGGCTTACACCTTATCCGTCTTAGTAATAAGACCGTTCTCCACGCGGTATACGATATCGCAATTCTCTATCGTCTTAAGACGATGAGCAATGATAACCATAGTTTTACGACCCTTGAGGCTGTTGATCGCATCCATGATCGCAGCCTCTGTTTCATTATCGAGAGCAGAAGTTGCTTCATCAAATACCAGCAGGCCCGGATCATTATAAAGGGCGCGGGCTATACCGATACGCTGTCTCTGGCCGCCGGAGATACGCACTCCGCGGTCACCGATCGAGGTATCAAGCCCATCGGGAAGACTTCTTACGAAATCGCCCATCTGTGCTTCGTCAAGTACCTGCCATATCCGCTCTTCATCAGCTTCTTCAGCAGTAAGACCGAAGGCCACATTCTCACGTATGGTGGTATCCAGCATATAGATGTTCTGTGCGATATAACCTATGTTTGAAAGCCATGCAGCATCGCCGGCGGATACTTCCTTACCGTCTACCAGTATCTTTCCTTTCTGAGGTATCAGCAGTCCCAGCAGTATATCGACGATGGTGGTCTTGCCGGCGCCGGAAGGTCCTATAACACCTACGGATGCGCCTATGGGAATATTCATATCTGCGTTGTCGAAGATCTCCTTTTCGGTATTGGGATAATGATAGGAGATACCTTTGAGCAGGATCTCTTTTTCAAATTTAAATCCGCTGTCCTGTTTCTCTTCGATCTTTGCATCCTTAAGACCTGCCAGGTCCAGATCGAGATTAGCGCAAACCACATCAAGTGAAGGCTCAAAATAAGCTATTGCGGATAAATGTGATGAGATGCGGTTGACGGCGGGCATAAGACGTACGGCAGCCATACCGAAAGCCATGAGCTGCGGCAGCATCATCTGAAGATCGCGTCCCATCATCACTGCGATGAACATATAGAGCAGCAGGCCTACAATGAAGACCGTCTCTATCATAAGACGGGGGAACTGGCTTAAGATGGTATATTTTCTGAGGGCGTCGGACTGGGCGCGGCTGCCTTCATCAAATCTCTTCAGGAAATAGTTTTCCCTTGCGGCTACCTTTACATCCTTTATACCGAAGATGCTCTGCTGCATCCACTTCATCATATTGTTCTGTTCATCGACTCTTTTGTTTCCTATCCTTCCCAGCCTGGGTTTTAATACACGCAAAACCAATAGCATCATAATGCCCAGAAGCACCGCAAGGCTCAGGGTCATTACAGGATCTACGATCAGGAGGACCACGCATATACATGCAGATACCGCAAACTCGGTTATCAGCAGCATGAACTCCTGGAGCAGCTCAAAAATATGCGGGATATCTTTGTTGACGGTCTGGAGCATCATATTGACATCCGCATTGAGATAGTATTCATAAGGTTTGTTGAGATAATCTCCCATCAGGCGTATGGAAGTAAAGCAGCGCGCATTTGATATGAAGCGGCTCTGCACTATGGTTAAAAAGAAGAGATATACATTCTTGAAGACGAATACGCCCATGGTGACAAGAAGAAGGATACGGACAAAAGTACCATGATCCGGATCTTCGATCCCCAGGGCTGACAGTATGCTGACAACTTTCTCATTACCGAGTATGGTATCGGGACTGACTACTGCCGATATGAGAGGAAGGATGACAGTAACGCTTAAGGTTTCCAGAAGCGCGCTGAAAGTAATAAGTACGCAGAGCAGGGCAACTCTGTGTTTCTGCCTGCTGTTTAATACTATTCTGAGTTTTTTAATAACATTCATTGTTGTCTGAACCTTTTTCCGGCAGTATTATTTCCACAGTTCGGGATCTGATAAAATGGTCTTTAATCTGTCATAGATCTCCAGTCCCTTTTCCCTGCCGTATTTGGAGATTATGCCGCGGTAGATAGCCATCTTTCCGTTCTTCACGCCATGGCTCTTTGCTGCAAGACCTGCTACATGGCTGATTATCTCGGTCTCGTATTTTGCCTTGCTCAGTAACTTCTGTACCTCGTTGTTTATACGGGTGACAGCGGAATTAGGCTGGCTTTTCGGCTGGCTGTTCTTGCTGCGGCTTTTGACAGGAGCAGCTTTTGTATTTGCAGCCGTGCTTTCGTTGCTGCTATGTGTCTCTGCGACGGGGGCAGCTTCGGGGGCAGGATTCTTGCCCTGTCTGCGTCTTCTGCCTGATGAAGCGGAAGAGTCCGAAAGTATAGGCTTGATCAGCTTGTAGATATCAAGATAATCGGGATCTTTATATGTATCTCTCAGATCGTTGTGTATCGAGGTGAGAGGATTGTGTTCTTCCGAATGTGAGGAGATAATGTTAAGAACATCAGCGCAGACATTCTCATCATATACTTTGGAAAGAGCTTCCTTTATTGCAGCAGTCTTATCGGCGGGCGCAGAGGTATTATCTGCTTTTGCTGTCTCTGCAGTCTTGTCCGGGGTGCGCTTTTTGCTGCGGGTATTATCTGCGGTCTCAGTAACCGGTTTCTTCTCTTCGGGAGTATTTACGCTCTGCCGGGGCTTTCTTTCTTCACCGGTTTTTGAAGAGTTACGGCTGTGTCTTGTCTTTGCGGAAGAAGCAGCTTTCTGTGCGGCTGCCTCTGCAGAAATGCTGCCGCGGCGCTCTATGGTAACATTGCGTCCGTTGGCTCTCCAGAAATCCATGATATTATCGTAATCGTGATCGTTGCTTATTATAATGAAGTGTTCCGCATCGGTGGTGCCTATCAGATATCCAAGATAGGATACCAGATGCATATCCAGGGACTGCTTTTTAACAGGCACTTCCACGAATTTGAGCGTAGTGCTGTTAAATGTGGCCAATGTGGCGGTTGTCAGGCGCGCAGCATTCTTTGATGAAAAAAGAAACACCAGATCCTGCTGTCCCAGCTCTGCGGCGCCTTTAAGTCCGCCGATGCTCACGTTTTCAAAATCTATAAGATATATGGTCATAAATAACTCCTCTCAAAAAGACGAAAAACACCTATTGGCGTATTGTAACATAAAATAATGCCAGGGTCAAAAAGACAGGCAGTGTTTAGGTCTTTACCAGTGGCGTTCTTCTTCGGGATCGATATCCGGTCCGACCAGAAAAGCGCGGTGGCGTCTGCTGTATTTTACGGTAAAACCGGCTTCGGTCAGTATGGCAAAATCCCGGGCTCTTGTTCTTTCACTGCTGTCGGGGAAAAGCTCATAGTATTCGGCTTTGGTATCGGCAAATTCCGGCCGCTCCGGAAGCTCTCCTATATCTTCCGGAGGAAATTCCGCGGGATCTTCTTCCACCAGTTCTATATAGTAATAATACTCCCATAAAAGCGATTCATATTCGGAGAGCTTTTGGTGATCGGTTACGGTAAGATTTCTCATCAACGTTCCCAGACGGTGGAGCAGCTTAAGATGGTGCCTGCGGCATTCACTGAGCTTTACGGGCTTTTTGAATTTCTTAGGATCGGCTTCCAGGTAGTTGTCTTTTTTTCTGTCGTATTTAAGATAAAGCAGTCCGCAGTAACGCAGGTCCTCCAGATCGCGCTGGAGCGTACGCTGTCCCAGACCGAACTCACGCATCAGATCCTTAGGGCTATGATATTCGGTATTGATTATATGATAGTATATCTGTAACTGCCTGTGTATTTTACGCATATTCCCCTGTCATCCTGGGCGCTAAATTACGTGTCATCCTGAGTACTAAAGAGCGTGTCATCCTGAGTACTAAAGTGCGTGTCATCCTGAGCGTTAAATTACGTGTCATCCTGAGCGAAGCGAAGGATCTTTCCTGAATTTTACCACATCTTCGATCTACCTGCCACTATACTGTCGTGCACCCTTTTTCGCATATGCTACATTGTTATCAGAATAACAGTGAGCGGAGTTAAATATCTTTTTATAGATGTGTGTCTGCTGTAAAAAGAGCTGTGGCGGTAAAATGAGAGTAAATACATAAAATTACTGCCGGAATCTGCCAATATCAGCTAAAAATAAAGGGTTTTGGCGGTATAAGGAGAGAAAAGTCAGAAAAATACCGCCGGGAATTGTCTGAATCAGCTAAAAATAAGGGATTATGGCGGTAAAATGAAGGAGAATACAGGAAATTACCGCCGGAAGAAATTTAATGACAGGAGGTAACGCATATGCTTTGTTATGAATTGGGATTTACCTACAGGCTTAAGGATATCGGCGATATCGAAAGCGGTGATGGAAAAGATGCTTTTGAGCTAAAAGTCAGATCCGTGAATAAGCAGCTTAAAGCAAAATGGGGAGGGAAAAGCTGCAGTATCGTGATGAAGGCTGACACGGAAAGTCTTGGCGTGGTGATGATCACATCCGAGCCGGACGGACGTGATGTAATGTGTTCATTTATAAAAGAGAATGTGACAAATCTGATGGGAGCGGAGGATGTCAATTGTACCCTGATCCGGGAGATCACGGTAAAAGAAGTGAATGCCGCTTTTGACCGATGTTTTGACAGTAATTTTATAGATATGAGACGCCGGTCCTTTTCGGAACTGGAGCTGGATTTTGACAGCCGTACCTTTACCCTTGAGGAAAGGATAGTGGAAGACAGCGCTTATGATAAAGAAAAAGCAGAGTCTGAAGCAGTGGCGCTTATGGCGGACAGCAGTCTCCGCAATGAGCTGGACCGTATATACAGTGATATAAATCAGGAAAGGTTTTACGGCTTCCCGGTACATTATCATATCAAGTCGGAAAGTATGTCATCCGCCATGGATATAGTTGAGCTTCTGGTAAAAGCCCTGCGTTATAAGAAACGTCTTCCGGCAGGCCGTCTCAGTATAGTTACTTCAATAGAACGGGGCTGCTTTGACGAGAGTGGAATGGAGAATCTGCTTAAGGGATCCGGTCTGTCGGCTGTTGTATTTGAGATGAAGGGCGATGATGAAAGCGAATATGCTTCGGAATATGAAAGAGTGGTGAAATATCTGACAGGTCAGATCAAAAGATTTAAAGACGACACTCTGTTCTTTCTTGTGGAAAACACAGCGGATAACGGTTTTTCCGGAAGCTTTCTGAAACGGCTCAGCGAAGAAATGGAGATCATCACAATAAATGAAGGGCGCGGTGATAAGGCGGAAGCATTAGAGTATCTTAAGCGTCTTGTGAATGGATCGCGTTTTGCTGAGCTTGCAGATGATGATCTGTACAAAGTGCTTGAAGATAAGAATTCATTTCTGGCAACGGATGTTCAAAAGTATTTTGATAAATGGAAGAAGAGATGCCTTTGCGAGAAGGTTTATGTTTCCTATAAATCCTTCAAAAGCTATGTTCCCGAAAAGAAGCATAAAAAAGTTAAAGCCTATAAACGCCTGATGGGTATGACAGGGCTTACGGAAGTAAAGGAACTTACGGATCAGATACTGGCTTTTTACAGGCTCAAAAAAATGCGGGAACGGTACAGGATAGAAGAAAAGGATATTTCGAGACACATGGTCTTTACAGGCAATCCGGGATGCGCAAAGACCACGGTGGCCAGGCTTATCGCGGAAGTACTGTCGGAGGAGCAGATACTTGAAACAGGGGTGTTCGTGGAATGCGGACGCAGTGATCTGGTGGGAAAGTATGTGGGCTGGACGGCAAAGAACGTGCGCCGCAAATTTCTTGATGCAAAGGGAGGCATACTCTTTATCGATGAAGCGTATTCGCTTCTGGATGACAGCCATAGCTTTGGTGATGAAGCCATAAACACCATAGTTCAGGAAATGGAGCATTCCTGTAATTCAGAAGTAACGCCAATAGAATAAAAGAAACCTCTG
>CAMVRS010000025.1 GCA_947169935.1 uncultured Lachnospiraceae bacterium
TATCATTACTGCCCTTACCTTGAGGGCGCATGGCGTCCTCCTGATCAAAGCACCCCCGGTAATGTCATCCTGAGCGAAGCGAAAAAGTGAGGCAGGAAATCTATGATTTCCGTAGCCGAACTTTCCTACTCGGGGATCTTGAAATAACTACAGGAGGAAAAGGCCGACATGGAATACAGACCGTCACCGGATGCAGAAGAAGTCGACCGCTGGAAAGAGGTCACATTAGTATATAATTCCGCTCTTAAGGAGATAGGTACCAAGCTGGAGATCTTAAACGACGAGTTCCAGCATGTTCATAAATACAATCCAATAGAACATATCAAGCTGCGTCTTAAGAGCTCGGAGAGCATAGTCAAGAAACTTAAGAAACGCGGACTGGAATCCACCATAGAGAACATGGTGGAATACGTCAACGATATAGCCGGAGTGCGTGTTATCTGCTCTTTCACTTCCGATATCTACCGTATCGCGGAGATGATAGCAGAGCAGGATGACCTGACCGTTCTGGCTGTTAAGGATTATTTCAAAACCCCCAAGCCCAGCGGTTACAAATCCTATCACATGCTGGTGCAGGTGCCGGTTTTCTTATCGAACCGTGTGGTGGATGTTAAAGTAGAGATACAGATCCGTACCGTTGCGATGGATTTCTGGGCCAGCCTGGAGCATAAGATCTATTACAAGTATGAGGGAGAGGATGCTCCCGAGCATATACAGAAAGCGCTGATACAGTGTGCTTCCATGGTATCCAATCTGGACCAGGAGATGCTGGCGCTGAATGAAGAGATACAGAAACTGCTGGATGAGGGGTAAAGCCCCTCATCTTTTTTATAACTTGTCATCCTGAGTGCAGCGAAAAAGTGAGGCAGGAAATCTATGATTTCCGTAGCCGAACTTTCCTACTTGGGGATCTTAAATACGAAAAAGCTTCGGGCCGCATTGAGGAGGTTGCGTTGCCGAAGCTTTTTCGTATATTGCAAAACTAGAAAGGAGGTGTGTCCGGTCTTCCGGACACGAACTATGAAAAAAACAAATCAAGGACGGTGAAAAAACAAACAAACAATTTTTTTAAAGGTTTCTCTTCATCTCACAAGTCAGATTTTACAGGCCAATTATGAATAGATTATGAATAGGTAGTAAATTTCATGTTAAAATTTTATTAGTTGGTGACATCAATGAGGAAGTTTTAATGCCATGGATCTTCAAGTTTTTGTTGTAAAAAACGGACACTTTTGATAAAATAATTCAGATACTATAGGCTTAGTGGGCAGTGGGTTGCCCGGGTTGGAGGTATATGATGGATAATTTTATGGATAAGCTTGCGGAAAAGTACAATGCGCAGGATATGATACGCGCAAATTCCCAGGCAGAAAGCGCACAGATGCAGAATCTTCAGGAGCAGGTAGAGGCTTATGAAGCAGTCCTGCAGGAGATGCGTAAACTCAATTATAAGAATACAGAGCTTACCGAAAAGATGTATGCTCTTGTTGATGAGAGTATAGAGAAAGTAAGGACTCTTCAGATAGAAGCAGAGGGCGGCGCAAATACCGAACAGGTATCCAAAGAGATGACGGACGCCGTAAACCGCGCAATGAACGAAGCGGTCAGCAATCTGGACGAGACCATGGTCCGTTCACTTACCCAGACCCTTGAAAGCGCGATCCAGCAGCCTGCTGACCAGCTGCGCCAGTCTACCGAGGATGTAAGGAATTCCATGGTGGCTGTACAGAGTTCGGCAGACGTTATGCGTTCAGGCGTTGAAGGCCTGCGCGCCGATATCGATACCCTTTACCAGCAGGGCGACGAGATCAAGAATATCGTTTCCGCAATGCAGGATGGCAGCGGCGATGTTAACAGGACCCTGGATGATATAAAGGATAAGATCTTTGAGCTGCAGCAGACCGGTACCAGCACCGAAGATACACTGAACATGGTAGCAGCTTCGCTGCGTGAGATGCAGGAGAGCACCTTATCAGGCATAAGCGAGCAGCTTTCCAGAATGCAGAAAGAGACGCTTGACGGTATCTCCGGTCAGATGGAAGTTATGCGCAGCATGCCTGCTGAAGAGGATAACAGCAGTGCGGAAGCGCTTCAGAAGATAAGCAGCAGTATTGATGAGCTTAAGGCCGGCGCACAGGATAAGAGCGCAGATGAGACCCTGCAGAAGATAAGTGCGAGCCTTGATGAATTAAAGGCCGGGGCGCAGGATAAGAGCAGTGATGAGGAATTCGGCAGGATCACCGCAGCTCTTGATGAGTTAAAGGCAAATGCCAAGGCAACGGCTCTGCTTCAGGAGAGCATTGCAGCTCTTTCCCAGGCTAATTCACAGACCCGGGATTCCATCACAGAACTTAAAGCTGCACTGGGCAGCCTTAAGGAAGAAGGCGAAGAGACAAAGAGCGGCGTTAACGGCCTGAAGACCGCCAATGATGAGAACAGGGCCGCATTTGAAGATATATTCAAGGTATTGCAGGATACAAAATCGGAAGTACAGGAAGTAAAGGCAGGAGTGGCTTCCAGAGCCGGATCAGGTGATGAGGAAGTGCTCAAAGCCGTAAACGATCTGCTTTCAACACATACGGAAGTAAATACCAATATCCGCAATCTGAAAGCTGCTACGGACGAAAACAAGAATACCGTAAAGTCGGCTATCGAAAGCAGCATATATGGCCTCAAGCAGGACAACAAAGAGATAGTTGAATTTCTGCAGCGCATGAATGCGAACATCATCAAGAAGGGCGAGGATGAGGCAAAATCCGCCCAGAAGGAAGAAGAAGAGGCGGCGCGCAAGGAAGAAGAGCGCAAGCTTTTAGAGGAACGTTTCAAGGCGGCTGAAGATTTTATGCACAAAGAGAGTGTTAAGGTATACCGCAACATTCAGGCCGTTATAAATGAAAAGAATGATAAGCAGAAGGAGAGTGTGGAGAATTCCAATCTCTCTGTTGAGAAGAGAGTAAGCAAAGTCAAGGCTCTGGTGGTTATCAATATGGTATTCACTCTTATCAACCTTGCAACTATGATACTCTATATCTTCGGTTTCCTGGGGGCGCATTGATAAAAATGCGCTCTAAAGGCAGTACTACAAGGCTTCATAAGATACGCAGCGTTACGCGTTTGAGGACGGCCATATTCATATGTGGCCTCTTCCTTTTGTTTATGCCGGATGTGCACTGGTGGCATGAGGAAGGGGACAACCGCTTTACGGTTTTCCTGAACGGTTTTGAAATGGGAACCGTAGAGGATGCTGATATAGTTCCGGAACTGTTCCGCGACGCCAGGCGTGAGCTGGCGGCAGAACGTGAAGGCATGAGTTTCCTGCGCCTGACCGAGCTGGATACAACAGGTGAGGAGCTTATCAGAGGCGATATAGATGATCTGTCCACTGTCCGGAGGAATATCAAGACAGCCATATCATCGGAGATAACCAGCGGTTATTCCAAGGCCTATTCCATCAAGGTGGGAGAGACCATGGTGAATGTTGCCGGTGCAGAAGAAGTAAGAAAGCTTCTTCAGGAAACTATCGATGTATATGATAAGTCCGGCGATTTTGTGGTGGATCTGGTTGCGGATCACAGCCGTGAGTTAAACGTCCTGGTTCCCAGGGTTGAGCGCAGGGAGGAGGAAGAGGAAGAAGAACCTCTCCTTTCTTTCGGAGGCGCCGCAAATATCACCGATGATGAAGAAAACTGGGAGCCCGAGGATAAAGAGATCGGCTTTGATTCCTTTGATTATGGTATCGAAGAGATGGGCTTTTCCGAGACTGTGGAAGTGGTGGAAGCTTATCTTCCCAATGAGAGCATCCTGGATTATGAGGAAGCCCGGGGTAAGCTTACCAATCTTCAGGAGCTTCAGCAGATCTATAAAGTAAAATCCGGAGACACCCTTTCCAAGATATCATTGGAAGTGGGGCTTCCGCTGGATGAGATAATCGCCTTAAACGAGACCCTTGATAATGAGAATTCAATCATCAATGTGGATCAGGAGCTGATCATCACCGTTCCGGAACCGGAGCTCTCCGTTGTGTGGACCGAGACTACCAGGGATGATGAAGTCTTTGATCTGCCTGTTGAATACATCTATAATGATGAATGGTATACCAACAAATCTGAGACGCTGCAGCAGCCTTCATCCGGCTATCATGAGACTGTTTCCCAGATCACCCGCAAGAATGATGAGGAGCTGGACAGGGAAGTGCTTTATGAGGAAGTGGGTGTCGAAGCCGTAGCAAAGGTCGTGGAAGTGGGGACAAAGATACCTCCTACCTATATCAAGCCTCTTGCCGGCGGACGTATTTCCTCAGGTTTCGGCGGACGAAGGAATCCCTTTACCGGAGCGGCAGGCTCTAACCACGCCGGCGTAGATATAGCTACGCCTACGGGTACACCTATCTGGGCGTCATCCGGCGGTACAGTGGTATGGGCAGGCTGGAACGGCGGTTACGGATATCTGGTAAGCATCAATCATCCTGACGGAAGGCAGACCAGATATGCACATCTCAGCAAGATATACGTAAGTGTAGGACAGTATGTGAGCCAGGGGCAGGTCATTGCGGCCAGCGGCTCCACAGGTAACAGTACGGGACCGCATCTGCACTTCGAGATGCGTATAGGCGGAGTTGCCTACAATCCTATGGATTACGTGAATCTATATTAATGTCATCCTGAGCAGCGTTCAATGTCATCCTGATCGGCGTTAGATGTCATCCTGAGCGAAGCGAAGGATCTTACAAGAGGTGCCTATGAAGCATGTACGTACGGAAGTATTAAAGGCAGGAATGGTGGTGGCAAGCGACGTCATCGCCAACGGCAACCAGCTGGTCTTTCCCAGGGGCTATGTCCTCACGGAAAGGGCGATCGCCAGGCTGGAGGCTTATGAGATATACGACATACGTATAGAGGATCCTGTAGGATATGATGTTGAAGAGATAGCCGAAGAAGAGCCGGATCTGACTCAGTTCAGCGGCATGGATCCGGCGTCCTTATCTGATGCGGCGGATTCACTGATGAGCGCCCTTACAGGTCTGGATGTGAATGATATCCAGAAGAATATGCGCCCTGACATTCAGGTAAACCAGCAGGAAGAGCCTTCGCATTTCGAAAAGCTCAAAGCCAGTGAGGAATTCCAGGCGTTCAAACGGTCTTTTGCGGAGAATGTTGAAGGGCTGCGCAGCAATCTGAATGATATAGTCGAGAAGAATACTCCCATCAACGTGGATAATATGATAGGCGATACCATGCGTATCATAAGCGCCCAGGGTAATACTTTCGGCGTATTCGATATGCTGCATAATATGCGTGATTTCGACGATCTGACCTACGCCCACAGCATGAATGTGGCCATGATCTGCAACGTGTTTGCAAGATGGCTGGGCTTTGATGAAGAGAATGTTAAGCTGGCCACAGCCTGCGGTATGATGCATGACATAGGCAAATTAAAGATACCGGACAGCATAATCAAGAAACCCGGCAAGCTTACCGATGCGGAGTATGCAGCCATTAAGTCGCATCCCATCGAAGGCTATAATATCTTAAAGGGCCAGAACATAAGCGAGCATATCAAGCTTTCCGCACTGGAGCATCATGAAAAGTGTGATGGCAGCGGTTATCCCATGAAGCTTACCAGGGATAAGATAGACGGTTTTGCAAAGATAGTGGCGATAGCGGATGTGTATGATGCCATGACCGCAAACCGCGTATACCGCGAAGGCCTGTGTCCTTTCAGGGTTATTGAGATATTTGAGGAAGAGGGGCTCCAGAAGTACGAGATACCCTATATCATGAAATTCCTTGAGAACGTGGTCAATACCTATATCGATAACCGCGTGCTTTTGAGCGACGGACGCATGGGAACAGTACGCTGGATAAATAAACAGCGCCTGTCGAAACCCATGCTTGAAATGTCTGACGGAAGTTTCCTGGAGCTTGATAAAACCCCGGGATTGAGTATCAATAAGATATTGTGATCATCAGGCCAGCTTCAGTCTGGCCTTTTGTAATTCACGGTCTGAGCTGACTTTTTCTATCCTTGCGCCCAGCCCCTTTAATTTGAGTTCGAAATCTTCATAACCGCGCTCGATAAAGCGTGTATCTTCGACTATGGTCTCGCCCTCTGCTGCAAGAGCAGCGATCACGAGAGCAGCGCCCGCACGGAGATCCGGAGCGGTGATGCTGGCTCCGCTGTAGCGGGGAACGCCGGTGATGACTGCCATGTTGCCTTCCACCTTGATGGAAGCGCCCATGCGAACCAGTTCATCCACGTATTTAAAGCGGTTTTCGAATATACCTTCTGTCACTATGCTGGTACCCTGGGCCAGACCAAGAGCCACGGTGATCTGCGGCTGCATGTCGGTAGGGAAACCGGGATAGGGCAGTGTCTTTACCTGTGTTGAAGTAAGGGGCTCCGGAGCGGATACCCTTACGGCATCATCATATTCGGTGATATGGCATCCGATCTCGCAGAGCTTTGCGGTGATACACTCCAGATGCCTGGGGATTACGCCGCGGACCAGCACGTCGCCGTGGCAGGCGGCTGATGCCAGCATATAAGTTCCTGCTTCTATCTGATCGGGGATAATAGCATATTCCGTGCCGTGCAGGCGTTCAACGCCTTTGATACGGATCACGTCGGTACCGGCGCCCTTGATGTTTGCGCCGCAGCTGTTTAAGAAGTTTGCCAGGTCAACCACATGAGGCTCCTTGGCAGCGTTTTCTATAATGGTCTTGCCGGTGGCAAGAGTGGAGGCCATCATGATATTGATGGTGGCTCCGACGGATACTTTATCCAGGAAGATATGGTTTCCGCGCAGTTCTTTTGCTTCGGCGCTGATGCAGCCGTGCTGTATGCGGACCTTTGCACCCAGGGCGGAGAAGCCCTTGATATGCTGGTCAATAGCGCGCACACCGATATTACAGCCGCCGGGTAAAGGCACCTGCGCCTGCCTGTTCTTTCCCAAAAGCGCGCCTACCAGATAATAGGAAGCTCTGATGCGCTTTAAGTATTCGTCGTTTATAATGTTGCTTTCTATTTTAGATCCGTCGATGACAACCGTGTGTCTGTCGGGGCGCTCTATCTTTACGCCTATCTGCTCCATAGCCTTGAGCAGAACGTTCACATCGGTTACGGCGGGTACATTTTCAATGCGTACAGGGTCGTTGGTCATAACCGCTGCTGCAAGTATAGCCAGTGCGGCGTTCTTTGCTCCGCCGATCTGTACCTCACCCTGCAGGGTAGGACCTCCCAAAATCACATACCTGTCCATAAAAAACCTCAGTTTAAATAAAATCCTAGTAATTATAATGCACATAGCCGTAATTGTCAAAATTTTTTTTCCTAAGCTATTGACAGTATGCTATATATAGAGTATTCTTTAGCGTGCAAACACAATATTGAGAAGTTCTCTTATTCAGAGTGGTGGAGGTACATAGGATCTGTGAAGCCACGGCAACCCCTTGCAAAAGGAAGGTGCCAACCTGAGCGATAAGACGGCTGCGTCTTCGAACAATAAGAGGGTCTGATAGTTCTGATCCGCTTATTCCGTAAGCGGTTTTTTGATACAAAGACTTATTCTTGGAGGGAACTTCACCATATCCATCTATCTAAATATAAGGAGGAAAAAGTGATGGAAAAAATTCTTTTCACGTCCGAGTCGGTGACTGAAGGACATCCCGACAAGATCTGCGACAACATTTCCGATGCAGTGCTGGATGCGCTGATGGCCCAGGATCCCATGAGCCGTGTTGCCTGCGAGACAGCTATTACCACCGGTCTGGTCCTGGTAATGGGCGAGATCACCACAAAGGCTTCCGTTGATATCCAGAAGATCGTGCGTGATACCATTAAGGAGATCGGCTACGATCATTCCGATAAGGGCTTTGACTGCAATACCTGCGGCGTTATCGTGGCTCTTGACAAGCAGAGCGCTGATATCGCTATGGGCGTTGACAAGGCACTTGAAGCTAAGGAAAACAAGATGAGCGATGCAGAGATTGAGGCTATAGGCGCCGGCGATCAGGGTATGATGTTCGGTTTCGCTACCAATGAGACTAAGGAGTTTATGCCTTATCCCATCTCTCTGGCACACAAGCTCACCAGACAGCTTACCAAGGTTCGTAAGGACGGTACCCTTTCATATCTCCGTCCCGACGGCAAGAGCCAGGTATCTGTTGAGTATGATGAGAATGGCAAGGCAAAGAGACTTGAGGCAGTAGTTATCTCAACCCAGCATGCTGCAGACGTTACCCAGGAGCAGATCCATGCAGATGTTAAGAAGTATGTGCTCGATCCCGTACTGCCTGCCGATATGGTAGATGCAGACACAAAGATCTTCATCAATCCCACCGGACGTTTTGTTATCGGCGGACCTAACGGTGATTCCGGTCTTACCGGCCGTAAGATAATCGTAGATACCTACGGCGGATATGCACGTCACGGCGGCGGAGCATTCTCCGGCAAGGACTGCACAAAGGTTGACCGTTCCGCAGCTTATGCGGCACGCTACGTTGCAAAGAACATCGTGGCAGCAGGACTGGCTGACAAGTGCGAGATCCAGCTTTCCTATGCTATCGGTGTGGCACAGCCTACTTCCGTACGCGTAGATACCTTCGGTACAGGCAAGCTGCCCGAGACCAGGATCTTAGAGATCATCCGTGAGAACTTCGATCTGCGTCCCGCAGGCATCATCAAGATGCTGGATCTGCGCAGACCCATCTACAAGCAGACCGCTGCATACGGTCACTTCGGCCGCGACGATGTTTCCCTTCCCTGGGAGGCTACCGATAAGGCTGATGTATTAAAGAAGTATCTGTAAGTCATCCTGAGCGAAGCGAAGGATCTTGACAGAGTAAATTAATCCAACACACTATAGTTTATTAAAGGGAGGTTTGCCTTGCGCAGACCCTCCCTTTTTGATATAATACAGAATGTCTGTTCGATATGGATAGGAGGGCCACGCAATGTCATTCGTTCATCTTCATGTACATACGGAATACAGTCTGCTGGACGGTTCCAATAAGATAAAAGAATACGTTAAGCGCGTTAAAGAGCTGGGAATGACTGCCGCAGCCATCACTGATCATGGCGTGATGTACGGCGTTGTGGACTTTTATGAAGCAGCTAAAGCAGAGGGCATAAAGCCCATTCTTGGCTGCGAGGTCTATGTGGCTCCCGGTTCCCGTTTTGATAAGGAGGTCACCGGAGGAGAGGAGCGCTACAACCATCTTATCCTTCTGGCGGAGAATCAGACGGGTTATCATAATTTAATGAAGATAGTTTCCATCGGTTTTACCGAGGGCTTTTATTATAAGCCCCGTGTAGATAAGGAAATATTGGAGAAGTATCACGAAGGCCTGATCTGCTTATCGGCCTGCCTGGCGGGTTCACTTCCCCGCATGATACAGCGCGGGCAGCTTGATGAGGCCAGGGCGGAGGCGCAGTGGTTCAAGGATACCTTCGGCGCGGGCAACTATTTCCTGGAGCTGCAGGATCACGGTATCCCCGCCCAGCGTCTGGTGAACATGGAGCTGATGACCATCAGCAAGGAACTGGACATCCCGCTGGTCGCAACCAACGACTGCCATTATACCTATGCGGATGATGCGGAGTCCCATGACGTGCTGCTCTGTATCCAGACCCAGGCAAAGGTGACGGATGAGAACCGCATGCGTTACGAAGGCGGCCAGTTCTACGTAAAGAGCGAGGATGAGATGCGCCTGCTTTTCCCTTACGCATCTGATGCCATAGACAATACCGCCCGTATCGCCGAGCGCTGTAACGTGGAGATAGTATTCGGCGAGAGCAAGCTCCCGCATTTTGAAGTGCCTGAAGGCTATGATCCCTGGACTTATCTGAATAAGCTCTGTGACGACGGCCTTAAGGAACGCTATCCGGATAAGGCGGATGAGAATACACCGGAAGAGGCAAAGCCGGAAAACTTGAGAAAGCGCCTGGATTATGAGCTTTCCGTCATTAAGAAAATGGGCTTTGTGGACTATTTCCTTATAGTCTGGGATTTCATCAATTTCGCAAAGATGCATGACATACCGGTGGGCCCCGGAAGAGGCAGCGCCGCCGGCAGCATAGTATCCTACTGTCTTAAGATAACGGATATAGATCCCATCAGATATAATCTGCTTTTCGAGCGTTTCCTGAATCCCGAGCGTGTATCCATGCCCGATATAGACGTTGACTTCGGGCCGGAACGCCGCCAGGAGGTCATCGATTACGTCAGCGAAAAATACGGCCGTGAAAAAGTGGTACAGATCGTGACCTTCGGTACCCTGCAGGCCAGGGGCGTTATCAGGGATGTGGGCCGCGCAATGGACATCTCCTATGCGCGCTGCGACACACTGGCAAAGATGGTGCCTTCGGAGCTGGGCATGACCCTGGCAAAGGCGCTGGAAATGAACCCTGATCTTAAGGTGCAGTATGATAATGATGATGAGGTGCACAAGCTGATCGATACCTGCATGAAGCTGGAAGGTCTGCCCAGACATACCTCCATGCATGCAGCGGGCGTAGTCATCTGTCCCGAGGCAGCAGATGAATTTGTGCCCTTAAGCCGCAGCGGTGCGGACGGACCCATCACCACCCAGTTCACCATGACCACACTGGAGCGTCTGGGGCTTCTTAAGATGGACTTCCTGGGGCTGCGGAATCTGGAAGTGATCCAGAACGCCATAAATAATATAAAGAAGAGCAGCGGTAAGGATATCGATCTTTCAAAGCTGGATTATAACGACCCCAAAGTTTTTGCATATATCAGCACAGGTAAATGCGAAGGGATCTTCCAGCTTGAGAGCAGCGGCATGAAAAACTTCATGAAAGAGCTTAAACCCGGCAGCCTGGAAGATGTTATCGCCGGTATCTCACTTTACCGTCCGGGCCCTATGGAAATGATACCCATGTACATAAGGAATAAAGAGAATCCCGAAGAGGTAAGCTATGCCTGCGATCAGCTCGAGCCCATCCTGGCGCCTACTTACGGCTGTATAATCTACCAGGAGCAGGTTATGCAGATAGTGCGTGAGCTGGCAGGCTATACCCTGGGACGTTCCGATAATGTGCGCCGCGCAATGAGCAAGAAAAAGCATGATGTGATGGAGAAAGAGAAGCTGATCTTTGTTGACGGAAATGATCAGGAGATAGAAGAAGCGAAAGCCGGGGGTAAGCCTCAGGATAAGTGGCCCAAGGCGGTGCCGGGCTGCGTAAGGAACGGTATAGACAGGCAGGTGGCGGAAGATGTCTATAATATGATGATGGACTTCGCCAATTACGGCTTCAACAAATCCCATGCGGCCTGCTATGCGGTGGTTGCATACCAGACGGCCTGGCTTAAATACTATTATCCCAAGGAATACATGGCGGCGCTGATGACCTCTGTCATACAGTTTTCCGGCAAGGTGGCCGCATATAACCAGATAGCGCGCCAGATGGGACTTAAACTGCTGCCTCCCGATATCAATCACGGGGACGTGGGCTTTGCCGTTTCGGAAGAAGGCATACTGTATGCCCTCACCGCCGTAAAAGGCGTGGGCGGAAAGGTGATACATCTGATAGTAGAGGAACGTGAGGAGCACGGTCTGTATAAGGATCTGAACGATTTTATCGAGCGCGTGGCAGGGCTTGATGTCAATAAGCGCGCGGTGGAGAATCTGATTAAGGCGGGAGCTTTCGACAGCTTCGGATACAGCCGCAAGGCATTGATGGGTGTTTATCAGGCCATGATGGATCAGGCCCAGAAAAAGATAAAGCAGTCCATGAGCGGCCAGATGAGCCTCTTTGACATAGCCGGCGAAGAGGATAAGGAAAGCTTCCGTATAAAGATGCCGGAGAATGCGGGAGAGTATCCCAGAGAGATGCTGCTGGGCTTTGAAAAAGAGATGCTGGGCATCTATGTAAGCGGTCATCCCCTTGAGGAGTACAGCGGCCTGTGGGATAAGCTGATCACCAATACCACAGCGGATCTGGTACTGAACGTATCCGATGACGGAGAGGTCACCGAGGAGATGAACGTAAGTGACGGCGAGCGCATCACCCTGGGCGGCATGGTGGAGAACGTGAATGTTAAGTTTACCAAGAAGGGCGATGCCATGGCCTTTGTCACCATAGAAGACATGGTGGGGCAGGCGGAAGTGATAGTATTCCCCAAAACCTATAAGCAGTTCCAGGGGTTGCTGGCAGAAGGCAACAAGATACTGGTCAGCGGCCGCGTGAGTATTGAGGAAGATAAGGACGGAAAGCTGATGTCCGATGCGATATACAGTTTTGAAGATATACCGCGTACGCTCTGGCTGCAGTTTAAGGATCTGGCACAGAAGGAAACCCTCTGGCAGGAGGTTACGGAGCTGATCGGGGATTCCGACGGCGTGGATGGTATCAAGCTTTATTATACGGACAGCAGGAAGATAGAGGAGCTGCCTCATAACATATCCGTCAATGCAGACCTTGAGCTGCGTGAGGCGCTGCAGGCGCTGCTGGGCGAAGGTAATGTAAAGGTGACCTACCGCATGCCGGCTGTTAAGAGGTATTGAAAAATACCGCATGATAGAATAAAATATTCGGGGAAACTTTATCCGTAAGGAGGCAGAAAAGATGGCAAATAAGAAAGTAGAGACCATAGGCGTACTCACCAGCGGCGGCGATTCACCGGGAATGAACGCGGCTATCAGAGCCGTTGTCCGCAAAGCCATAGCCGACGGACTTAAGGTAAAAGGTATAAAGAAAGGCTATCAGGGCCTTCTGAATGAAGAGATAATAGATATGGACAGACACTCTGTATCCGAGATAATCGGTCTGGGCGGCACCATTCTGGGAACTGCGCGCTGCCTTGAATTCAAGACTGATGAGGGCATTAGGAAGGGCGCGGATATCTGCCGCAAGCACGGTATAGACGGCATTGTTGTTATAGGCGGTGACGGCTCATACCGCGGAGCACAGAAGCTTTCGCACGAGGGCATCAACACCGTAGGTCTTCCGGGCACCATCGATCTGGATATCGCCTGCACGGATTACACCATAGGTTTTGATACGGCTATCAATACCGCTATGGAAGCCATCGATAAGGTAAGGGATACATCTTCATCGCATGAGCGCTGCTCCATTATAGAGGTTATGGGCCGCGGCGCAGGTTATATAGCGCTGTGGTGCGGCGTGGCTAACGGCGCAGAGGATATACTGCTTCCGGAAAAATACGATTATAACGAGCAGAACATCATAAATCATATTATTGAGAACCGCAAGCAGGGCAAGAAGCATCATATCATCATAAATGCGGAAGGCATAGGCCACTCCACTTCCATGGCAAGACGTATCGAGGCTGCTACGGGCATGGAGACCAGAGCCACTATCTTAGGTTACATGCAGCGCGGCGGATCGCCCAGCTGTAAGGACCGTTATTATGCGTCGATCATGGGAGCCATGGCTGCCGATCTTTTAAGTGAGGGAAAGAGCAACCGCGTCATTGCACAGAAGAACGGAAAGTTCGTGGACTTTGACATAGATGAGGCTCTTGCAATGGAGAAGAGCATACCCGAGTACGAATACGAGGTCAGCAAGATACTGTGATAAGCTCACCGGCAAACGAAAAGGTAAAACATGTAGCGGCACTGAATAAGAAGGCTTCCCTCAGGGAAGAGGAAGGTCTCTTCGTGGCTGAAGGAGTGAGGCTTTTTGAGGAGATTCCCCTGTCCGATATAAAGGAAGCTTACTATACGCAGGAAGGTCTGGCTGAACTTGAGAAGCGCGGGCATTCCGATATCAGCCTCCTTATAAGGGACGGCAGGGCGCAGGAAGTGAGTGGACCGGTGCTTGAGAAGATGTCGGACGTGGTAACGCCCCAGGGCGTGCTGGCGGTGGTAAAGCGCCGGAAGCATGAATGGGATGAGCTGCTGCCGGAAGGCAAGGCACCGCTTCTTATAATGCTGGAAGATATACAGGATCCCGGCAATCTGGGCACGGTGCTGCGCAGCGCGGAAGCCGCAGGGGCTGACGGAGTGATACTGGGCGGTATGACCGCTGACATCTATAATCCCAAGGTAGTGCGTTCCACCATGGGTGCCATATTCCGCCTGCCGTTTATGAGACTGAACGATCTGAGTTTCTGCTTTGATATACTAAGAAAGCGCGGCGTTAAGATCCATGCTGCCGCCATGGAAGGCGCGGAAGCCTTCAGCAGCAGGGATTATTCGCAGGGCACAGCCTTTATAATCGGCAATGAGGGCAAGGGCCTTAAGAAAGAAACAATAGACGGGGCGGACGATACGGTGTATATCCCCATGGCGGGAAAGACGGAATCGTTAAACGCCTCAGTCAGTGCGGCGCTGCTGCTGTATGAAGCAGCCAGGCAGAGGGGATATAAATGATCCGGGAGGCAGGTTACTGCCCCCTTTTCTTTTTGGGATCCGCTTATGGAGTATTTAATAATTCCGGCGGGAATGTGAAAATACGGCCGAAGCCGTTTTTTTATTTGCACGGTTTACTGATTTTACTATAGTAAGCCAGCAGGCGATCCATAGATGAAGTATCTTTTCTGCATAATTCTATAAGACGGAATAAATCCGGATTCTCTGATCTGTTTATAACAAGTATATCGGGAGCCGGATCGTCGGTTTTACCCAAAAGATAATCCACGGAAGTATTGAAACATTGTGCAATAATGTTTAGGGTCTGCATGGATGGGGTCCTGTCCCCGTATTCATATCTGCAGTATCCGATCGTCGTTAAGCCAAGTCTTCTTGCAGCTTCGGCTTTAGTGATATCTAAAGCTTCACGTGCTTTTTTTAAGCGGTCACATAAGATTTCCTTTTCCATCTTAAGATAGTCCCTCCTTATTGACACTAACCATTGGATAATATAGAATGTAACCAATGGTATAATCCGTTGGTTATTATATCACTACTGATACAGATATTTCAACAGCAAAAATCATATTGACGTGCGTATAAAATGGGCGTACAATCAACTGCGAGGAGTGGCAAATGACTTCCAAAGAACTCTTGAAAAAGCTTATGGCGGATGGATGGTATAAAGTGGATCAGGAAGGTTCGCATGTACAATTAAAGCATCCGGACAAGCCCGGGAGGGTCACTGTACCGGTTCATTCAGGAAAGGATATAGCACCCGGGACATTAAACAATATCCTTAAGCAGGCAGGGTTAAAATAGTATTATGGAGGATGCATATGAAGACACTTACCTATCTGGCTGTTTTGGAGCCTCAAAAAGAAGGCGGGTATAGTATATCATTTCCGGATCTTCCGGGGTGTTTCAGTCAGGGAAATGATCTGGAAGAAGCCCGGATGATGGCGGAGGAAGCAGCGAGTCTGCACATATACGGTATTGAAGAAGATGGTGAAGAAATACCGGTGCCGTCAACCGTTCTGTCACAGGATGATGTCAAAGGAAATATAATACTTGCAGTTACGATACATCCTGATCTGTATAGGATCAATAAGGATAATGAACGGGTAAAAACGAATGTTACTCTTCCGGCATGGCTGAAGAGAGAAGCAGAGATAAAGAAAGTGAATTATTCAAGGCTGCTGGAAAGTGCGCTTATGGAGTATTTAAAGATTCCGGCAGGTACAGTAAGGGGTATTTAAAGATCCCGGCGGATACTGTGAAATGAAAAAACGGCCGAAGCCGTTTTTTTATTGTTGACAAATTTGGTTTACAGGTATAAACTAAAACTGGTTTACAACAATAAACCGAAATTGGTATTCGGCAATAAACCAAAGGAGAGGATCATTATGAGTGATATAGAACTGGCGGCAGTACAGGAACGTTTTGCGGATATTGTGTGGGCCAACGAACCTATAGCGTCAGGAGACCTGGTGAAGGTATGCGCGGAGGAGCTTAACTGGAAAAAGCCCACGACCTATACGGTGTTAAGGAAGCTCTGCGAAAAAGGGCTGCTGCAGAATGAAGACGGTATAGTTACTTCGCTTATGAGCAAAGAGGAATTCTATTCGGCAAAGAGCGAGCAGATAATCGAAGATTCTTATGACGGTTCACTGCCGGCTTTTATAGCGGCCTTTACTTCACGCAAAAAGCTAAGTAGCAAAGAAGTGGATGAGATACAGAAGCTGATAGACGGTTTTAAGAATAAGGGGTGAGATATGAGTGCGGTATTCTTAAAGATACTTAACATGACATGGGGGGCATCCTGGCTGATCCTGGCAGTGATCGTGCTGAGGCTGCTTTTAAAGAAAGCACCCAGATGGATATCCTGCCTGTTATGGGGGCTGGTCGCTGTAAGGCTTATCTGCCCTGTATCCATCGAAAGCGCACTGAGTCTTATACCCAGCGGAAAGGTAGTTCCCGAGACAGCGGATATGCAGCCGCATATAGATACGGGCATTGCAGTTATCAATAACACGATAAACCCTGCGATGAGCGTAGCGTATGCCACATCAGAGGAGGCAGGCGAGCACATAATGCATAACGTCTTATCCGCTGCGTTCTGTATCTGGATCGTGGGCATGGCAGTGATGATGCTTTATGCATTTATCAGTTATATCGCTGTCAGAAGAAAGGTAAGCGCATCGATAAGATTAAAAGATAACATTATGCTGTGCGATGAAGTAAAGACGCCTTTTATACTTGGAATGATCAGACCATTGATATATGTGCCTTCGGCGCTGGAAGGTGAAAGGATGGAAATGGTATGCGCGCATGAGAGAGCGCACATAAGCAGGCGTGATCACTGGTGGAAGCCCATCGGTTTCGCCCTGCTTTCAGTATACTGGTTTAACCCTCTGTGCTGGCTGGCATACATACTTTTATGCAGGGATATAGAAGCAGCCTGCGACGAAAAGGTCATAAAAGATAAGGACAGGGATTATATGGCATTATATTCCCAGACACTTCTTGAGTTAAGCATATCGGGAAAGATCATAACCGCCTGCCCCCTGGCCTTTGGGGAGACAGGAGTAAAGTCCAGGATAAAGGGAATCCTGAATTATAAGAAACCTGCTTTTTGGATCATCATAATCGCGTTGATCGCATGCATTATTGTAGCAGTATGCTTCCTTACAAATCCGAAAAAAGATGAGACCGAAGGGATCAATGCATTGGAAAACATGGACGTGAACTACACTTATGAAAACGGAGTGTATGTTGTAGACAGTGACGGAAACAGGAAAACTTATCAGTATAAAAAAGAGTTAAGAGGGCGTGATCCCGGTGCGGCCCATGACGGCATGTTCATCGTTCTTACCAATAATGCAGATATCACATTCGATATGGTATCACGCAGCATGTACAGCAGCGATTCCAGGGACTGGCTGGATGATACTAAGATAATCGGAATGCATGTGCTGGATGAGAATGGAGAAATAATAGTTTTTGATGACACAAAGATAAAGTATTACGATTATCTATGCGATGCTTTAGCAGATGATATAAATTCTGCTTATGGTTTTCCACAGGTGTATGTCGGCTGGAGGGAGACAGGTGAAGATAAGGTTGAGATACTGTGCATTCCGCAGGATTACTACACAAAGATCAGCAAAGAAAAGTATGACGGCCTGAAAGCTTTATTGGAAGCTTCAGTGGGCGATGACGTAAGCATAATAATAAAAGACTTTATGGTCGAAGGGCAGGAGCCTGATACACAGAATATCCCGTCATCGGGTATCGCAACGGATCCGGAGCCGTGATATAATCTTTTGATGAAAAAAGATCAGATAAGGAGTGAAAGCTATGCGAACCAAGTCTAATAAGAAATTTATGCTGTTGTCTGCTATAGGCATCTTCATGGTAGTTGACTCGCACACTTTTACGGCATTTAACTTATTAGGCAGTTACATCCCGTATAACTCGTTCTTCATGCCGATGTTCGTATTCATATCCGGATACTTCAACAAGGTGGATTCTTCTACCAGGCTTCCGGCTTACCTGTGGAAGAAGATCAGAACGCTGATCCTGCCGTATATTGGGATATCCGTGGCAGTGTTCGGGATACAGTGGCTGATCGATCTATATAAGCTCGGTGAAGTGCCTTCCTATCCGCCGGGGTATCTTGTGTATATGCTGCAGAGAGTAGTGACTGTGGGCGCTCCTTATGCTCTGGTAACGCCCATGTGGTTCGTGATATCGTTGTTCTCTGTTCTTATGGTATATGCGGTCCTGAAGAAGCTTCTTTTCAGGATCTGGCGCAGCTACATCATGTTCCCGGTATTTGCCTGCCTCAGCCTGCTTGCAGTATACCTGGTGAAGAATACGGACCCGGTCGCTCTGGAGAACGTCCTGCTTCCTTTAAAGGTGTTGTTCCTGCTTCCGTTTATCGAGCTTGGTATTCTCTACAGGGAGTATCTTGAGGAGAAGCATGAAAAACTCTCGGGAGGTCGGAAGGTCGGACTGCTGTTCGCACTTATTATCGTCAACATGGTGCGTTCCAACTGTATGCCGATGGCTTACGATATCGCTTTCGACAGAATTGATGACCTGTCGGGATTTACAAGTCCTTATATCATCACTCCGCTGATATCTTCTGTTATCGGAATAGCATTCTGGCTGACGATCGTAGATCTTCTCGGCAAGCCTTTGCAGGAGAGCAGGCTGGTTAACTATATTTCCTGTAATACGTTCTGGATAATGGGATTTCATATTGCGTTTTTCAATGTGCTGAACTGCATTCTTATGGCGGTCAATGATAACCTTATTACCTTACCTTTCTTTAATTCCGAATACTTTATGGGATCAGAATGGTATTATTGGGAGATCAACAGCAATGTAAGATCGATCTACGTTGTCTTTGGCCTGTTCGGTCCGCTCGTTTTGAAACTGCTATATGATAAGATAGTGTCGTCTGTTGTACAGATAAAGGCAAAAGGCCGGTAGAGCGGGGATACGCAAAACAGAGGATTGAATTAAGTGCCCCATTGTAGTAAAATACAGTTTGCTATTTTGGGGTTTCTTCATTCAGGGAAGAAGCTGTCAAAGGGAGGATAAAAAAATGAAAATAGGATTTATCGGACTTGGTAATATGGCCGGAGCCATGATAGGCGGACTTCTTAAGAAGGGGCTGGTGGCTGCTTCGGATATATACGGCGCAGATGTGAATGCAGATATGGCAAAGAAGCGCGCCGAAGAGTTTAAGATCAACGCGGGTACGGATAATAATGAAGTGGTTAAGAATGCGGACTATCTTGTATTGGCTGTAAAGCCTCAGTTTGCGGCAGAGGCCATAGAGGGATTCAAGGCCGCGCTGCGTAAGGATCAGGTGGTCATATCTATCATGGCAGGCAAGACCATTGCATGGCTTTCAGAGCATCTTGGCAGCGACATCAAATGTGTGCGCTGCATGCCCAATACTGCGGCACTGGTAGGAGAGGCTATCACAGCAGCTACCCCCAATGCCCTGGTTACCGATGAAGAGAAGGAAACAGCCCTTTCCATCTTAAGGGCTTTCGGACGTGCATCCGTGGTATCTGAAAAGCTTATGGATGCAGTTGTAGGCGTCAGCGGTTCAGCACCCGCCTATGTATTTATGTTCATTGAGGCCATGGCTGATGCAGCCGTTGAGGAAGGCATGCCCCGCGCCCAGGCTTATGAGTTTGCAGCCCAGGCAGTTTACGGCAGTGCCAAGCTTATGCTGGATACCGGCAAACATCCCGGTGAGCTTAAGGACATGGTATGCTCACCTGCAGGAACCACGATCGCAGCTGTACGCGTACTGGAGCAGGAAGGCTTCCGCGGTGCGGTTATAGATGCGGTGGAGGCCGCAGCAGAGCGTTCACGGGAGCTGTAAGCTTTGGATAATAAAGGGAAAAAAATAAGAGAGCTTATATTTTTCCTGCTCTATTTATCAGGTTTTGTATTTCTTTGCAGCCGGTTGGTGATGCACCAGCCGGCTTATATATTCTGGGAGACCATGCTCTGTCCTCCGGATGAGATGGACCGCTATCTTATTCCCCGCTTTATTTTTGAACACGGAAGACTGCCATTTGGCTGGGAGCCGGAAGTGGGCATCAGCGGCTACGGCGGATCGTATGCTTACCTGCCGGGCTTAAGCTATATCCTGATGGCGGGAGCCATTAAGCTGGTATCTTATTTTTCACAGCTGGAGAGCAGCTATATACTGGCCGCCAGATCCGTCAATCTGCTGATGGGCGTGGCAAGCGCCTGCTTTGTATGGGCGCTGGGAAAGAGGCTTTTTAAAGACAGGCCTGCGGGAAAGCTGCTGCCTGTGATGTTCATGTATCTTCCCCAGATGCTCTTTATCTTCAGCTACGTAAACCTGGATGCCTGCGGTATCATGTCCATCGTGATAATGTCATATTTCCTGCTGGCTATGGGACAGGACGGCGTTAACTGGCGTAACTGCGTGGGCTTCTCCATAGGGGCGGTCTGCTGCATATTGTCCTATTACAACTGTTATGCATTTCTTCCGGGAAGTGCCCTGTATTTCATATATCTTTTTATAGAAAAGAAAGACGGGAAATACAGACTTAAGTTTAAGGAGATGATGATATACGGCGGGCTTATCCTGCTGATATGTTTTGCCGGTGCGAGCTGGTGGTTTATCAGAAGCGCTGCGGTCAACAACGGGGACTTTCTGGGACTGGCCAGCCTGAAAGCCCAGCAGCTTAAAGACCGTGCGCGGGTGGGCCTGGTGATCGAACCTTCGCCCATGGAAAAGGGCCAGAGTTTCTTTGAATTCCTTGCTACGCCGGGACTTTTCTTCTGGCTGTTCATTTCATTTGTGGCAGACTATGGCGCCACGATACTTCACACAACAAAGCCCTATTACATGATATACGGCTTTGTTTTTGCTGCCGGCATTGCGGCGCTGGTCATATCCTTCATTATGAGCAGGGCCAGGAAGGAAACTGCGGATAAGCGCAGTATCGCATACAGCCTTATGCTGCTTTGTGGCGTTATCCTTAATTTCGGCCTCTGGATGTTCTATGCATATGCCATGGATTTCCAGCGCCAGGGCAGATATGTGCTGCCTTCCGCCCTTGCGTTTTTTATCTGGATATGCAGCGGATATGACAGGATACAGCTTCCGGAGAAGCTTAAGAAATATGAGAAGTTCAGAACTCCTGTGATCATCGCCGTCATGGCGCTTCTGCTGATCCTCTGTCTCTATTTCATATTTATGAAGGCAATGCCTGCATATGATGATTTTTCCCTGCTGGGCTGACGTCCTCAGCTCTTGACAACCTGTTTCAAAAGTGCTAAAATCCCCCAAAAGTTAACAAATTCGTAACAAATATGAAACATTTACGTAATAAGTTGACATAATTTAGTAACAAGTTTACATAATTATGGATTCTGAACGGGGAACAATCAACGGCATGAAGGTGTCAAAAGGTCTCAAAACTGCATACAGAACAGCGTTTGCGGCAGCAGCCGGACTGGGTGCTTTTATCCTTCTGCCTTTAAACGGAAGGACTGCGGACTCAGCATACAGCGCTGAAATACTGGAAGAAGCCAGCGCCGGTGCAGCCGATGTGGTGGAAGTGGATATAGTTCCCACAGAAGAGGAAGTGCAGGAGATCATCGAGAAGAACAACGCCTGGAAGAACCCCGGATCCATAGTTATGGCTAATGTATATACCTCCGTTAATGTCCGGAGCGAGGCTGATGAGACTTCCGAGCAGATCGGTCTTTTATACAAGGACTGCGGCGGATACATCGAGGAATATACCGACGGATGGACGCTGATAAAGTCCGGCGATATGGAAGGCTGGGTATGCAACGATTATCTGCTCTTTGGCGATGAGGCAGAGGAACTCCTGGATGAAGTGGGAGTTATGCAGGCAAAGGTAAATACCGACCAGCTCCGCGTACGCAAAGAGCCCAATACGGAATGTGATACCTGGGGCCTGGTAGGCGTCGGCGAAGTTTACGATGTTGTCGAGGAACTCGACGGCTGGGTAAAGATAGATTTTGAAGGCGAAGGCGGATACTTAAGCGAGCAGTATCTGGACATCTCCTTCCATATGGATTACGGTGAGACCCTCGAAGCTATTAAAGAGCGTGAGGAAGCCGAGAGGAGAGCGAAGATCGAGGCCGAGAGAAATAAGTATTACGGCAAGTATGCAGCTACGGCATCAGATGTGGTTCTCCTGGGAGCCCTGATCCAGTGTGAGGCAGGCAACCAGCCTTATGAAGGCCAGGTAGCAGTGGGGGCGGTGGTCATGAACCGTCTGCGCAGCCCGGCTTATCCCAATACACTTTACGGCGTTATCTATGCGTCCGGGCAGTTCGGCCCTGCAGGCAGCGGCGGCGTGGACCGCAGGATCGCGGCGGGCGTCAGCGCAAGCTGTCTCCAGGCAGCGCAGGAAGCCCTTGACGGTCACTCAAATGTAGGCGACGCAACGCACTTCCGTGCTACAGGCTACCGCGACGGTATAGTGATAGCAGGTCATGTATTCTGGTAAAGATCCTTCCCTTCTCTCTGTCAACCTGAGCGAAGCGAAGGATCTTTTTTATTTGCAAATACCATCAGTATAGTGTATTATTGAAGCAGTTTTTTTCAAACGGAGGTACGCAACATGGTCGATCTTAAAGGAAGACATTTTCTTACATTAAAGGATTTCACGCCGGAGGAGATTTTTTATCTCGTGGATCTGGCAGCAGAATTAAAGAGAAAGAAAAAGGAGCATGTGCCCGTAGATTCGATGCGCGGCAGGAATGTGGCTCTTATATTTGAGAAGACCAGTACACGTACACGCTGTTCTTTTGAAGTGGCAGCGCACGACCTGGGCATGGGCTGCACCTATCTGGATCCCAAGAGCTCCCAGATCGGTAAGAAGGAGAGCATCGCCGATACAGCGAGGGTTCTTTCTTCCATGTTTGACGGTATCGAGTACCGCGGCTACGGTCAGGAGATAGTAGAGGAGCTGGCACGTTATTCAAAGGTGCCCGTATGGAACGGCCTTACCAACGAATATCATCCTACCCAGATGCTGGCCGATCTTCTCACGATACGTGAAGTTTTCGGCGATCACAAAGGCCTTAAACTGGCTTATATGGGCGACGCCCGTTACAATACAGGCAATTCACTGATGGTACTGTGCAGCAAGATGGGTATGCATTTTGCGGCAGCAGCGCCTGAGAAATATTTCCCGGATCCTGAGCTTGTTAAGACCTGTGAAGCATGGGCTAAAGAGAGCGGCGGCAGCATCACCCTTACGGAGGATGCGGCAGAAGCTGCAAAGGATGCGGATATCATCTATACCGATGTGTGGGTATCCATGGGCGAGCCTGACGAGATCTGGGAGGAGCGCATTAAAGAGCTTTCACCCTATAAGGTGACCGCAGAGCTTATGGGCAAGGCAAAGAAGAGCGCCATCTTCCTTCACTGCCTGCCGGCATTCCACGATCTTAAGACCGAGACCGCAAAGGAAAAAGGCGCGCAGTTCGGCATTGTCGATATGGAAGTTACCGATGAAGTATTCGAAGGTCCCCAGTCCAAGGTGTTCCAGGAGGCTGAGAACCGCATGCATACGATAAAGGCTGTAATGGCAGCTACTCTGGGGGCGTGATATGGCTGTCAGCACAAAGGCTGAGATTTTAAAAGCTATAAGAAACAGCAAGGATTATATCTCCGGACAGGAAATATGTGATAAGCTGGGTGTATCCCGCACGGCCGTCTGGAAGGTGATCAAGCAGCTCCAGGCTGAGGGTTATGATATAGAAGCAGTGACCAATAAAGGTTATTGTCTGCTTTCTTATCCTGATATCTTATCCAGCAGTGAGCTGATGAGCCGCATCAATACCAAGTGGGCAGGCCAGAGGGTCTATTACCACAAGGAGACCGAATCCACCAATGACGACGCCAGATATCTGGCTGAGGAAGGGATGGAGCACGGATCCCTGGTAGTGGCCGATCATCAGACAGCGGGCAAAGGCCGCCGCGGCCGCGAATGGGTATCACCTCCGGGAGAGGCCATATACATGAGCCTGCTGCTGCGTCCGGACTTTTCACCGGAACGGGCATCAATGCTCACGCTGCTTATGGGAATAAGCGTGGCGGAGGTCATCAGCGGGCTGTACAAGGATCTGAAAGTCAATATCAAATGGCCCAATGACGTACTGGTGCAGGACCGCAAAGTCTGCGGCATACTGACTGAGATGAGCGCGGAGCCGGACTATATCCATCATGTGGTCATAGGCGTGGGTATAAATGTCAACCAGACCTATTTCCCTCCGGAAGTGGCAGATGTAGCAACTTCCCTGCGTCTCTGTCAGGGCGAGATGATAGACAGGGCACAGATCATCGTGGCTGTGATGGAGTATTTTGAATATTATTACGGGATTTTCGCCGAGCGCGGGGATGTGTCGGATTTTGTACATATCTACGACAGTTATCTTATCAACCGCGGCCGTGAGGTAAAGGTTCTTGATCCCAAGGGCGAATACACCGGCGTGGCAGAGGGTATCAATGATAAGGGAGAGCTTATCATCAATAAGTCTGACGGCACTGCCGTTACGGTGGCGTCCGGAGAAGTGAGCGTGCGGGGGATTTACGGTTATGTCTGAAAAAAGGAGCGTCCTCTGTGGCGCCAATGCATATGAACAGAAGTATTACTTCAATAAAGATGAGTACGGCAATCTGCCCTCATCCATTCAGGACGAGCTTCATATAATCTGCGTCCTTTTCACCGAGGAAGCGGGTGGCATCTTCACCATCGTATTTGAGGAAGATGGCAGCGTTTCCATGGACACTCAGGCCGCTGAAGATGATTATCTTTATGATGAGGTATCCGCCGGTCTTCTGGTGGGACAGATCCGCAACAAAAAGCGCGAGCTCTTCGAGCAGCTGAGCCTGTATTACAGGACTGTTATATTAAAAGAAACTATATAAGATAAGATCCTTCGCTGCGCTCAGGATGACATACCTGTCATTCTAGGAATGCCCCCGTGTCATTCTAGGAATGCCCCCGTGTCATTCTAGGAATGCCCCCGTGTCATTCTGAGGAGCGAAGCGACGAAGAATCTTTTTAAGGAGGAACAACCATGCTCTTGGTAGTCGACGTAGGCAATACAAACATAACCTTTGGTCTTTACAATAAGAAAAAACTTGTCGGGAGCTTCCGCCTGATGACAGGAACTCCGCGTACTTCCGATGAATTCGGCCTGGCAGTGACCGATCTGCTTAAATACAATAATGTTAAGGCTACCGAGCTGGAAGGCGTGATCATATCATCCGTTGTGCCCGGCGTAATGCATTCGCTGACCGGCGGAATCGAGCGTTTCCTGGATAAGAAGCCCATGATAGTAGGCCCCGGCTTAAAGACCGGCATACATATCGTGACTGAGAATCCCAAGGAGATAGGTCCTGACCGTATCGTGGACGCCGTAGCGGCATATGAGAAATACGGCGGCCCCGTGCTGGTAATGGATTTCGGCACGGCTACCACTTATGACCTGATCAACGAAAAAGGTGAGTTTGTGGCAGGTATCACAGCACCCGGCATCAAGATAAGCGCAAAGGCTCTTTGGGAAGACACCGCAAAGCTGCCCGAAGTCGAGATCAAAAAGCCCGATTCCATACTGGCCCAGAATACCGTTACCAGTATGCAGGCAGGTCTGGTATACGGCCAGATCGGCCAGACGGAATATATAGTCCGCAGAGTGAAGGAAGAAGCCGGCCTCTCCGAGATGAAGGTGGTCGCGACCGGCGGCCTGGGTTCCATCATCGCCGATGAGACGGATGTTATCGAGGTATATGACCGCGGACTCACGCTGGACGGTCTGCGCATCATCTTCGAAAAAAATAAGAAATGAAGATAGGGGAGCTTGAGTTAAAGGATCCCCTTATCCTGGCACCTATGGCCGGGGTCACCGATCTGCCCTTCCGTATCCTCTGTAAGAGGATGGGGGCAGATCTTTTGTGCATGGAGATGGTCAGTGCCAAAGCCATTCACTACCGCAATAAGAATACCGAAGCACTGATGGCGATCGATGAGGCAGAGCGGCCGGTGTCCTTACAGCTTTTCGGTTCGGAGCCGGAACTGATGGCGGAAGTGGCAAAGAGCATAGAGGACAGGCCTTTTGATATACTGGACATCAACATGGGCTGCCCTGTGCCAAAGGTGGTGAACAACGGCGAAGGTTCCGCCCTTATGAAGGATCCCGTGCTGGCTGCGGCTATAGTAAAAGCTGTTTCTTCCACGATAAAGAAACCTGTCACGGTAAAGATCCGCAAGGGTTTTGACGAGGCGCATGTAAATGCGGCAGAGCTGGCAAAGTATCTGGAAGATGCAGGGGCCGCGGCTATAGCGGTGCACGGCAGGACCAGAGAGCAGTACTACAGCGGAAAGGCCGACTGGGATATCATCAGGCAGGTCAGGGAAGCGGTAAGCATCCCTGTTATAGCCAACGGCGATATAAACAGCGTCGAAGCTGCGGCGCGCTGCCGGGAAGAGACGGGCTGCGAGGCGCTGATGATAGGCAGAGCGGCCCAGGGCAATCCCTGGATCTTCAGGGATATAAAGGAATATCTTGCAACAGGCGTAATCCCGCAAAGGCCGGCGAAAGAAGAGGTCGTGGCGATGATCCGCGAACATGCGGCCCTTCAGCTTAAGATAAAGGGCGAATATATAGGTATCCGTGAGATGCGCAAGCACGCTGCCTGGTATCTGGCAGGCTTTCCTCATGCCGCCAGACTGCGCAAGGCAGCCTGTGAAATGGAGAGCATGGAGGATCTGGAAGCACTGCTTTCACAGCTTGACACGGATTGAAAGAATAATGTATAATACCTTGGTATTTTGGGCGGGTTATCGCCCTGTTGTGTAGTTTAAATAACGAAAGGAAAGAGGCGGCACAAAATGGCAGAGAAGAAAAATTATCTGACAAGAGAAGGCTTACGCAAGTACGAGGACGAACTGCAGCATCTGAAATCTGTACGCAGAAAAGAGATCTCACAGAAGATCAAGGAAGCCAGGGAACAGGGCGACCTTTCCGAGAACGCAGAATACGATGCAGCGCGTGATGAGCAGCGCGACGTCGAGGCACGTATCGAGGAGCTGGAAAATATACTGAAGAACGTTGAGGTTATGGATATTGACCAGCATGATGGCGAGATCGATGCCATAGTATTCGGCTGTACCGTTAAGCTTAAAGATAAGCAGAAGAATAAGACTGTTGAGTATACCATAAAGGGTGGTACGGAAGCTAATGTTCTGCTGGGGATCATCTCTAATGATTCTCCCCTGGGACTGGCACTTATCGGAGCAAAGAAGGGTGATGTCGTAAGCGTGGAAGCTCCCGCCGGCATGCTTGAATATGAAGTGCTTGATATCTGGGTTAAGGCAGATTAAGAGAAATAATGGCAGTAATGCCGTATATTAGGTGAAAGATATGGCAGAAGAGAATCAGAGCAAGGCTCCTGTTGAACAGGACCTGAACCAGTTAAGAAAAGTAAGAAGGGAGAAGCTTGCTGAATTACAGCAGGCCGGACAGGATCCCTTTGTTATCACTAAGTATGACCAGACTCATCACACCGATGAGGTGAAGAAGCTCTATGAAGAGCATGAGAAGGAAATACTTAAGAGCTATACGGAGATGGAAGTTCCTCCCGAGCCCGCTGAAGGTGCAGCTGATGATGTAGTAGCTGCTTACCGCAGTGCAAAGAAGGAAGCATACAACGCACGCCGCGCTGTACTTGACGCATCCCCGATCAACGTATCCGTTGCCGGACGTATGATGTTCAAGCGTGTGATGGGCAAGGCTTCCTTTGCAAACATCCGCGACCGTCAGGGCGATATACAGGTCTATGTATCGAAAGATGCCCTCGGCGATGAGGCTTATGCAGGTTTTAAGAAGTCCGATATAGGCGATATCTATGGTATCAAGGGATATGCATTCCGTACAATGACCGGAGAGATCTCCATCCATGCAACGGAGATGACCCTGCTGACCAAATCGCTGCAGGTGCTTCCGGAGAAGTTCCACGGACTTACCGATACCGATACACGTTACCGCCAGCGTTATGTAGATCTTACCATGAACCTGGATTCACGTGACGTGTTCATGAAGCGTTCCAAGATAATCTGGGAGATCCGTAACTTCCTTGCAAAGAAGGATTTCATGGAAGTTGAGACCCCAATGCTGGTTGCAAATGCAGGCGGCGCAGCAGCAAGGCCTTTCATGACCCACTTCAATGCGCTGGATGAGGATCTTAAGCTTCGTATATCACTGGAGCTTTATCTTAAGAGACTTATCGTAGGCGGCATGGAGAGAGTATTCGAGATCGGCCGTGTGTTCCGTAACGAAGGTGTGGATACCAGACATAATCCCGAGTTTACCCTGATGGAGCTGTATCAGGCATATACCGATTACAACGGCATGATGGACCTGACCGAGGAGATGTTCCGTCATCTGGCACAGAGCGTACTGGGAACCACCACCTTTAAGTACGGCGATATAGAACTTGATTTCGGCAAGCCTTTTGCAAGACTGCGCATGGCAGATGCCGTTAAGCAGTATACAGGCATTGACTTTGACGATCCCGCCCAGGTACCCGATGATGCAGCTGCAAAGAAGCTGGCTAAGGAAAATGGTGTGGAGTACGAGGAGCGTCATAAGAAAGGTGATATCCTTAATCTCTTCTTTGAAGAGTTCTGCGAGGAGCACATGGTGCAGCCTACCTTTGTAATGGATCATCCCATCGAGGTTTCTCCTCTTACCAAGAAGAAACCCGGCTACGAAGGCCATGTAGAGCGTTTTGAGCTCTTCATCAACGGCTGGGAGATGTGCAACGCATATTCAGAGCTTAACGATCCTATCGACCAGAGAGAGCGCTTTGCAGCGCAGGATGCCAATGCGGCAGCAGGCGACGACGAAGCAGAGCACACCGACGAGGACTTCTTAAATGCACTTGAAATAGGCATGCCGCCCACCGGTGGTATCGGCTATGGCATAGACCGTCTGGTAATGCTGCTCACGAACAGCCCTGCGATAAGGGACGTGCTGCTGTTCCCGACACTGAAATCTTTATCTTAAAGAAACTCAGTAACCATGCGGCTTTGAGGGATTTGAAGTGGTCTTTACTACCCCATTTCTACCCCACTTTTTCCAAGAATAGTGCATGATAATTCATGATTATGCATTTATAAACTACTGAGACCAAGTTAATATTGAAAGACCAAAGGACACTTTCTATGAAAGAAATTTCAAAGGAAGTGTCTTTTTTTGTCTCTGTTGTGGTGAACTTTTGGACACGATGTCCAGAAGTTATTCGGTAGAAAGGAGGAAGAAGCGATGCCAAAAACAGCGATATTGCAGTTGGCAAACAAAAGATTGCACATTGCTACATTGAAAGGCCTGTATAGTGCGCACAGACCAACGATTATACCCGCGCGAAACTGCGCATACGCCAAAGATTAATAACAAATCATGTTGCGCTTTTTGGACAAGAGTGATAAAATCAGGGCAAAATCAGCTGTAAGGAGGAGGCTGCCTTGATTTTTAAGCGAAAGATCTATGAAAAGCTTCTGGA
>CAMVRS010000026.1 GCA_947169935.1 uncultured Lachnospiraceae bacterium
TTTATGTGCAAAAGGCGTATATGGACTGGCTCAGAACCCAGCAGATGAGTTACGCTGAGGCTCTGGAATATTTTGAAGGCAAGGAAATGCCATATTATACCTGGCTGTCTGAAGTGCCGGAACTGTATAAGCGCAGAGCACCTGGCAGTGCTTGTCTTTCTGCACTTAGTATTCAGAAAAGCAAAAGTATTACGGGCAGTTTTATTAAGGCACGCGTGAACGACAGTAAAGGCTGTGGCGGTGTTATGAGGGTAGCACCGCTGGCATTGTACTATGGCGATAAAGACAATCTGCTTGACCTGGATATGGAAGGTGCGGAGATAGCGGCGATCACACATGGTCATTCACTTGGATATATGCCGGCTGCCATGCTAACGCATATTATAAGCCTTATAGTATTTCCTAAAGAGAAATTGAGCTTAAAGGAGATAGTATTGCAGGCAAAGAATGCCACCGCCGGGATATTTGTCGGGGACGAGCACATTAGGACCCTGGCTGCGCTGATAGACCGTGCTGTTACACTTTCGGAAAATGGCAAGCCTGATCTGATGAACATACATGCGCTGGGAGAAGGCTGGGTAGCAGAGGAAACTCTGGCAATAGCAGTATACTGTGCGCTGCGTCATCAGGATGATTTTTCAGCCGGCATTATTGCATCGGTCAATCATAAGGGAGACAGTGATTCTACCGGCGCTGTTGCGGGAAACATTTTAGGGGCACTGTTAGGATATGAGGCTATCGAAGATAAATGGAAAAATGATCTTGAGCTTAAGGATGTCATCCTGGAGATATCAGATGACCTCTGCCGCGGCTGTCAAGTTAATGAGAACGGAGAATACAGAGATGAAGCGTGGCTCCGGAGGTACGCAAGAGGATAGAAATATGTTCGGATTGCTCAATAAGAAAAAGAGAATACGGATAAAATGATTAATGATATTGAGAATCAAATGGTATCGATCTTGGGGAGTTGATCAACGGGATAGCGCGTTGTGTAGCGCTTCACTACCGGCGGCTTGTGAGACCGCCGGTTTTGTGTTATTGTAAAAAGGTATTGGGGATAAAACGGTTCATAAATTTGGTTATAACCATATTGACGAAACAGAACATACGTTCTATTGTCTTTTTACATCGATGTAAATATCATGTAAGGAGGAATAGAAAATGGGCGAAAAGGATATATTAGAGAAATCGCTCTGCGCATATAATGACGTGTTCGCTGATATAGTAAATAATCTACTGTTTTGCGGTGAGGACAGGGTTGAAGAAGATAAGCTCGAAAATGTATTCGTGCATAAAGCTTATAACGGCAGTAAGCGCTTTCGTGAGATTGAGAGAGATGTTGCGAAGAATTGGTGTAATAACGACATAAGGATATCTATGCTCGGCCTTGAAAATGAATCCCAGGCTGAGGATGATATGCCTATACGTATTATAGGTTATGATGGCGCTTCATACCGGGATCAGATAAAGTATGAGAAGGACAAAAAAGGACGTAGTAAAAAGAAAGTAGATAAATGCCCGGTAATCACACTGGTATTGTATTTTGGTTATGAAAAACATTGGGATAAAGCAAAAACACTTCATGAAGCTTTGGGGGATAAGCTTTTACCGGATCTTAAAGATTATGTATCTGATTATAGGATAAATATATTTGAGATAGCCTGGCTTACCCCGGAACAGGAAAACGGTTTTAAGAGTGATTTCAAGTATGTGGCTGATTACTTTGTACAGATGCGGACTACCGGCAGGTATATTGGTTCGACGGAGGAAGTAAAGCATGTGCGCGAAGTCATGCAGTTACTGTCGAGCCTTACAGATGATAAAGGTTTCAGGTATATAGTTGATCAGATTGACAAAGGTGGAAATGGAGGGATAAAAGGAATGAAATCAGGGTTGGATGAGTATTGGAACGGTGGAGTAGAACAGGGTATAAAGCAGGGAATAGAACAGGGGATAGACAGACATTTGGTTGAGTTGATATGCAAGAAACTTCGTAAAGGTAAGACTATCGAACAGATTGCTGATGAGGTTGAGGAGGATGTTATCAGGGTAAAGCTGATATGCGATATTGCTGAAAGGTTTTCTCCGGAGTATGATTTTGAAAAGGTATTTACTGCGGTAGAGGAAGAATTGCTGGCGGTAGATGCGTAATAATTTACGATTTATGTGATAAAATATATAGTTGTGGCTATATCATGAATGATGTGTCTTTCGAGTACATTTCGGAAGATACATCTTCGTACGTGGAACAGAGTTTGTAAAATCCAGGGAGTGAATAATGAAAAAGAAGATCGTAACAGCAATATTAATGATGGCGGCGTTAACTGCATGCAGTAATAAGGAAGAGCTGAGGGGGCCGCTGCCTTCACCGACTGAAGAGGACGGACCAACTATAATAGATACTAACAAGCCGGAACCCACAGAGGAACCTGTGATCGACGTTCCGGGTGGCGGTGATGATCCGGAGGTTATCACTGAGGAACCAGGACCGGAAGATGATGAACTGATCTTCGGTGAATGCAAGGCTGAACGCAGTCTGCAAACGCTTGATGTATCGGAACTTCCCGGAGATATTGGTCGGGCACTGAGTGTTTTTGCGGACTACAGTTACACTATGGCTTATGACCATACCGATATAGAGGATGTGGAGCAGAGGCTGGCCGGATTTATCGACAGGGGAACGGAGATGTATCAGTTTGATGGCCTGAGGATCAGCAAAGACTGCTTTGTTTCCGAGGATAAGGAAGATCCCCTTGGAGGATATACAGAGTACGGTTTCTATTTCAGCGTGGATAAGAAGGATACAGACAGATGGTTTGCCGCTCTTTATAACTGCACTGAAGATGATATAGAAAAGATCAATAAAAAATGGGACAGCAGTACGGCACTTGCTACAGACCAGCGTTATGATGACGAAAGCGGTTCACTTGTAGATATATCCATGCGGAGAGATCCTTATCTTTATGATGATCAATATTATTTCTATGATGTTGACTCATGGGCATGTGCTGTGGGGGCACAGGGCAGGGTAGCGATCCTGGAACCTATTCGTGAGATATATGAGATAGCATATGACGGGGTATTTTATTATATCAATTTTAACGAGTATGATGCCTGGGATTATTACACCAATAATGAGAGCACTGCCGGCCTGGAAGGGATAGAACATGATGCGGTTTTTAAGTGGAAAGAACAGGACGGAAAGCATTTCTGGAGCCTGTATTATATGGATATGGGAAAATTCCCTGAAAAATAGTATTACAAGGGCTTTACTGCCAGCAGGCAGATAGGGCTGGATTCATTATCATTGTAGCCGTAGACGGCTTCTTTTAATGTGGCTATGGGCTTGGGACCGCGATAGTCATTGTGGCGGATATAGCCGTTTTCTTCAAGGCTTATGCACATGGTATGTACCATATGGAAAGGGTTTTTACCGCGGTTAAAAGAAGTAAGAAGATAGACGCGGTATTCCTTTTCCAGGGCCAGAAGGGCTTCATCACTTAAGTCCTTTCCCACCAGCAGTTTTGTTTCATAGCCTTCGCGTTTAAAATACTTCTCAAGAGCTTTGGGGGATGTTCCAAAACAGCCGTTTGCGCAGACCCCTTTGCCGGAGAACTCTTTTATCAGATCAGGCAGACTCTTATCTTTACCAAAAGCGTGCAGGGCGTTATATACCCCTATAACTTCACAGGCGTTATGTGCGGCAGTGAGACTCTGTCCGTGGAAGAAGAGCTTGCGGCTTATGGGACCGGCATGACCGTAGCGCATGACATCCAGCCTGGGCTGCCATTCAAAGAAATGGCCACTGCCCTTAAGCTTATCCCAGGCGGTCTTGTTGAATTCATATTGTTCATCTATCAGGCTTTTTTTGAGTTTCCCCGAAAAAAGGCTGAAGAAGCCGATGGTCAGTTCTTCGTATAGTTTGCCAGGCATGTGGTGGTTCCCTCCTGAAAACAAAGATCCTTCGCTTCGCTCAGGATGACATTTCCTGAGGGTGCTTCGCTCAGGATGACCGGGTAATGTCATTCTGAGGGCGTAAGCCCGAAGAATCTTATTTATTGTATAATCTTGGAACTGTTTCTGCAAGCCTTTCTACGGCGTTAAAGTTGCAGGTCCATCTGTTATATGCTAATCTTGGACAAGAGGTGTTTATCATGGACTATACGGAGATCAACTCAAAGACCATCGACAGATGGATTGATGAAGGCTGGGAATGGGGCGTGCCGATTTCACATGAGGAGTATGAGGATGCTCTTAAAGGCGAGTGGAATATTTCGCTGACGCCGACCAGATGCGTGCCTAAGGGATGGTTCCCGGAGTTAAAGGGATGCAGGGTACTGGGGCTGGCTGCAGGAGGCGGGCAGCAGATGCCGATTCTTGCTGCGCTTGGAGCCGAGTGTACGGTGCTGGATTATTCGGAAAAACAGCTGGAAAGCGAGCGGATGGTAGCAAAGCGGGAAGGCTATGATATAGAGACTGTGCATGCAGATATGACCGGGCCGCTGCCTTTTGACGACGGCTGTTTTGACATGATCGTTCATCCTGTATCTAATCATTATATAAAGGAGGTAGACCCTCTGTGGCGTGAGTGCGCCAGGGTATTAAAGCCCGGCGGGATAATGATGGCGGGACTTGAAAACGGGATCAATTATCTGTTCTGGAAGGATGAAACCAGGGTTACGGAATACCTGCCCTTTGATCCGCTGTCAAATCCCGGACAGATGACGATCTTAAAGGAAGAGGATTGCGGTATCCAGTTTTCACACACCATAGAGGAGCAGATAGGCGGACAGATCCGCGCCGGTTTTGAGCTTTTGGACGTATATGAAGATACAAACGGGGACGGACCGCTTAAAGAGCATGGCGTACCCTGCTTCTGGGCAACGCTGGCAAGGAAGAAGAACTGAGCGATACAGAACAGGCGGAAGAGTCAGTTGCACCGGTTAAGTGCATTTATTCCACCTGTTTTTTATTGTATATAACAAACATTTATGCTAGACTATACCTCGGTAAATTATCGGAACGGAGGTTTCATTTATGAAAGAGTTATCAAAGCTTTTAGGTTACAGGGAAGCGATTCGCGTAGTGGATGCCACCATGCGTGACGGTGGTCTGGTAAATGACTTTTATTTTACCGACGAATTCGTTAAGGCTCTGTATATGACTAATATTAAGGCCGGCGTGGATTATATGGAAGTGGGCTATAAATGCTCCAAGGAAATGTTCGATGTAAACAAGTTTGGCAAATGGAAGTTCTCCAATGACGAGGATATCTTTAATGTCATAGGAGAGAATAAGGACACCGGCCTTAAGCTGGCAGCTATGGCTGATGTGGGCCGCTGTGATTATAAGACGGATATCGTTGATAAAGCTAACAGCCCCCTGGATCTGATCCGTGTGGCTACCTATATCCACCAGATCCCTACGGCTGTGGATATGATAGAGGATGCAAAGCGCAAGGGCTATGAAGTAAGCGCCAATATCATGGCTATCTCCAATGCCCAGGAAGGCGATATAAAGGTTGCTCTGGATATGCTGGGACAGTCGCCTGTTGATGTTATCTATATCGTTGACAGCTTCGGATCACTCTTCCCGGAGCAGATAGCACGTATTGCCGATCTTTACGGTGAATTTGCTACCAAGTACAACAAACAGCTGGGCATGCATGCCCACAATAACCAGCAGCTTGCTTTTGCAAATACTATCGAAGCTGTGGGTGATGGCGTAAACTGGCTGGATGCTACTTATAACGGCATGGGCAGAGGCGCAGGCAACTGCTTCATGGAGCATCTGCTGGGCTTTCTGCGTAATCCCAAATACAATCTGTATCCGGTGATACAGTTTATTGACAAGTATATGCCTCAGGTTCGCGAAGCCGGTGCGGTATGGGGGTATGACATGCAGTATTTTTTTACGGGACTCCTTAACCAGCATCCCCGTTCTGCTATAGCATTCACCAAGGAAGGCCGTAAGGATTATTCACAGTACTATACCGAGCTGCTTGGTATGGACTGATGGAGCAGCATTACTTATTTAAGGAAAAGAAGATACAGGAATTCAGAGAGGCTGATGCTGACGGCAAGATAGGTATGTACGGATACCTGAGCTATTTTCAGGATGCTGCGGCAACCTATATGCATCGTTTTGACTGGGATAATTATGTGGTACATGAGCGCTACGGCGTGGCCTGGATATATACAAAGTACCGCATGCAGCTCTTTGCAAAAGCCATATATGATGCGCCGCTCGATGTGGAATGCTGGATAGAACCCACAAATCATTCCTTTACTATTTATCACGCCATAGAGATCAGAAAGCGTGGGATACTGCTGGCCAGAGGCCGACTGGAGAGCTGCCTGGTTGATCTGGAGAGCGGGCGCATAGCCAGGCTGGAGCGTATCGGCTATGATCCGGAGCTGGCATTAAAGCGCATGAACCCGGTTGAGTCTTTCAGCAAGATAACACCTTCGGCAGAGGGGATGGAAGAGATATACAGCCACAGGGTCAGATATTCCGACCTTGATAATAACAGGCATATGAATAATCTCCGATATGTACCGCTGCTATTAGATGCCTACAGTCTGGAGCATTATGATGAGCATGAGCTTACGGATATGGAGATACATTACAGGGAACAGTGCTTCTATGATGAAGAGCTGAAAGTTTGCAGACTGGATGAAGGAAAGAACGGCGGCAGGCTGATCATACAAAAGGAAAACGGCAAGACAGCGGTCTGTGCCAAGATGTATTTTAAAAAAGATCCTTCGCTACGCTCAGGATGACAGGGAGCAACATAATGACCGAACGTGTCATTCTGAGGAGCGAAGCGACGAAGAATCTTATATATAAAGGAGAACTAAAATGAGCATCAAGATAGGTATTCTTGGATATGGCAATCTTTCGCGCGGAGTAGAAAGCGCCATTAAGCAGAATGATGATCTGGAACTGGCAGCGGTATTTACCCGCAGGGATCCGGCAAGCGTACAGATAAAGACGGCGGGAGTTCCCGTGGTGGCAGAGAAAGATATACTTGACTGGAAAGATAAGATAGATGTGCTGGTAATGGGTGGCGGCAGCGCTACGGATCTGCCGGTCCAGACCCCTAAGTATGCAGAATACTTTAATGTGATAGACAGCTTTGATACCCATGCGCGCATAGCAGAGCATTTTGCAAATGTTGACGCTGCGGCAAAGAAGGGTGGAAAAGTAGCGGTTATCTCCGTAGGCTGGGATCCCGGTATGTTCTCTCTTCTGCGCATGGTTAGTGATGCGGTGCTTCCCGAAGGAAAGCATTATACCTTCTGGGGAAGGGGCGTAAGCCAGGGGCATTCGGATGCTATCCGCCGTATAGAGGGCGTTAAGGATGCACGTCAGTATACCGTGCCTATCGAGAGTGCAGTGGAGGAAGTGCGCAGCGGATCAAATCCTGAATTCACCGCAAGACAGATGCATCTGCGTGACTGCTATGTGGTTGCGGAGGAAGGCGCCGATAAAGCACGTATTGAAAAAGAGATAAAGGAAATGCCCAATTATTTCGCTGATTACGATACCACCGTGCATTTCATAAGCGAAGAGGAGCTTAAGCGCGATCATGCAGGCCTGCCTCACGGCGGCTTTGTGATCCGAAGCGGTGTTACCGGAAATGATAAGGAGCATAAGCATATCATAGAGTATAATCTTAAGCTGGATTCCAATCCGGAGTTCACCGGATCGGTGCTGGCTGCATACGCCAGAGCGGCATACAGGCTTTCAAAAGAAGGAAGCAATGGCTGCAAGACGGTATTTGATATAGCGCCGGCTTATTTATCAGCAAAGAGCGCAGAGGAGTTGAGAGGACATCTTTTGTAAAGATTCTTCGAGCTAACGCTCTCAGAATGACAGGGACGTGTTATTCTGAGCAGGTTATGTGTCATCCTGAGCAGGTTATGTGTCATCCTGAGCGAAGCGAAGGATCTTACGATAACGAAAGGGGGGAGAATGAATGAATCCGTGTCCCAATTGCGGAGGAGAACTGACATTTGATATAGCATCGCAGATGCTGAAATGTCCGTTCTGTGAAGGCGTCTTTTCGCCTATGCAGGTGGCGCAGGGAAAGGCGGCAGAAGAAGCGCATTATAATGCCCAGACGGCGCCGCCGGTTGAACAGGGCATGGCAGGGGATGCCACGGCAGTCTACGGTCAGCAGGCCCAGCCCCAGATGCAGTATGGACAGCCCCAGGCAGGGGTGCAGAGCGCATTTCAGGGAGCTTTTGAACAGCAGGCCCAGCCGGAGAGCTTTGATGTTATCGCTTATACCTGTCCCCAGTGCGGCGGCAGTATTTATTCTACAGATGAATCTGTAAACGGTTTCTGCAGCTACTGCGGATCGAGCCTGATGCTCCAGTCGCGAATGGCCAGAATGCCCCAGCCTAAAAAGATAACGCCTTTCCGCATAGACAAGAATGCATGTAAGGAAGCCTATAAGAAATTCGTAGGCAAGTCATTCTATGTGCCGAAGGAATTTAAGGATGAACAGGCCCTTGAAAAGTTCAGGGGTATATATATGCCTTACTGGATATACGATATGAGCCTGAGCGGGGAGGTAAACCTTAAAGGTACCAAGAGCTACCGCCGCGGTAATTACGTATATACCGAACATTACAAGTGCCTGGCGAATATCGACAGTTACTACAGGGGCTTGTCATATGATGCGTCATCATCATTTGACGATTATTTCAGCGAAGGGATAGCGCCTTTTGACGCCCATGCCATGGTAGATTTCAATGCGAATTATATGGCAGGATATTATGCTGATATGCAGGATGTTGCCAATCAGGTCTATGTATCCGATGCCAGCGGTTTTATCCAGTCGCAGATTTTTAACAATATCAAGAACGGACGCTGCTTCCCGGGTGTTTCCGTTGACAGCAACCAGCAGTCGGGTATAAGCCCGCGCCTGGATCCCGGGGCGCCTTATCTTGCATTCCTGCCGGTCTGGTTCTTATCCTACAGGAAGAAGGACCGTGTGGCTTATGCCGTAGTAAACGGACAGACCGGAAAGATAGTAAGCGACCTTCCTATAGATAATAAGAAATTCCTGTTGTCCGCAGCAATACTTTCAGCGATAATCTATGTGGTGCTGGCGTTTATGCCGGCAATGACGCCTACGAACACCCTTACGGTTTCAATGGTCATATCGCTTATCAGTGTTTTGATGCTTAACATCGCCCTTGGAAAGGTGAGAAAGCGTGACCAGAGACTGGATGACAAGGGATACCTGAGCAAGTATAACGCCGCCGAATACAGGAAAAAACAGGTTAAGAAACATACCGAGGGCGGCAAGACTGCTAAGAATCTGGTGGCGCTGATACCTGTTATCATAATTTTCGGAGCCCAGATAGGATTTAGCGTGATAGGCACACTTATAGCGATGTTCGGCGTAAAGCTTATGGTATTCGGCGCCGTGGTGGCAATGTTCGGACTCACGATATACGGCTTCAGTAAGGTTAGCGCACAGCATTCGGAGAATAAGGGGGCTTTTGCGGCCGGCTTTATAATGATGATGATAGTTTCGGTTTATGCACTTGGCCTGAGCATGATAAAACCGCCTTCGGATCTGTGGTATTACAGCGGTACTTTTGCATTGATGATCGGAACCATATATACCCAGCTGCTGGTACTTGGCGAGTATAATATGCTTACCACACGCCCGCTGCCCCAGCTTAACAGGAAAGGAGGTAACGACAGTGCGTACTAAGATATTATCTGCAATATGCATGGCATTTTCCGTACTGCTTATCTTTACCATTCCGGCAAGGGCTGAAGGTGAGGTATGGTATGAAAGCGAAGAAGGCTACGAAGTGGTTATCGATGATGAGGAGGACATCCTCTCCGACAGCGATGAAAAAGAGCTTGCCAAACTGATGAAAGAACTGGCGGAGTACGGCAATGTGGTGTTTTACTCTACCAGCGAAAGCGGGATCGTTGATGAAGGCGAAGCGGACAGAGCTGCCAGCTACTATTATGAGAAACTATACGGTTCGTATGCGGACGGCATGATATTTGCTGTCGATCTGGATAACTATCATCAGGATCCTCAGGGCGAAGGTATGTTAAGACTGAACACATATGGTGCTCTGAAAAGGAAGATCTCTTCTTCACAGATCGACTCCATGATCGATAATGCGGTTAATGAGTATTATTACGGCAGTGACAGGTATAACTGGTATAAATATACCGAAGCTTCATTTGAGCAGGTTCTTGAGTATCTGAATACCGGTAAGATATCTGAGCCCATGAAATGGATAACCAATATATTTCTTGCGATCATACTTGGATTTATGATCAGCTTTGCGATGGTTTCCTATGTGATAAGATCACGGAAGCCTAAGGATTCGGAGGTGTTGAGCGGTTTGTATCAGCATTTCCAGCTGCTTGGGGCAAATATGATACTTACAAATACCACCAAGGTATACGATCCACCCTCATCTTCAGGTGGCGGACACGGCGGTGGTGGTCACGGCGGCGGTGGCGGCCATTCCGGCGGCGGACACAGAGCATAAAATTACGGAGCCTTTCGGGGCTCCGTTTTTTTATGAGTGATAATGTTTTTTGAAGGCTTCGAAGGTCTCGGGGCTTATTACGTGCTCTATGCGGCAGGCGTCGCGCTCGGCGGTTTCCTTTGATATGCCCCAGGACATGAGCATCTCTATCATGAAACGGTTACGCTCGTATATCGTTTCGGCTATCTTGCGTCCGCTGTCTGTAAGGTAGATATAGCCGGCGTCGGTGACGGTGATCTGTCCTTTTTCACGCAGGTTTTTCATGCCGATGGATACGCTTGATTTTTTGAAGCCCATCTCGTTAGCGATATCTACGCCGCGGACCACGGGAAGGCGCTTGCTGAGTATCAGTATTGTTTTAAGATAATTCTCCGATGACTCGGTAGTTTCTTTGATTGCCATTTTTGTATCCCCCCTTTGATAACGGGCAGATCTGTGTGTCAAACATTTGTTTCAAGTGGCTAACCCGCATCAGACAAAGTCTAGCACAGGCAATGTTAAAAATCAAGAGCTAATATTTGCTCCCTATCCGGAAATGTGCTATTATATCCCTCATGCAAACTAAAGAAAAAAACATGGACAGACGAACAAAACTGACTCAGACACCCGTTCCCGGGCTTATACTTGAATTATCCGTACCTACGATAATCAGCATGCTGGTAACCGCAATCTATAATGCGGCAGATAAATTTTTTGTGGGGCGTATTTCCACGGAAGCATCTGCAGCGGTGGGCGTAGCTTTTCCGGCAATGGCAGTGATACAGGCCATAGGCTTTTTTTACGGGCACGGTTCCGGCAATTTCCTCTCACGCATGATGGGGGCAGGAAAGCATAAGGAAGCTTCGGAGATGGCTTCCACCGGTTTCTGCCTTGCCATGCTTACGGGACTGATGGCGGCCCTGCTGGGAATAGGTTTTGTAAAGCCGCTGGCTATCGCTATGGGAGCAACTGAAGCGGGCCTGGCTGATTCCATGTCCTATATGCGCATCATCATGATAGGCGCGCCTTTTATGATGGGACAGTTCGTTATCAACAACCAGCTGCGTTTTCAGGGCAGCGCCATGTATGCCATGGCCGGGCTGATGACGGGGGCTGTGATAAATGTGATACTTGATCCTCTGCTGATCCTTGTCTGCGGTATGGGCGTCAGCGGTGCAGCGATAGCCACAGTGTCAGGTCAGATAACCAGTTTTATCGTGCTTTATATAGGAAGCACCAGAGGTGAGAATATCCGAATAAAGCTTAAAAATATCAGGATCAACGGATTCTACATAAAAGAGATAATAAACGGAGGATGTCCTTCGCTTTTCCGCCAGGGACTTGCGGCTATATCCGCAATGCTGCTGAATAACGCGGCCAGGGATTACGGCGGAGCGGCAGCACTGGCAGCCATGTCTAATGTGAATACAGTGGTGATGAGCCTGAGCTCGGCGCTTATCGGCTTCGGGCAGGGCTATCAGCCTGTGTGTTCCTTTAATTACGGGGCAGGTATCAAAGAGCGTGTGAAGCAGGGGTATTGGTTCTGTGTAAAGTGGGGAACCGTCTTTATGACTCTGGCCGGGATCTTATGCTTTATATTTGCTCCGGCTATAATACGTTTCTTCAGGGATGATGACGCCGTGGTAGCGATAGGCACGGTGGCTCTGCGCTGTCAGGCATGTGTACTGCCGCTTTCCGCAGCGACGGTCCTGAGCAATATGATGCTTCAATCTATAGGAAAGGGCGTAAAGGCGTCGGTTTCTTCTTCTGCACGTAACGGTATCTGCTTTATACCGCTTATACTTATCCTTCCCAATCTTCTGGGGATCCTGGGCGTTGAGATAACCCAGAGTATCGCGGATGTGCTGGCTCTGTGCATATCCCTTCCCATGGCACTGACAGAAATAAAGAAAATGTAGGGATATCCGGCATGGTCAGGCGATTATCGCCGGCAGAATGCCCGATATCTTGTGGTTGTATTTGACGCCGCCGGCTAGATGTGGTACAATCATATGCGTGTTTAGTTACTGTCAGGCAGTACTTTTTATCGGGGAGGAGAAATAATGTTAAAAAGTGACGTAGCAGAGCTATTGAGAAACAACGCATATCCCGGCCGCGGTATAATCATAGGCCGCACGCCCAATGGGAAGAAAGCTGTGACCGCGTATTTTATCATGGGCCGCAGTGAGAACAGCCGCAACCGTGTATTTGTGGAAGAAGGCAAGGGCATCAGGACCCAGGCTTTCGATCCGGCAAAGCTATCCGATCCCAGTCTTATCATTTACGCTCCTGTACGTGTCCTGGGCAACAAGACCATAGTCACGAACGGTGATCAGACAGATACCATCTATGAAGGTTTAGACGAAGAACTTACTTTTGAACAGAGTTTAAGGAAACGGGAATTCGAACCCGATTCTCCCAATTATACCCCCAGGATTTCAGGAATACTTCATATCGAGAACGGAAAGTATGATTATGCGATGAGCATCTTAAAGAGCGATAACGGGGATCCCGCATGCTGTGACAGGTTCATGTTTGCATACGATAATCCCAAGGCAGGAGATGCGCGCTTTATACATACCTATCAGGGCGACGGAAACCCTCTTCCTTCTTTTGAAGGGGAGCCTGAATTCATAGGCATAGAATATGATGATATAGATGCTTTCACCAAGCTCATATGGGAATCCCTCAATGAGGAAAATAAGGTTTCACTCTTCGTGAGAATGATCGATATCGAGAGCGGAGAATACGAAAGCAGAATTGTTAACAAGAATGTTAAATAAAGATTTAATAAGGAGAAAGAAATGAAAGAACTGGAACTCAAATATGGCTGTAACCCTAATCAGGTGCCTGCTAAGATCTTTGTGAATGACGGACGTGATCTTCCCATAGAGGTACTGAACGGACGTCCCGGCTATATAAATTTCATGGATGCCCTTAACGGCTGGCAGCTGGTGAAAGAGCTTAAGAATGCCTGCGCCCTTCCGGCAGCGGCAAGCTTTAAGCATGTATCGCCTGCAGGTGCCGCAGTTGGTATTGAACTGGATGATACCTTAAAGAAGATCTATTTCGTGGATGAGAGCATAGAGCTTTCTCCTCTTGCCTGCGCATATGCCAGAGCCAGGGGTGCGGACCGCATGTCTTCCTTCGGTGATTTCATAGCTCTTTCGGATGTATGTGATGTTGCTACCGCAAAGCTCATCAAGCCCGAGGTATCCGACGGTATCATCGCACCCGGATACGAGGATGAGGCACTTGAGATATTAAAGAGCAAGAAGCGCGGTACATACAATATCATTAAGATCGATCCGGAATACAAGCCCCAGCCCATAGAGCATAAGGACGTATTCGGTATCAGCTTTGAGCAGGGAAGGAATGAGCTGCCCATAGTAGAGAGCCTTCTGGATAATGTGGTCACAAAGAATAAAGATCTGCCCAAGCAGGCAAAGATAGATCTGCTTATATCACTGATCACCCTTAAGTATACCCAGTCAAATTCCGTATGCTATGCAAAGGGCGGACAGGCTATCGGTATCGGAGCCGGACAGCAGTCGCGTATCCATTGCACCAGACTTGCCGGATCCAAGGCGGATAACTGGCTGCTCAGACAGTCTCCCAAGGTACTGGGACTTAAGTTTGTTGATGGCATAAGCCGTGCAGACCGTGACAATTCCATCGACCTTTATATCGGTGAGGATTATATGGATGTCCTGGCTGATGGCAAGTGGCAGAATATCTTTAAGGAAAAACCCGAGATCTTCACAAAGGAGGAAAAACAGGTATGGCTTTCACACGCTACTGATGTGGCGCTGGGATCCGACGCCTTCTTCCCCTTCAGCGATAATATAGAAAGGGCTGCGCGCTCCGGTGTTAAGTACGTGGCACAGCCCGGTGGATCAAAGAGGGATGATGCGGTGATAGAGGCCTGCGACCAGCTGGGCATGGTCATGGCGTTTACAGGTATCCGCCTGTTCCACCACTAAAACAGTTCTTCCATATTTGCGATTATCCTGCGGCGGCCGAATATAAAGGCCGCCGCTATTATTATGCCCAGAAAAACAGGCAGTGAGATGTATACTGCTATAAGCGGCAGATGGGCAAGTTCATAGAGCAGGAAGAAAAGTCCGCATATAAGGAGACTCATGACCATCATGACAGCCATGTTGAAAAAGCTGTTCAGATTGCCGCGCAGGGCCGAATATTCATCATCCCAGAGAGTATAGGGGGAGGCACTGTCCAGGGCAAGTCCGATCACCACGCTTATCAGCAGAGCCTCAATGGCTATCAGTGAATAGTAAAGCCCGGTGAGCAGGGAAAAGTTCAGGAAGAAGGCGGCTGTGATCACGGAAAGTATCAGGAATGGGGCGGTCAGGCTTATTGATACGGCAGCCTTGACATACATCTGGGTTTTATAATCTACGGGGATGTATTTAATGATATCTACATGGGAGCCTTCGCGGGTGAAGGCAGTAGAAGAAAGGCTGTTCATCGCGGAAGCTACAAAAGCCATGAATATGACTGCCAGGAGGATCAGCAGGGATGCGCGCTCATAGCCCTCCCTGTAATAGCCCAGGAACTGCTGGACGCTTTCGTTATCTCTGGTTATGAAAAAGATGACTGCTATGCCTATGGGCCATATGGCATTGACATAGACACAGTTGGCGGAGTATGCACGGGTACGGGTTAGTACACGCAATTCCTTTAAGAAATAGGACTTAAAGACATTTGTTGATTTTAGATTTAATTTATTCTTATCGACTTTTTTCTTCCTGCTGCCAAGAGCGGCGGCGGTATAGAGACCGGGCTGGTAAAGCCATGCGCCCAGAAGCAATATCATGGCTGTCGCTGCTGCAGTACTCAGAAGATACAGGAGCAGCTGGGGGAGACTCTGCCACGCCATGGCCTTGCAGAGCATAGGCGTGGTGAAGAAGACAGTATTACAGATCCTTAAAAAGAAATTGTTATCTGCCACCAGGGAGTCTATGTAGTTATCAAAGCTGATGGTTCCCATATCCCTGAAAGAATAAATAAAGAGGACAACGAAAATGAACATCAGGACGGTGGAGCTGTGGTAAAAGGTTTTTATGCTGCGTACCCTCTTCAGGGCGGCCATGAGTATCAGGCTTATCAGGCAGCAGTATACTAATGGCAGCATGGGTGTCAGGACGATACCGCTTACGGCTGCTATAATGCTGACGGGATGCAGTGCGGGCCAGGGGCCGGATTCCGTGACGGCTGCGATAAAGAAACCGATAAACATGGAGATGAAGATCAGAAATTCCATAACGCTTTCCGCCATAAAGGTATGGAAGAATTTGGCAGTGAGGAGCTGCCAGCTCTTTACGGGAAGGGTTACCATATGCTCACGGTCGGAGGAGAAGAAGAGGACGTTGAAAACAACCGGCATGCCCAGAACCATTGCGAAGGCCGAAAGGATATGCATCTCGGATATAAGGCCGTTCACGCGGTTACCTTCGACCATCATGGCCAGAGTCATGACATAACTGAGATATCCCATTATCAGACAGCAGGGCAGCATTATGCATACCACAGCTATTATGCCCAGGGAGGTATAGACGCTCATCTTTACCCCTTCTTCGGGCATGGGCATCTCAAAGTTCTTTCGGTAGACATTGAATATCCTGCGGATAGGATTCATGCTTTATCCTCCTGCGCCGTGGGTTTGTACTCGATCATATCCAGGAAGATCTCTTCCAGGTCCTTGCCCGGATGAGCAGCGGAGAGATCTTCAACCGTACCCTGATAGAGGGACTTGCCGTGGTTGATTATCATGATATGATCGCAGAGTTTTTCTGCTACCTCAAGTACATGGGTCGAAAAGAGTACGCAGTTTCCTTTGGCGGCGTGTTCACGCATCATCTGCTTGAGTTCATAGGCTGCCTGCGGATCCAGACCTGTCATGGGCTCGTCCAGGATCCAGGCCGGAGGATTGTGTACCAGGGCAGCTATTACCATGAGCTTCTGTCTCATGCCGTGGGAATACTCCCGCATGGGAGTGGACAGGGCGTCCATTATGCCGAAACGTTCGGCCAGATCGGGCACACGGCTCTGCCGCATTTCTTCGGGGACCTTATAAATGTCTGCGATAAAATTGATATATTCAAGTCCGGTGAGCTGCAGCAGTACATCCGGATTATCGGCAACATAGGCAAAAGATGCTTTCGCAGCCATAGGGTCCTTTACGATATCATGCCCGTTTATGGTAGCGCTTCCGGTGGCAGGCTTCAGTATGCCTGTCAGCATCTTTATGACCGTGGTCTTGCCGGCGCCGTTAGGGCCTGCAAAGCCGGCTATTTCGCCTTTTCCGATGTGAAATGAAAGGTCGTCCACTGCCTTGTGGTCTTTTCCGTAGATCATGCTGAGGTTCTTTGCGTCTATCATGAGGAGCCTCCTTTTATTGATTTGTGATATATTATATCAGTGATAGTTGTTTTATGTTAGTATTTTTTATAACTATTTCTTGTAGAGATCTCTGAAATAGGTTATAATAGTTTAGGTGTTTTGATGAACTTGAGGTTGTTCGGAGGATAACATGGGAGTACAGAGAAGTCTGTTCGCGGTTATGAAGCATATAGTACCTTCGGATCTGGAGTATTATCTGGAAGAAAAGAATTCTGAAGGACTTAAGCTTCTTCCCCTTGGAAGCGCGTCTTTCTTTTCACTTCTTTTCAGTGAAGAGAAGCCCGAAAAGCTCAGATACGTTGTGGACTGTCCCACGCTTCCCAAGGCGCTCTATATGAAAAAGCTGACCGAGGAAGGCTGGGAATATATGGGGCAGAGCATGAACTGCTATGTCTGGCGTATCGGCTATGAGGAAGGCAGCAGACCGGCCGACTTTTCGGATAAGACGGGCCAGAAGATCCATTGCTTCAGGCTTGGACTGATAATGGCCGCATTGGCGCTGGTCTTCCTGGGACTTTTTGCTGCGTTATGTTATTCACTGTATGCGGAATATAAAGTGCAGGCCCCGGAAGCGACGCGGCTGGCCAAGTATCTTGTGGTTATAGTATTGCAGCTGCCGTTTTTCGCCTGCTTCACTTCGATGGCGGTAAAGCTTCTTAAGGAAAACAGCAGATTAAACAGAAGAGTAATATTGAAATAAATTCCGGCCCTCCCTTATCGGGAGGGCTTTTTTCATCCCAGGAAAAAAGTTTACATAAAATGGATATTTAAACCACTGTCCCGACAGGAAAAGGGGTGGCAGGAGGGCGGTTTTTGATCAAATTGGTTTACATAACATTGCGAATAGACCGTTTTAAAGCGCTGTGGGAGATATTTACATAATATATAAAATATGAATATAGTTGAAAAACGAATAGACAATATAAAGGAATGATGTAAACCCGCTGATTTTATAACATTTCTGACCAATATGGTTAATTAACATAATATATTAACAGATTACATAAATAGTTTACATAAAGTAATTTTAAACACGAATCAAATCTAGATTTAACTGCATAACGGTATTTACATAACTTGAAAAAGTTTACATAAGTACAAATGCGGCTGCCGGCCGGTAGTTTGTTTTACATAAGATGGAAAGAACAGGGCTTGGATAACACTTCTTGAAACATATGTTCGTTTATGCTATATTGGTGGGGATCTGTGGTGCGGAAGAGACGAAAAAGGGTGCGAAAGAGAACCGGCGGGTACGAGGTCTGTGAACCGGAGGAAGAAAGTGCCAAAAAAATGTCAAAGCCGGGGAAAAAGTGGAAAACCGGGGGACAAAGTGCCGGGACCGGGGAGAAGGTGGAAAACCGGGGGACAAAGTGCCGGGATCGGGAAGAAAGTGGAAAAACAGGGAAAGAAGTGTCAGGATCTGGGGAGAAGTGGCGGAATCGGGAATGAAGTGTCAGAAAGTGGAGCAGTATGATGCCGGATAACAAATATGAGATCAGGATCTCCGTACGTGAGCTGGTTGAGTTCATACTCCGCAGCGGGGATATAGACAACAGAAGAGGAACATCACCTGAGAAGGCCATGCAGGAGGGCAGCAGGCTTCACAGGATGATACAGAGAAGCATGGGCGAGGGATACAGCGCCGAGGTGCCGCTCCATTATGTCCATGAGTCGGAAAATTACCGTGTTATCCTGGATGGCCGTGCAGACGGCATAATAGATGAAAGCATAGAGGGACCGGACAGGCCGGAATTAGGCGGGAATCAGATTTCGTTAAATCAGTATTTAATAAATGAAGATTTTCCGCTTATCACCATAGACGAGATCAAGTGTGTTACCAGAAGACTGGAGAGGCTGACGGAAGCGGTACCGGTTCACCTGGCCCAGGCAAAGGTTTATGCGTTTATATATGCAAAACAGAATGGATTGCCACTCATCCGCGTAAGGATGACTTATTGCAATATCGAAACGGAAGATCTGAAATATTTCTTTCATGAGTACACCTGGCCTGAAATAGAGGGGTTCTTTGAAGGCCTGATGGAAGAGTATCTTAAGTGGGCGGATCTTGAATGGAGATGGAACATCATTCGCCAGGGCACGCTTAAGCAGCTTACCTTCCCGTATGTATACCGCAAAGGCCAGAGAGAACTGGCGGCCCAGGTATACCGTATGATCAGGGAAAAGCATAAGCTGTTCATGGAGGCGCCTACAGGGACGGGAAAGACCCTGAGTACAGTTTTTCCTTCGCTCAAAGCAATGGGAGAAGGGATGGTGAACAAAGTCTTTTATCTCACGGCAAGGACCATAACCAGGACGGTGGCGGCAGATACTCTGGATATCTTAAGGGAGGGCGGCCTGCGTCTTAAGAATATCACCATTACCGCAAAAGAGAAGATCTGTCCTCTTGAAAAGGCTGAATGCAATCCGGACAGCTGCCCTTATGCAAAAGGACATTTTGACCGTGTTAATGCGGCGATATTTGACTGCATAAATGAATACGACCGGATAGACAGGGATGTGCTGGCGGAGATCTCTGAGAAATATAAGGTATGTCCTTTTGAACTGAGCCTGGATCTCAGCATGTTCTGCGATATGATCATCTGTGATTATAACTACGTTTTTGACCCACATGTGGCGCTGAAGCGGTATTTCGCCGATGGCGGCAGCGGCGGGGATTATGTTTTCCTGGTGGATGAGGCACATAATCTGGTGGATCGTGGCAGGGATATGTACAGCGCCGAGCTTAACAAAGAAGATTTCCTTGCGCTGAAACGTACCATGAATGCGGTGACGGAAAAGTACGCCGGTGAAGAGGTCAGCCGGCGGAATAAGAAGGTTAAGGGCATCCCTTTGATCTTTAAGATCATACGCGGCCTGGACAGATGCAATAAGGAAATGCTGAAACTTAAAAGAGAATGTGAGAAATGCAAAGTCCTTGATGAAGCGGATACATTTGCAGGCAATGTTCAGAGCCTTTATACATCGATAAGCCAGTTCCTGGATGAGGAAGAGAATACAGGGGTGAGGGAGGAAGTTCTTGAATTTTATTTTAAGATATCCCATTTTCTCCTGATATTCGAATGGATGGATGAGAATTATAAGATATATACGGAGCACAGAGAAAATTGTGGATTTTGGTTAAAACTGCTGTGCGTTAACCCTGCAAGGCGGCTTGCAGAGTGTATGGCGAAAGGAAGGGCCAGTGTGCTCTTTTCTGCGACCCTTCTGCCGATCAATTACTACAAACAGCTGCTGGGAGCCGATAAAGACGATATTGCCGTATATGCTGAATCAGCATTTAACAAAGACAGACTTGGGGTGTTCCTATGCCGGGATGTTACAAGCAGATATAAACAACGCAATGTGGATACCTTCTTCAAAATTGCCAGATATATATATGAAGTAACAGAATCGAGAAGGGGAAATTATCTCGTGTTCTTTCCTTCGTACAGCTTTATGTCGGAGGTATTCGAGAGCTTTGAACGGCATTATCTGCCTCTTGGAGGTATGGAGTGTGTAAGGCAGTCGGAAAGAATGAGCGAAGAGGAACGTGAAGCTTTTCTTGCACGATTCTCCGGAAACGGAATTCTCAGGATAGACGGGCCTGTTGGGGAGGGGGAATCTCAAAGCCTTATCGGGTTCTGCGTTCTGGGAGGGATATTTTCCGAGGGAATAGACCTGAAAGAGGACGCCCTGATCGGCAGCATCATAATCGGAGTGGGTTTTCCACAGATCTGCTATGAAAGAGAGATAATAAAAGAATTCTTTGGGGAATTCGGTTATGATTATGCATATCGTTATCCGGGGATGAACAAAGTGCTGCAGGCTGCCGGCAGGGTTATACGCACCGAGAAGGATAAGGGCGTTGTGGCTCTTCTGGATCAGCGTTTTATGGACAGGTCATACCGGCGTATGTTTCCCAGGGAATGGACCGGGTTTTCTGTAACGGATATAAACCGTATCGGAGAAGCCTTGTCGGCTTTCTGGGAAGAGGAGTAAATTCTTGTAGAAAAATCCGGCGGTGTGTGATAGAATATTTTTTGCGTTTTTTAGACGCAATATATTCGGGGAGCAGAAGCGGCTTCCGGAGAGGAACGTGATATGTGGGCATATGAGAGCGTGTTTTACCAGATCTATCCCCTTGGTTTTTGCGGGGCACCGTTTGAAAATGATGGGGTGGCGCAGTCAAGGATACTGAAAGTTAAAGAATGGATACCCCATATAAAAAAGCTGGGCTGTAACGCCATTTATTTTTCACCTGTATTTGAATCGGATACCCATGGTTATAATACCAGGGATTATACTAAGATAGATACCCGGCTGGGGAGCAATGCGGACTTTAAGGAAGTCTGCGACGCTCTGCATAAGGAAGGGATCAAAGTAGTGCTGGACGGCGTGTTCAATCACGTGGGACGCGGGTTCTGGGCTTTTCAGGATGTGCTTAAGAACCGGGAGTCTTCCCCTTATGTAAGCTGGTTCAACCGCATAGATTTCGGCGGTAATTCAAATTATAACGACGGTCTCTGGTATGAAGGCTGGGAAGGCAATTATGACCTTGTTAAGCTGAATCTTCATAATGAGGATGTTATACAGCATATCTTCCACGCTGTTGAAGGCTGGATAAATGAGTTTGATATAGACGGTATACGCCTTGACGTGGCTTACTGTCTTGACCATGGATTTTTAAGACGTCTTCGGGAATTTACCGATTCAAAGAAGGCTGATTTCTTCCTGCTGGGAGAAGTGCTCCATGGTGAATACGGCAGGATGCTGAATGATATGAACATCCATTCCCTTACCAATTACCAGGTATATAAGGGATTACATTCCGGTTTCAATTCCGCAAATATGTTTGAGATAATCCATTCACTGCTCCGCCAGTTTGAGGACCAGCCGTGGGCCGTCTGCCGCGGCGCACATCTCTTATCCTTTGCGGATAACCATGATGTGAGCCGTATAGCTTCGATAATCAATGATCCTGCCTGCCTGCCGCTGGTATATGCAATGGTATTCGGCATGCCCGGTATTCCCTGTGTTTACTATGGCAGCGAATGGGGAGTTAAGGCGGACAAATCCCAGGGCGATCCCGCACTCCGCCCCAGCTTTGATGCACCTGAATGGAATGAACTTACAGATTTCATTGCCAGGCTTGCCAAGGCCAAGGTCGGCAGCAAAGCGCTTAATTACGGTAATTTCAGAAGCGTTCTGCTCCAGAATAAGCAGTGCATCTTTGAACGCAAGTGCGACAGCGAGCGCGTACTGGTAGCAATAAACATGGATTCCGCACCCTATACAGCTCATTTTGATGCGGGCTGCGGACAGGCAACGGATCTTATAACGGGAGAGCTGCACGATTTCGGCGGCGGCAGTGAACTGCCTCCCCACAGCGCGGCTTTCTGGCTTATGGAGAGATAATAAATACAGTGTCATCCTGAGCGCAGCGAAGGATCTTATATGAAACGATCAAGGAGAACCAAAGATGAAAGAATTAGCAAAAACCTATGACCCCAGCGGCATAGAAGACAGACTGTATCAGAAATGGCTGGATAAGAAGTATTTCCATGCCGAAGTTGATGAGAGCAAAAAGCCCTTTACCATAGTTATCCCGCCCCCGAACATCACGGGACAGCTTCACATGGGACATGCGCTGGACAATACCATGCAGGATATCCTGATCCGTTTTAAGAGGATGCAGGGTTATAACGCCCTCTGGCAGCCGGGAACGGACCATGCTTCCATTGCTACCGAAGTAAAGATAATAGAGAAGCTAAAAGAAGAAGGCATCAGCAAGGAAGACCTGGGACGTGAAGGCTTCCTGGAGAGAGCATGGGCCTGGAGAAAGGAATACGGCGGACGTATCGTATCCCAGCTTAAAAAGCTCGGATCCTCCTGCGACTGGGACCGTGAGAGATTCACCATGGATGAAGGCTGCAATAAGGCAGTTAACGAAGTCTTTGTCAAGATGCATGAGAAAGGCTACATCTATAAAGGCTCACGTATCATCAACTGGTGCCCTGTATGTAACACTTCCATTTCGGATGCGGAGGTTGAATACGAGGAGCAGGCAGGACATTTCTGGCATATCAAATATCCTATCCTGAATGATGACGATACCGAGAGCGGCGAATATCTGATATTTGCAACCACCCGTCCCGAGACCATGCTGGGTGATACAGCCGTGGCAGTACATCCGGAGGATGACCGCTACAAGCATCTTATCGGAAAGAACCTGATGCTGCCCCTTATGAACAGGAAGATCCCTGTAGTGGCAGATGAATATGTAGACCGTGAATTCGGTACCGGTGTAGTTAAGATCACTCCTGGTCATGACCCTAACGACTTTGAGGTGGGCAAGAGACATGATCTGCCCATAGTAAATATCCTGAATGATGATGCTACCATCAACGCCAACGGCTGCAAGTATGAGGGCATGGACCGTTACGAAGCCAGAAAGGCCATCGTTAAGGAACTTGAGGAAATGGGACTTCTGGTTAAGATAGAAGACCATGTACATAATGTAGGTACCCACGACCGCTGCGGCACTACGGTCGAGCCTCTTGTAAAGGCACAGTGGTTCGTTAAGATGGACGAGCTCATCAAGCCTGCAAGGGAGGCAGTGAAGAACGGCGATATCCGTCTGGTTCCCGAAAGCCTTCAGAAGACTTATTTTAACTGGACAGACAATATCCGCGACTGGTGTATCTCGCGCCAGCTCTGGTGGGGACACCGTATCCCTGCATACTACTGTGCAAAATGCGGTGAGACCGTTGTGGCAAAGACTGCTCCAGATAAGTGCCCCAAGTGCGGCTGCGAAAAGATGGATCAGGATCCCGATACCCTGGATACCTGGTTCTCGTCGGCGCTCTGGCCTTTCTCAACACTGGGCTGGCCTGAGCAGACACCCGAGCTTAAATACTTCTATCCTACAGACGTGCTGGTGACCGGGTACGATATCATCTTCTTCTGGGTCATCCGTATGATCTTCTCCGGATATGAGCAGATGGGAGAGAAACCTTTCCATACCGTGCTTTTCCACGGCCTGGTACGTGATGCACAGGGCAGGAAGATGAGTAAATCCCTGGGCAACGGCATTGATCCTCTTGAGATAATCGCCCAGTATGGCGCAGATGCCCTGCGTCTTACTCTGGTTACCGGCAATGCGCCCGGAAACGATATGCGTTTCTACTATGAAAAGGTAGAAGCAAACCGCAACTTTGCAAACAAGATCTGGAATGCATCGCGTTTCATTATGATGAATATGGAGAAGGCGCCGGTTAAGCCTGATGATGCAGATCTTAAGCCGGCTGATAAGTGGATCATCTCCAAGGCAAACAGCCTGATAAAGGATGTTACCGAAAACATGGAGAAATACGAGCTGGGCGTTGCGGTACAGAAGGTTTACGATTTTATCTGGGATGAATTCTGTGACTGGTACATAGAGATGGTGAAACCCAGGCTTTACCAGAAGGATGATGAGAAAGACAGGAATGCTGCTCTTTATACATTAAAGAGCGTGCTCATCGATGCACTTAAGCTCCTTCATCCTTATATGCCTTTTGTTACGGAGGAAATCTTCTGCAATCTGCAGGATGAGGAAGAGTCTATTATGATAAGCTCCTGGCCTGTTTATGACGAGGCGCGCAGCTTCCCTGCAGAGGAGAATGCTATCGAGACCATCAAGGAAGCCATCCGCGGTATAAGAAACGCACGTACCGGAATGAATGTTCCTCCTTCAAGGAAGGCCCAGGTGATAGTTGTCAGCGATATGGCTGAAAAGAGGGAAATATTCAATAATAACATCGATTTCTTCAAGAGCCTTGCATATGCTTCTGAGGTGCATGTTCAGGAAGACAAGAGCGGCGTGGCTGATGATGCGGTATCCGTTGTGATCGCTCATGTCAATATCTACATGCCTCTTGGAGAGCTGGTTGATATCGCTAAAGAACTGGAGCGCCTTAAGAAAGAGGAAGAACGTCTTGAAGGCGAGCTTAAACGTGTTAATGGCATGCTTTCAAATGAAAAGTTCGTATCAAAGGCTCCGGAAGCAAAGATAGCCGAGGAGAAGGCGAAGCTCGAGAAATACAGCAGGATGATGGAACAGGTGAAAGAGCAGATCCAAAATTTGTCAAAGTAAAATGTTGATTTTTCCTTTTGCTTTATGTATGATGTAATCTGGTAGACAAGGAGAGACATTAGAGTGATAAGTTTTGAGGAAGAATTAAAAAAATTTCACAGGAGTCCGGAACTGGAAGATACGGAAGATGCTATTTTCAAGGAAAACCTTACGGATGTGCTGGATATAGTCCTTGATGTGGCAAATAATTACGACGGAAATATGATGGGAAACGTTAACGATCAATGACAGGGGATTTAAACCGTGGAGTGTTTTAACTGCGGATGTCCCTTATCTGAACTGGATTATTGTACTAATTGCGGTGCTGATGTAAAAAAGTACAAAAAGATCATGTACACCGCAAACGGATTATATAACGAAGGATTGGACCGCGCCAGTGTGCGCGATCTTTCCGGGGCGGTCAGGGCATTACGCGACTGCCTGAAATGCAATAAGAACCATGTTGATGCCAGGAATCTTTTAGGACTGGTCTATTATGAGACCGGTGAAGCGGTGGCCGCTTTTGCAGAGTGGGTCATCAGTAAGAATATTCGCGCGGAAAAAAACGTGGCGGAAGATTACATCAACATGATCCAGTCGGACAAGGGCCGTCTAGAGACTATAAATACCACATTGAAGAAGTACAATTCGGCACTGGGCCAGTGTTATCAGGACAGTCCGGATCTGGCTGTAATACAGTTAAAAAAGGTATTGAGCCTGAATCCCAAGTTTGTCAAGGCACGCAGGCTGCTGGCACTTCTGTTCATGCGAAACGGCGAATGGGCTCAGGCAAAGAAAGAGCTGGAGCGCTGCCGCCGCACGGATGTCGGTGATGTGGATGCCCTGCGTTACTTAAAAGAATGTGAAGAGCAGCTTCGCGGCGGTGAGGATGCTCAGAGAGGCCGCAAAAAGAAGAAAAAGGAAGAGCCGGCCGCAATATCGTACTGGACAGGTACCGAAGAGGTCATACAGCCGGTAAGGTCAAAAGAACCTCTGGGGATACACGTTTTCCTTCAGATAGGTTTGGGATTACTGGTAGGTGTATTTGCTTCATATTTCCTGTTGATGCCCGCAAGAGAAGCGAAGGTGCGGAGCGAGGAAAGCGACAAGCTTATAGCTTATGGTGAGGAGATCGATCTTAAGAACAGTGAGATAAACGATCTCAATGCCCGTATCAAGGAACTGGAAGAGAACCTGAATGATAAGACGGCGCAGCTTGATGAATACAGCGGGACGAACGGCATCTTAAGCGCCAATGATAACCTGCAGGCAGCGGCTTTTGCATATCTGGATGACAGCCAGAATGCCATGAACGTGGAGCAGTACCTTTCACTCATCCCCCAGGATTATGTCGAGAGCAATGCTTCACAGGAATACCTGGATCTCTATCATTTCCTTCAGGGAGCGATAGGCGGAACTGTTGCCCAGAGTTATTATGATTCCGGCCTGGAAGCTTACAGGCAGCAGGATTATGCAGTGGCCATTGCGGCTCTTGAAAAGGCATGTTTATATGACGCAGCGAATGCGGATGCCCTTTATTATCTGGGGGTTGCATTATATGACAGCGGGGATGTGAACAGGGCTTCGGATACTTTCCATCAGCTGCTGAACGATTTTCCGGATGGGGCTCTGGCGGATAAAGCCAGACAGCGTCTTGAGGAGATAGGAGAGTAAATAATAAACCATAGGGAGGGTATATTATGAAAACAGTTAAGGTCAAGCAGAAGAAGACAGAGAAAAGAGATGTTGCCGGCATTATCATAGGTATACTCTTTTTCCTTATGCTTGCTGCGGTGTGCTATTATGTGGCAGACATGCTGATCATAGGCCGTGAGATCAACGAGCAGAATATCTCCGGTGATTGGCACATGACAAAGGAACTGAATGAGAACAAGACAGAGCATTGGGTATTTATGCCTGATGGCACGGCTAGTTTTTATGTTGTAAACAACCAGACCAATCAGAAGGAAGAAGTTAAAACTTATACATATACCATCGAGCCCCCTGAGGAAGGCAAGACCCATCCCATTATCAGGGTCGTTCCTACAAATGTAAGAAAGAGTGAGCAGGAGGAGGGAACCATGGATATCAGAGTTTCCCGTGTGACCAAGGCGGAGATGACTGTTGAGTTCATCTACAATCGTTACAATACCAAGACGACCCGTCTGACAAAGGATCTGTTCTGATGGCGGGAAACATAATAGAGCTTAAGAACATCACCAGACGTTTTGAGGATGACGGCTCTATTGCAGTAAAAGACTTTAATCTTAGCGTAGGCCGGGGGGAGTTTGTAACTTTTTTAGGTCCCTCCGGATGCGGAAAGACAACCACCCTTCGTATGATAGCGGGATTCGACACGCCTACGGAGGGTGAGATATTATTAAACGGCAAGGATATCACGGTCCTGCCGCCCAATAAACGGCCTATCAATACCGTTTTTCAGCGTTATGCCCTTTTCCCACACATGAATATATTTGAGAATATCGCTTTTGGCCTTAAGCTTAAAAAGCTGCCCAGGGAAGAAGTGATAAAGAAGGTGAAGCATGTTCTGGATCTGGTGGATCTGGAAGGCTTTGAGGAGAGAAGTGTGTCTACCTTGTCCGGCGGTCAGCAGCAGCGTATCGCCATTGCAAGGGCTTTGGTCAATGAGCCCGAGATACTGCTCCTGGATGAACCACTGGGAGCGCTGGATCTTAAGATGCGCAAGGAGATGCAGATAGAACTTAAAGCTATGCATCAGCAGCTGGGCATCACCTTTATCTATGTTACCCACGATCAGGAGGAAGCGCTGACCATGTCTGATAAGATAGTGGTCATGAACCGCGGAACTATCCAGCAGATAGGCACTCCCGAGGATATCTATAACGAGCCTAAGAATGCTTTCGTGGCCGATTTCATCGGCGAGAGCAATATCTTCAAAGGCATAATGACCGGCAAGCTCAAAGTCCGTTTCTGCGGCGGTGAGTTTGAGTGTATGGATGATGTGGACGAAGGCACTCTGGTCGATGTGGTAGTCCGCCCCGAGGATGTTATCTTAAGCGCGCCCGGGGACGGCGTGGTGAAGGGTACCGTAACGGCAGTGACCTTTAAGGGCATGCATTACGAGATAACCGTGGAATCCGGCAAATACGAGATGGTGATAGTCTCCACCAAGGCACAGAAGGTGGGAGATGAAGTGGGCATGAGCCTTGATCCCGACGGCATACATATCATGATAGCCGAGGATCATATCACCCGTTTTGAAGCCAGCGTAACGGCAGATTATAAGCTTGATTATAACGGAAAGACCATAAACTGCGATCTTCTCAGTGTGATTCCCGGCAGCAGGATGAAGGATGGCGTTCTCACCGATTCCTCCGGCCAGGCTATAGATACTGACAAGATAAAGATAAATGTTTCGATCCAGCCCGGTGATATAGAGATGAGTGATGATGTGGAAGCGGGACTTACCCACGGCCGTATCATCAACCTTATCTACAAGGGCGATCATTATTGCTATGTAATACGTACCGCTCACGGTCACGATCTTATCGTTGATGATGAATATCTCTGGAACATGGGAGACCAGGTAGGTCTTATACTGCCTGAGGATAAGATGAGCTTTGCTCTGAAAAAATAAGGAGGGCCTGACTGTGAAGTATCGTTTCAGCAGAAAACAGCTGGCAATTCCTTATGCCCTGTTTTTACTGGTGTTTGTGGCAGCTCCGCTGGTGGTCATAGTTTACTATGCCCTGACCGGCAGCGATGGCAGGCCCACTGCGGAGAATTTTCTGCGCTTTTTTTCGGATCCCAATACTCTTGGAACTCTGCTCTACAGTCTTATACTGGCTCTGGTCACCACCTGCGTATGCCTGCTTATAGCATACCCGGTGGCCTATGCTCTTGCATTCAGCAGGCTTAAAGCTCGTTCCGTTCTGGTCATGCTCTTTATCATGCCCATGTGGATCAATTTTACATTAAGACTAACGGCGCTTAAGGAGATACTTACGCTGATCGAAGGTAATCTTGCTTTCCATCCTTTCCTTAATTCCGTGCTGGGTATGACTTATGATTTCCTGCCTTTTATGATACTGCCCATATATAACCAGCTTGAGAGGCTGGACAAGAACCTTCTGGAAGCGGCAAAGGATCTGGGAGCAGATGATTCACAGAGTTTCTTAAAGATAACCCTGCCTCTTTCCATGCCCGGAGTAATGAGCGGTATAGCGATGGTATTTCTGCCCGCCATGACCAATTATGTTGTGCTTGATATGCTTTATAACAGCACTTATATCATG
>CAMVRS010000027.1 GCA_947169935.1 uncultured Lachnospiraceae bacterium
AAGAAAACTATGCGGAAGAGATCGCCGGTAAAACTGTGATCACAATGAATATCCCAGATGAGTATGAGCATATGGACGAAGAACTGCAGGAGATACTGGAGGGATACGCAGAGGAATACCTGTTATGAATAATACCAGATGGAATGAGATATTTCGGGCATTTTATCATGACAATGAGTTAAAGCGGGATCATCCGGTCATAATGTGGAGAACCAAAGATATTCGCACCGGATATATAAGCGATTGGGATGGAACCTGGACGCATTTCGGAGCTGAACCACGGGAATGGGATAAGATAGATCAGCTTCAGATCCGATTAACGCCTGAGAATAAGGAATGTGTAATGAAGAACCTTAAACAGATCCATGTTCCCGGAACAGTGGAAGATGATATAGTTACGATATTTGGATACAGAACGGATGTGGATTATATATGAATATTGCAAGTATGACCTTCAGACTGCATGCTCCATGGGTGCACAGCCTTAAAGAAAAGAGAATGATCGTTAAGAGCATCATCGCCAAACTGCAGAATAAATTTCATGTATCTGCGGCGGAGGTGGATGAGCAGGATATACATCAGGTCATAGTGATCGGTGTGGCTTTTATAGTTCCACATAATGCATTGGCGGACAGTATCATGGATGAGATTGCTCAGTTCGTGGAAGAAAACACTGAAGCAGAGATACTTGATGAGATGCGGGAGATGAGGTGAAGAACAAGTGTATTTGAGATTGAAAAAACAGGTAAAAAGTGCTACTATAATATTGGATGGAGGAGTAAAGCGTGGATAATAATGAATTGTCTGAAGAACAGAAGAAAGAACTGGTTTTCACCCCTGAGGAAAGAAAACAGTTGGATGAGGCAAGAAAGAAGCCGATAGTATATGACGAGGATTGTCCGGCTGTGACACCTGAGAAGGCGTTGCGTTTCAGGAGGGTTAATCCGGAAAAGAGAATAATACGAAGGGCATAACGAGACGATGAGGGACTGTTCATGGCAACAGTCCTTTTTGTCATAATAAATATAGTTCACAATGAGGACCTGAGTTTGGGAGGTAAGCAGAAGGAATGAAACATGCGTATCCCAGAGTCCTGATGAAGACAGGTGACCCATGAAAAAAGATTGGAGAGCAGTATGAAAATCACAAAAAGAAAATCAGCTTTATTAGGGCTTGCAGCAACCACTCTGTTGATCGTACCCGGCTTTACAGGCTGTGTATATGGACCGGGTGAAGCCTATGAAGGCAGTCCCGAGGAATGGGATGGTGTTGTGGCTGATACAGCACCGGAGCAGGCACGGGTATTTGTTGAGATAACGGAAACAGACGGAGATACGATTCTGGTAAAGCCTGAGGATGGTGCCTGGGAGCTTAATTCTTCTGATGCTTTTTCTATACCGAAAGACCGGCTAAGTGATGATATAAAGCCGGAAGTGGGCATGTGGCTTGAAGTAATATACAGCGGATCCATAAATGAAACATATCCTGCATCATTTAGCGGTATATCAAGCATTTCTGTGGCAGAGTATCCCGGCAGGCGTGATACGTATACAATGCAATTTGATGAAGAAAAAACTGAGGGAGGCGTAGGACAGTCCAATCCCGGATCAAATGACGATACGATAGCGGTGCAGATGAGAGTATCCCATGTGACACCGACAGGTCTGACTGTACATTTTACACAGTATGATAAGCGTGACTGCGGGGAACTGATCTATGGTGAAGGATATCATCTTGAGGTGCTGAATGGGGATACCTGGGAAGATGTACCGACGATCATTGAAGACTGGGGCTTCAACAGTATAGGATATACCATTCCTGCAGAAGGCGAAGCGGAGATAGAAACAAACTGGGAGTGGCTGTATGGAAAACTGTCTCCGGGGACCTACAGGATCACCAAAATACTGACGGACAGTAACAGGAACGATCCTGCTGTTAGTATTCCGGCATATCCGCTTATGGCGCAGTTTATAATAGCCGGGGATGAACTATAAGGATGGCTTTCTGCTTCGGACCTCTTGGAGAAGAGATAGAGTTTTTTTAGGAGAGATGATAATAACAGCAGGGCATATACTGATAAACAGTATAGAGTTAAAGAGAAGGAAACAGGAAAGATATGTATTACCACGCATCTCCGATAGCAGGAATAACCCGCCTGGAATCCAGAATATCCAATCACGGTGTTCCTTTGGTATATCTTTCAAAGAAAAGAGAAAATGTGCTGGTATACTTAAGCAATGCGGTAGAAAGATTTTGTAAGGGTACAGGTTTTCAATATACCGGTACATGGCATAAATGGGGACCTTACGGCTTTGATGAGGATGGCTGTATCAGGCTGGAAGAGTATTATCCGGATGCATTGGAAAGTACATACAGAGGCGTTTCGGGATACATATACAGTGTTGATAATATTTTTGATTCCGGCTATGAGCTGAATATACCGGATGCAGCAACAAGCAGTGTGGCAGTATCCGTTAGCGGAGTGGAGTATGTACCGGATGCTTATGAGGAAATACTTAAAGCGGAAAAGGATGGATTGATCCGCATCACAAGGTTTGAGGAGATGACGGAGAATAAAAAGAATTGGCTAAAGAGGATAATAGCTGAGGAATACGATCAGGCAGAAGATCATCCGGAGTACAGATATTTCCTGCACAGTAAATTTCCGGAGATTATTCCGGTATGAATATCCTGTTTATATGCAGCCAAAATAAAAGAAGAAGTCTTACGGCAGAGAATCGTAAGCCGTATGCCTCAGTTCATCATTCCGGTTATAAATGATGCTTTTGGTACTCACTATCCCATGAATGTGCCCTTTGAGCAGCTTAAGAATGAGTTTTACAGAAAAGGCGGGAAGATAGTCACAGACAGCATTTTCCTGATCGAAGGGCATATCTATCATGTAGAATGCCAGTCCAATCCAGATAATACTATGGCGATCCGTATGTTTGAGTATGGCCTGGAGATAGCGATAGAAAGAGCCAGGAAGAATAAAGACTATCTGCATGTTGATCTGCCTGAGTCAGCTGTCATATACTTAAGACATACAGCTCAAACGCCGGATACCCTGACTGTTGAAGTGAGCGCTCCCAATGGGCAGACATTAAATTATGAATCAAAGGTGATCAAAGTTCAGGAATACACCAAGGATGCGATATTTCGCAAGAAGCTGCTTATGTACCTTCCGTTCTACATCATGCGCTATGAAAATGAGCTTAAAACGATTGATAAAGACAAAAAACGCCTGGAATCGTTGCTTAAAGAATATGTGGGAATCTGTGCTAAGCTTGAAAAGGTGCTTGAGGATAATGGTGAGTCTGAAGTATATGGCGATCTTGTAGGATATATTTTAGAGATTGTGGATTATATGTTAAGGACACAGGAGAATGCCAGAAAGGAGATGAATAAAATGGGCGGAAAAATACTGGAATCGTATACAGAAAAAACAAGAAGGAATAGTCAGAAGGAACTGGCTAATGCGGTAAGGGACATTAGCAGTGGTGTTAAGCCGGCTGAATTGAAGAAGAAATATGATGCAGAAACGATAAAAAATGCAAAAGATACTATAAAGATAGCAAAGAGTATGAAGTAATACAAATAAAGCGTACAATATGACTGCTATGCCGCTCCGAAATAAGGGCGGCTTTTTTATTTTGTCCGGTTGATCTTTTGCTTTTCTTCCAGATGTCCCCTGAATGGCTCACAGAGCTCGTCTGCCACATCACGAGCATATTCTACCACTCTGTGGCCAGAACTCGTCTATGAGGCGAAGGGATGAGAGCAATTTTGTGGAGTTTAAGAGGGTGCTTGGTGGTAGCTATGTATAATTATCAGATCGAAACACTTATAGCCAGGATCAAGGAATCAGAACATAAGAATTCTGAGAAGAGTGGCATCTAATTGTGATTGTACAAATCATCGCCGGGGTCAGATTTGGCTTTGGCATTGCCAGAGAGGTATTTGACCCCGTAGCGGAAATTCTTGCCCTTATTGCGTTTCAGAAGTTGGCAGATGGAGATGTTTTCAAAAAATCTCCAAAAACAATAAGAACCAGACAGAGAGCCTCTGCTATAGTGAGGAGGTTTTTTGAGTACAAAAGGTACTCAAGCTGATAAAGATATGGTAAAATGACTTGCGGATTTATATCTCAGGATAATTTGCAATAGGGTGAAAATGATGATAGGTTTAGGAACAATAATTAACACGGCAGCCATCATTATCGGTGGAATAATTGGTCATTTTACAGGAAAGCTGTTTAAACAGGAACAGCAGGCAGCTGTAAATAAGGCATGTGGAATAAGTGTATTGTTCATTGCCATAGCCGGAGCGATGCAGGGAATGATGCATATTGATGCAGGATCCATTGTCAGTGGTAAATCTATGCTGGTGGTTCTTTGTCTTGCCATTGGCACGATTGTTGGAGAACTGATCGGAATTGAAAAGGGCTTTGAAAGATTTGGAGAATGGCTGAAAAATAAGACGGGGAACAGCGGCGATAAGCAGTTTGTTAACGCATTTGTCACCGCTTCGCTGACAGTATGTATAGGAGCTATGGCTATTGTAGGTGCTATCCAGGATGGAATACTTGGTGATTATTCTACACTTGCTGTAAAATCGGTGCTTGATCTCATCATTATAGCGGTGATGACTTCTTCGCTCGGAAAAGGAAGTGCTTTCTCAGCAATACCTATTCTTTTATTTGAAGGGAGCATAACTTTGCTGGCCAGACTTGTTTCTCCCGTTATGACAGATATGGCAATATCTTATCTTTCGCTTATCGGTTCCATATTGATATTTTGTGTAGGTATAAACCTTGTTTGGGGCAAGACTTTACGAGTGGCAAATATGCTCCCTTCTGTATTCCTTGCAGTGATTGCTGCATACATGCCATGGACTTTTTAAGAAAACTAGGTGTTTCGGGATAAGGCTGGAAAAGGTAATGGATAAACTCTTAATTTCTTTTAGAGAAATAAGGATTTTGATAGATTGCGTTCCAAGTTGTTAATGACAGAATGATGGGTACAGAAAAATGGAGATCAAGGAATACAAAGAATATAAGGCGGAGGAGATCCGGCGGCTGTATACGGAAGTGGGCTGGAAGGCATATACGGATAATATGACGGCACTTGAGCTGGGATATAAGAATTCTCTGCTGGTTTTAGCAGCTTATGAAGGAGATGAGCTGTTGGGGATCATCCGGGTCATAGGAGATGGTTATACAATAGTTTTTATTCAGGATATACTTGTTTTTCCTTCGAAACAACGGCAGGGTATCGGAACGGCGCTATTAAAAGCCGTTCTGGAAAAATATACGGATGTAAGACAGATCGAACTGACTACGGATAATACAGATAAGACAGTTTCGTTTTATAAGTCGCTGGGCTTTACGGAGTTTTCTGAAATTGGCTGCTGTGGGTTTATGAACAGGTGATCATATGGATTTTAAGGCTTTTACAAATGATATGCAGGCCTGATGAGCTTAGGCTTGAAGAAATGAAAAGATGTCTTCTTGAGCAACTTGAGCAACTGACAGCGACGATTTGAACTGACCGGGACAGGTAAGCTTTATCTGAAGGCACATGCCGGGGGAATGGAAAAAGTGTATGAGTATAAGCACTAAAAGGAGACGCAGAATAATCGTCAGAGATAAGGAATTGAAGTGTCTGAATTACTATTAGTTGGGGATGAAAAGAAAGATGAGGATACCGCAAATAATGCCGGCTGTGGGTTCAAATATATTAAGGATTATATAGTTAATGATTGAGATCACATACTTTCAACTTATTTTGTTTATAACGGTATTATGGATAATAATCCGTATTGCTGTAGCGATAAAAAAGAGAGCATTTTCGGTAAAGCGAGAATTGAAACTGCTTTTGGTTTATGTGTGTATCGTTGTTATTTGCAGATTTGTATACTTCGGATTCCATCTTGAGGATGGAAAGATTCCAACATTAAAAGTAGGCTATGATGATGATATCCGTGATATGATCAGTATCATACCATTTTACTTTCTGGTAGACAGGTATGATGGTTGGAAGATGAATATTATTGGGAATATCGCAATGTTCATACCTGTGGGGATTGTGTGGCCGATCTGTTTCAGCAGACTTGATACGATCAGAAAAACCATATTGGCCGGTGCCGGGTATACTCTGCTTATCGAAGTTACTCAGCTATTTTGCCTCGGAAGACATACGGATGTTGATGATTTGATCTTAAACACAATCGGTGTAGCAATTGGCGCATGTATTGTATTCTTGGTTCGGAGAATGCAGAAGAAAGAATAGTTCTTTATGGAGGAGATGTAAGAGAGGGCTGTCCTGCAGTGATAGGGCGGCGAAGTACCTATTTTTTCAAAAAGATGGGCTGAAATCGGTTTGGGGGAAGATGAACTGCTGGCTTTACAGATATTATTATTGAAGGATCCCCAATCGGGGCCGGTGATGGAAGGTACCGGCGGGATCCGTAAGGTGCGGTTCCCACTGGAAAACCGTGGGAAAACTCTGCGTCTTTGATATGTTATAATCTTCCCTGTAGTTCAATACCACAATAATTCTGGAGGATGGATCCGTGAGATATGATATCAAAAATGAAAAAATAGTTTGTGAAATTGATCTGCATGGCGCGGAGCTAAAGAGCCTGAAGCGTTTATCAGACGGAAAAGAATTTATGTGGAGCGGGGATCCGGCCTATTGGAACAGGACATCTCCGGTACTGTTTCCCTTTGTCGGCGGGGTAAAGGATAAAACCTACCGGCATGAAGGAAAGGAGTATTCCATTGGCCAGCATGGCTTTGCCAGGGATATGGATTTTTCTCTGGAATCCCGGACAGAAGATGAAATATGGTTTTCACTTTCTGAGACAAAAGAAAGCCTTGAAAAGTATCCGTTCCGTTTTTTGCTCAGGATCGGTTATAAGATAGAGGATACAAAAGTAAAAGTCATGTGGGAGGTTAAGAATACCAATGATGATATTATGTTCTTCTCTATCGGCGCACATCCGGGATTTGCAATAGAGCATCTGAAAGGACATTCATTTTTACTTAGTGATAAAGAAGGTAAAAAGGCCGGTTCGATAAAGAACCGCGTATTTGGTAAAGGGGGCTGCGTAACCGATAAAACGGAAGAAATCTCTTTGATAGATGGCATGCTTTCTCTTTCGGAAGAGCTGTTTGACAATGATGCGCTGGTTCTTGAAAACCATCAGATCGGCAGCGTTACATTAATTGATGAAAACAGTATCTCCTTATTGACTGTAAAGTTTGATGCGCCGCTGGTGGGACTGTGGTCACCTCCGCATAAGAATGCGCCGTTCGTATGTATAGAACCCTGGTATGGCAGATGTGATTCTGAATCGTTTTCCGGAGAACTGAAGGATCGTGATCATGAGCAGAGTCTTGATAAGGGATGTGTTTTTAAAGCAGGGTATGAGATCATAGTCGGATAACACAAGGAGGTTTCTTATGACAAATGAGGAGTTAAAGAAGTATTATTTCGGAGCCTATAGTTTTAAGGATACGGAGGATGGCTGGCTGCAGGCATTCCAGTATTCCGAGGCACAGATGGACTATTTCAAAGGGGCTTTTGACTTCTGGTATGACAGATGCATGGCTTCTACCGCCAAGACGATCGAATTTGTGACTACAGCCACGAAGCTGTCTTTTGATTATAAGATCATCTGGATGGGGTCGCCGGATTCCTTTGAACTGATGCTGGACGGACTTATATCTAAGATAGTATATGTAAAAGATATAGAGAAAGAAGGAACGTTAACCTGGATACTTCCGAAGGGCGAGAAGCATGTCGTCATTTATCTCCCGGCTGATGCAACCGTATTGGTACGCAACTTTGAGATAAACGCCGATGTTAAAAGACCGGTGAAGGGAGAAAAAGTACTCTGGCTTGGAGATTCCATTACACAGGGATACGGGCCTCTTCGCTCGGGGATGACATATGTCAGCGTGGCTAACAGACTTCTGGACTTTGATATCATCAACCAGGGTATCGGCGGATATGTTTATGATAAGAAATCATTGATGAAAATGGAAGGCTATGATCCTGACAGGATCATAGTTGCGCTGGGAACAAATCAGTATGGTTCGGAGACCATGACGGATGTTGAGGAATACTATGAGACTCTGATGGGAATTTACGGTTCGGAGATACCGGTTCTTTGTATCTCACCTATCTGGAGGGGAGATCATCCGGATGAGTTTGAGACCTTTGAACGCTTTTGTGAGAATATTAAGAAGATAGCCGGAAACTATAAAAATGTCACGGTTGTAGACGGATTTAAACTGGTGCCGCATCTATGTGAATACTATCTGGACAATCTTCATCCGAACTGCCTTGGGGCAGGAGCTTACGGCAGGAATCTTGCAGATGAGATAAAAGCATGGCTGGCGGTGAACCATAGGGAGGGCATTTAATGGGCAGATTAAAAGAACTTCGCAGATATGTGGATACAGAGATCAACAGGATGGAAGACTCGGATAAGCGTACATCTGCTATAGCGCATCTTTATGGAGTATCCCTGGCAGCAACGATGATAGCAAAGAAAAGAGGTCTTGATCCGGAGCTGTCAGCAATGGCGGCGATGCTGCATGACCTTTATGCCTATACGAGCGGTTCTTATGACGATCATGCACATAAGGGAGCTGAGCTTGCAAGACAGATACTGGATGAGCTTAAGCTTACGGATGCTTCGGAAACAGACATGATCTGTTCTGCGGTATATCATCATGATGATAAGCTTGTTACGGATGGTCCTATGGATGAAGTGCTTAAGGATGCAGATGTGATTCATCATGTTATGAATGATCTTTCAAAGGCTGTAAAGGAAAAGGAACAGGAGAGATATGACAGGCTCTGCAAAGAGTTTGGAATGTAAGTATCAACCGATGAGTAATAAAGACAAAAAACTGAAATTATATATAATAATAATTGCGGTCGTTCTTGTAATGATGCCTGTTGTTGCGTTTATATTCTTTCATTCGGAATTATATTACCGGAATTATCTGGACAGGTGTATCCGTAATAATGAGGACAAATTGGATCAGCTTACATCTGTTATGGAAAAGCAGTATTCTGAAGGCGTAGACAGCATTGATTACAGGATAGAGGAAGCCCCGGATGAGATAAAGCTTATTCTTGAAGCACTTAGAGAAAAGAATCAGAAATATAGTACTTTGAGAGAATACATGGGCATCAAGGCGTTCTATGACGATCAGGGAGATATGATGTATGAGGTCATGGTGAAGGAGAGAAAAACAGGCGGTGACGGGCAGGACAGTCCCGACCTGTGGGGCTTATATCTTATATATATCGATGAAGGTTATGATGGAAAACAGCCTGAAGCTGAAGCAGATGTGATAAACGGTAACTGGCACTATTGGTCAAGAAGCCTGTATTCCGGGTAGTAAGGAGCGTTAATCCGGGCGTATTGGAAAAAAGGAGGGAACTTATGAAAAAGACGACAAAGAAAACATTATTGTACGGCATGATCTTTTCGGCTTCATTAAACCTTAATGGCTGCGTATACGGACCTGGTCAGGATGTTCAGGATTTATATGAAGACAGTATCATTACTGCAAGTGAAAATGAGCAGGCTGAAACGGTTTCGGATGAATATGTCCGATCCGGTCAGGATACACAGCAATAATGAGTAATATGATCCGCAGACACATAACCTTCTATGGTCGCGTACAGAGAGTGGGTTTCAGATACACAGCTGAGTATGCAGCGTCAAATAATAACTGCACAGGCTGGGTAAAGAATGAATACGATGGCAGTGTACTAATGGAGATCCAGGGCCGGGAAGAAGACATTGATGAAGTTCTGGCTATTTTGGAGAACGATCTTTATATCAGGATAACTGATATGGAGGTTGAGGACATGGAGCCGCTGGAAAATGAATGCGGGTTTAAAACGATGTGAAAAGATGAGTACAGACAGACGGAAAATAATAACGATAATAGTATTGTTGTCAGGCTTTATTATAGCTGCAGCATGCATACTTTTTTTCTTTCAGATCCCTTGCAGAGATAGAACGGCTGGAAGAGACGCAGACGATCTTTGCAGATGCACCGGCGGAAGAAGAATTTACCGGCACCTGCAATGAATTCTGGTGGGTATTGAAGACTTTTGCGGAATACACGCTGCGTAAAGAACTGCCGGCGGCGATGTTCTATCTGAATACTGCGGTCAGGGATCTGCTTAACAGAATGCTGCGCTGGTTTATTTATCTGAATTACGGTAAGCCTGTGGATATGGGGATACTGGACAGCAATCTTGAAAAACTGCTGGAGAAAAAACTGTTTATACTCTATAAGAAGACATATCCGAATGCGGATTACGAACATATCCGGCAGGCGTATGATGCGGTGACAGAATTATGGAGCTATGCCGGAAAAGCGGTGGCAGAAAACAGGGGCTTCCGCTATCCGGAAGAAGATGAGAAGAATATGCTGGAATTTATTCAACAGCTCAGAAGACAGGCCCGGTAAATATATGGTGGTGGAAGATATGCAATATAAAGCAGTAATATTTGATATGGACGGTACGATCCTGGATACCCTTGATGATCTGGCTGACAGTGTAAACCATTCACTTGAAATACATGGCTTCCCGGAAAGGAAGCGTGAGGAGATCAGAGCCTTTCTGGGGAACGGCATGGTACGGCTTGTACACTTAAGTGTTCCGGAGGGAACACCGGCTGAAGATGAAGCTGCAGTCCTGGAAGAGCATAAAAGGTATTATCCGCTTCACAGTGCCGATAAGACAAAAGCTTATGAGGGTATACCGGAGCTGCTCAAAGCCCTTAAGCAAAAGGGGATAAAGACAGCGGTTGTATCCAATAAGAGCGATCCCAATGTAAAAGCGCTGGTAAAAAAATATTTTGATGGTCTGTTTGATGTGAGTATAGGATCAAGAGAGGGGGTACCCAGAAAACCTGCAGCAGATCTTGTGAATATAGCGCTTAATGAGCTGGGAGTTGAAAAGAAGGATGCCGTCTATATCGGGGATTCGGATGTGGATCTGGCAACGGCACAAAATTCCGGGCTTAAAATGATAACCGTGCTCTGGGGCTTCAGGGACAGGGATGTTCTTGAAAAAGCCGGCGCTGAGGTTTTTGCAGATACAGCGGCGGAATTGGAAGATATGCTCCTGTAACCCATATCAAAAGATGATGCCGTGTATAACAAATAATGAGAAGAAGCTTACCGAGATGGGAGCTGCAAGGGCCGGGGAGCTCCGTGAAGAGAGGGAAGCGTTCATGGATGATTTCTTCAGCAAGCTTTCGGAGGATGAGAAGCAGACCTTATCCGACCTGCTGGATAAACTTATGGAAGTATAACAGCTGTATTAGATTGGGGGTATACTATAAACAGACGGCAGAGCAGTATATTGCTCCTGCCGTCTGTTGTGTTATAATGCTTCAGTAATATTATGAAGAAAAGGATATAAGCAATGATATATTTTGTAAGGCATGGTGAAACCGTATGGAATGTTGAAAACAAGATCTGCGGTGCTACGGACAGCCCGCTGACGGAACTGGGCCACAGGCAGGCTGTAGAGACAGCTGAGAAGATAAGGGATATGGGGATCAGGGCGGACATGATACTGTACTCACCTTTATCCAGGGCTAAAGATACGGCAGTACATATTTCCGAGATATGCGGTATACCTATGAAAGAGGAGAAGAGACTGTTTGAACAGAATTTCGGAAAGTATGAGTCTACACCCCGTAACGGGGAGGAATTTCTTGAGGCAAAGAAACAGTTCCTGAACCGCTATGACGGTGGAGAGTCAATGTTCAGGCTGGCCCAGAGGATATATAATCTTCTTGATGAGCTTAAGGCTGATGGCAGAGATTATATCCTTGTGGCACATAACGGGATAGCAAGAGTGGTGCAGTCTTATTTCTATGAGATGACCAATGACGAGTATGCTGCGTTTGGCATAAGAAACTGCGAGATAAAAGAATACAGGTTTTAAACAGGCGGGGCGGCTTTTATTTTGTGAAGACATATTTACGGTATCTGTGATATAATCTGATACCGGAGTTGCTGCAGAGGAACATGATCGGAAAGGAGAAGACTTATGATCGGAGATGAAGTGTTAACTTATCATCAGCTTAGGGTCGGTGAAGTACTGCCTAAGATCGAAAAGGGAGCGGAGGTTTATTTTTCGGTAGACAAGATAGATGACAGTGAGTTTATCATAGCATTATGCCGTAATCTGATAGATGCCGGAGTAAAGAGCATTTATTTTTCGGGCGAGAAGAAAGAGCTTTGGAACCGTTATTTTGAACTGACTGAGACAGACCGTTTCCCGGGGAGGCGGCTGGGAGATGTTATCATGTCTACCATGTGCGATTCCAAAGACCTGGCAAAGCTGGTAGAGAAGTCACGTCATGAGCATATCTGGTTTTTGTATGATACCTATTTCGGGGATCTGCTGCTTAAAAAGAAATAAATGATTCTGTTTTATGCTGATGATAAATAAGCGAGGTTATTACAGATAATGAGCAAAAGCATACAGGTTTTAGACTGCACCCTGCGCGACGGGGCATATATAACGGAGGCGCAATTCGGAACTCCCGTGATCCGCGGAGTGATCAAAAAACTTCAGGAAACGCATATAGATATCATCGAATGCGGATGGCTTAAGGACAAATCCCATGAGGCCGGTACCACATTTTTTCATGTTCCTGCGGATGTGGAACAGTATCTGCTGGGAGGAATGGAACATACGATGCTGACGGCCATGATAGACTGGGACCGTTATGATGTCAGCGTTTTGCCGGAAAGGGACGGAAGATCCATAGATGCGGTGCGTGTGGTATTTCCCCACGGGAAGCATAAGGAAGCTCTTAAGATAGGGGAGATAATAAGACAAAGAGGATATGGGGTGCTTTTCCAGGCTGCGAATACACTTGCATATTCTTCCGAAGAACTTGTTCAACTGGCAAAGGATATGAATGCTTTTATGCCCATATCTTTATCCGTTGTAGATACTTTCGGCGCAATGTATTTTGATGATCTGGAAAGGATCGTTACGGTACTGGATAAAGAACTTGACGAAAAGATAATGCTGGGAATACATGCACATAATAACCAGCAGCTGGCTTTTGCATTATCTATAAGGTTTATTGAACTGCTTAAAGACAGCAGCAGGGAGATCATAGTAGACTCAACGCTTTCGGGTATGGGGCGCGGGGCCGGAAATACAACTACGGAACTGATAGTGGCTTATCTGAACAGAGAGCATCATGGCGGATATGATATCAACGCGCTTATGGATGCGATAGATACATATATTGACGGGTTCAGGGAAAAGTATACATGGGGATATTCCACGCCCTATTATATAGCCGGTGTTTATCAGTGCCACGTCAATAATATAGCTTATCTTCAGCGTAACCACAGGACAAACGCCAAAGATATGAGAAGTATCATAGCCTCCCTTTCCGAAGAGGAACGCAGGCATTATGATTATGATCTGCTGGAGCAGAAATACCTTGATAATCAGGGGCGCATAATAGACGATACGGCAGCCTGCAGCCTGCTTCGGGAAAAGTTTGATAAGCGAAAGATTTTACTGATCGCGCCGGGCAGGTCTTCTGAAAGTCATAAAGCAGAGATAAAAGCGTTTATTGAGGAAAATAATCCTGTTGTCATCGGTGTTAACGCTATATGTGAAGGATATGATTATGATTATCTTTTCTTCTCAAACGCCATCAGATACGGGTATGCGCAGTCGGCCCATCCCAATCATTTTAAACGTGCGGAAAAGATCCTTCTTTCCAATATAAAGACCAAGGGAGAAGAGGGCGAGATACTGCTGAATTTTAATGATGTGATCAAACGCGGCTGGGAACACTTTGATAATGCCGTTATATTATGCCTGCGTATGCTGATGAGGCTGAATGCCCAGGAAGTATATATTTCCGGATTTGACGGTTTTAAACATCAATACAACGAGAGCTATTCCGACATTAATCTTCCTACGCTTAATCCCGAAGGCAAGTGGGATGAGCTTAATGCGGAGATAAAAGACATGTATTCTGATTTTTATCAGTCGTCGGCAGGCAAGATGAAGATAAGATTTCTTACGGAAAGTATTTTTGATATGGAGGCAGAGGGATGATGATAAAAGTATCGGATTATCTGATAGATCTTATAGCAGGTAAAGGTGTAGACAGGATCTTCTGCGTAACGGGCGGCGGAGCTATGCATATGAACCATTCGCTGGGGGTACATCCTGATGTTGAGGGTGTATTTATGCTGCATGAACAGGGCGCTTCCATCGCCGCAGAGGCGTATGCCAGGATCAAAGAGAGTATTGGCTGCTGTCTGGTGACCAGCGGGCCGGGAGCTACAAATGCCCTGACCGGTCTGGTGGGAGCTTATATCGATTCTATTCCCGTTATTTTTATTTCGGGACAGGCAAAGAGAGCGGACCTTATCGCAGATCAGAATATCCGGCAGTTCGGTATCCAGGAAGTTGACATCATCTCCATGGTGCGGTCCTATACAAAGTATGCTGTTGAGATAGACGATCCGGAAAAAGTGCGTTTCGAAGCTGAAAAGGCTATAGCATTGGCGTTGAACGGAAGACCGGGCCCCGTATGGATCAGTGTTCCTCTGGATATACAGGCGACTATGATAGATCCGGATAAACAGCAGGGCTATGACAGTACGGAATTGATGGAATATGCGGCAGATCAGGAAGATATCTCTGCTCTTATCGGTGAGCTGAACAAGGCGGAGCGTCCCGTGATAATGCTTGGCGGCGGGATACGTCTGGCTCATGCGGTAAGCGAAGCCAGAATGTTTTATGAGAGCCTGGGTATTCCTGTTCTTACTTCCTGGAACGGTGTGGATCTTATAGAAGAGGATCATCCGCTTTATTTCGGACGCCCCGGTGCGGTAGGACAGCGCGCAGCTAATATGATAATGCAGAGTGCGGACCTTGTGCTTACGATAGGTACCAGGCTTAATCTTTTGAGCACCGGCTATAATTATGACAGTTTTCTTGCCAGGGCCAAGCATTTTATGGTGGATATAGATGTAAACGAGACCCGGAAGAAGAATGTGCATCCTTTCCGAAGTATCATATGTGATGCGGGAAGCTTTATCAGATCCATGAATGAAAGGATAAAGGAAGTTAATATAGGGGATATGGCTTCCTGGATGGATCACTGCAGAGAGCTTTGTGATAAGTATCCTGCCGAGATACCGGAGCAGGCACCCAAGGATGGTTATGTCAGCTCCTATCATCTGGTGGATGAGATTTCACGGCAGATGACCGGAGACGATGTATACCAGTTTACCAGTTCCGGAACTTCTGTAGATATCGCAATGAAGGTGCTGAAGCTCAAAAGAGGGCAGAGGGCGTTCCTTACAAAAGGACTGGCGGCTATGGGCTACGACATTCCTGCATCTGTGGGCAGCTGCACCGCTTCAGGCAATAAAAGAACGATATGCGTTACCGGTGACGGCAGCGCGGCTATGAACATACAGGAACTGGAAGTGATAAAAAGGCTGGGGCTGCCTGTAAAACTGTTTATTGTGGATAACAGCGGCTACAGCATGATCTATCAGTCCCAGAACGGTAACTTTAAGGGTGTGCTCACCGGCTGTACGGAAGATAACGGGCTTACCCTGCCTGATATGAAGAAAGTGGCAGAGGCTTTTGGCATAAGGACCGTGACTATAGACAGTGAGGAAGGGCTGGCGGAAAAAGTCGGCGAAGTAATGCAGGGTAATGATCCGGCAGTAGCGGTGGTGCACGGTGATATCACCCAGCCTGTTCTTCCCAAGCAGACGAATTATATGCGTGAAGACGGCCAGATGGCCAGCAGGCCGCTGGAAGAGATGAGCCCGCTTATAGATGAGGAAGAGTTAAAGAAAGCACTGCTGCTCTGATTCCGGGAGCAGGCCGTTTGAAGCACAGATTGCGTCAGCTTGACTCAGGCGGGCTAATGAATTATAATCAACCTTGTATGTTCTGATGTACACAGGGGGTTAGTATGATAAGAAGTATGACCGGCTTCGGCCGTTATGAACTGGAAGCTCACGACCGCAGGATAAGCGTTGAGATAAAGGCTGTGAACCACAGGTATCTGGATCTTTCCATCAAGATGCCCCGCAGCTTTAATGCCTTTGAATCAAAGATCCGCAATGTTATCAGGGATTATGTTGAGCGGGGAAAGACAGATATATACATAAGCTGTGAAGAACTGGGCGAGGACCGTTTAAGCCTTAAATATAACAGGGAACTGGCAAAGGGCTATCTGGGCTATCTCAAGGAGATGGCAGAGGAATTCGGGCTCGAGGCAGATGTCAGGGTTTCCACACTGGCGCGTTTTCCGGAAGTGTTCACTATGGAACAGGAGGAAGGCGACGAAGCAGAGATCTGGCAGGATCTGGAACAGGCTATAAGAGGTGCAGCGGAAGCATTTAAAGCCAGCCGTGAGCATGAAGGCGAGCTGCTCAAGCAGGATCTGCTGGAAAAGCTCGATATAATGAAAGACGCCCAGGCGCTGATAGAAGAGCGTATGCCCCAGCTTATAGGTGAGTACCGTGAACGTCTCCTGGCAAAGCTTAAGGAAGTACTTGCCGATAATGCGGTGGATGAAAACCGTATCGTCACGGAGGCCACCATCTATGCGGATAAGATATGCGTGGATGAGGAGATGGTGAGGCTCAAGAGCCATATCCAGGCCATGAAGAATGAGCTTCAAAAGGGCGGCGCAGTGGGCAGAAAGCTTGATTTCCTGGCACAGGAGATGAACAGGGAGGCAAATACCACCCTTTCCAAATCCAGCGACTTAAGCGTTGCGGACGCTGCCATAGAATTAAAGACCATGATCGAGAAGATAAGAGAGCAGGTCCAGAATCTGGAGTAGCAGATAAACAGGAATTGGAATGCTTAAACCGCGGCAGAGGATACGGAAGACAAGGAGGAACCTTATGAAGAGGGAAGGTATACTGGTAGTGATCTCCGGATTTGCGGGTGCCGGAAAAGGCACAGTCGTAAAGGGACTTATGGATAATTACGAGGACTATGCCCTTTCGGTTTCAATGACCACCAGAGCACCGAGACCGGGTGAGGTGGACGGTAAGTCATATTTCTTCGTGGATAAGCAGAAATTTGAGGAAACCATAGCTGCCGGCGGGCTGATAGAATATGCACAGTACTGCGATAATTATTACGGTACCCCCAAGGCTTATGTTGAAGAGCAGCTTAAGAACGGCAAGGATGTGATCCTTGAGATAGAGATACAGGGAGCGCTGCAGATAAGGAAATTATTCCCGACTGCACTTTTGATATTCGTAACACCGCCCAGTGCCGAAGAATTAAAGAACAGACTCATAGGCAGAGGGACGGAAACACCGGAAGTTGTTAAAAAGCGTATGGACAGGGCCGCACAGGAAGCCGACGGGATGGGTGAATACGATTACATCCTGGTGAACGACACAGTGGATAAGGCCATAAGCGACGCCCATGCGATCATAACCGCAGCACATGCCAGACCTTCGCGCAATGCGGAATTGATGAAGTCGATCAATGACGCGTTAGACAAAATGGCAGAGGAATGAATCAGCCATCCAAAGCAATATAGCGAGGTGTCATCCTGAGGAGCGCAATGTACTGTCATCCTGAGGAGCGCAATATACTGTCATCCTGAGGAGCGCAGCGACGAAGGATCTTTATTTAGCAAACTAATTATTTTTATATACAGGGAGGAACAAAACTATGATGCTTCAGCCTTCATACACAGATCTGATGGAAGTGGTAAATCAGAGGAAGATAGGCCAGGACGATACGGAGGAGAGCTCCGAAAACGCAGTGGTTAATTCCCGCTATTCCATCGTTATGGCTACAGCTAAGAGAGCAAGACAGATAGTCGCAGGGGATATCCCTCTGGTAAGCTCTGTAACAAAGGACGGAAAGAGCAAGAAACCCCTTTCCATGGCAGTAGAGGAGCTTTACGGTTCAAAGATCCGTATACTTGGCTCTGAGGAGTGATATTAAGTAATGGAGCGGCAGGTTAAAGTTCTGCTGACATCCCTGGGCTGTGATAAAAACCTGGTGGATGCGGAGATGATGCTGGGGCTTCTGGCAGAGGCAGGTTATGAACTGACCGATGACGAAGAACAGGCCGAGGCTATCATCGTGAACACCTGCTGTTTTATTATGGATGCGAAGGAAGAGAGCATCAACAGCCTGATATCCTACGGGAGACTTAAGGAAGAAGGCAGGTGCAGGGTGCTTATAGCCACAGGCTGTCTGGCACAGCGCTATGCAGGGGAGATCCATACAGAGATCCCTGAGGTAGATGCCATTGTCGGGACCGCATCCTTTGACCATATAGCGGAAGTACTTAAATCCTGTCTGGATAAGGCTCCGAAGGATTCGCTTGAGGATATGTCCAGGGCGGTATACGGCAAAAAACGTATACTTTCTACCGGCGGACATTATGCCCATCTTAAGATAGCCGAAGGCTGCGATAAGAGATGCAGTTACTGTGCGATACCCTCTTTCAGGGGGCATTACAGGAGCGTTCCCCTGGAGGTGCTTACAGAAGAGGCGAAATCTCTTGTTCAGGGCGGAGTCAGGGAGCTGATCCTGGTGGCCCAGGAGACCACCCGTTATGGTATCGACCTGTACGGAAAGAAGAGCCTGAGCCGGCTTTTAAAGGAACTTTCGGAGATAGAAGAACTGGAATGGATACGCATATTGTACTGCTATCCTGAAGAGATAGATGATGAGCTGATCGAGGCGATAGCAACGCTGCCCAAAGTATGTCATTATCTGGATATGCCGTTGCAGCACTGTGAGGACAGGATACTTAAGCTGATGGGACGGGCAACGCGGAAGGAAGAGATAAAGGCGGTTATATGTAAACTGCGAAACAGGATACCGGATATCTGCCTGAGGACCACACTTATCACGGGCTTTCCGGGAGAGACCGAAGAAGAATTCGAAGCTCTTTGCGGTTTTGTGAAGGAAATGGCTTTTGACCGTCTGGGAGCGTTTGCTTATTCTCCTGAAGAAAACACGGCGGCAGCAGCAATGCCGGATCAGATAGATGATGAGATAAAAGAACAGCGCCGTGATGAGATCATGGCCCTGCAGCAGGATATAGCCTATAAGAAGGCGGAAGAGCTGAAAGGCAGTATCCTCGAATGTATCGTTGAAGGAACCATTCCCGGTGAGCATGTACTGGTACTGCGCAGTTACCGCGATGCACCGGAGGTAGACGGATATGTATTTACAGATACGGACAGGGAATACTTAAGCGGCAGCATTCTGAAGCTTAAGATAAGCGGCAGTGAAGAATATGACCTGATCGGAGAGATAGTGCAGTGAAGATGAATCTTCCCAACAAGCTTACCATTTTAAGAGTTTTACTCATACCTTTTTATATTTTATTTCTTATGACGGATCTGGCGGGTGATGCTTCCAAATGGATAGCCCTCGCCATTTTTGTTGTCGCCTCCATAACGGATTTTCTGGATGGTTATATCGCCAGAAAATACAATATGATCAGCAATTTCGGAAAGTTCATGGATCCTCTGGCCGATAAGCTTTTAGTATGCTCTGCCATGATATGTTTTGTGGAGCTGGAGCGCATGCCGTCATGGATAGTCGTGGTGATCATCGCCAGGGAGTTTGTCATAAGCGGCTTCCGCCTGGTGGCAGTGGAACAGGGCAGGGTCATAGCTGCCGGCTGGTGGGGCAAGTTCAAGACCGCGTTTACCATGTTCATGGTGATATTCATGACTATAAATATGGATGCCCTTAAATATGTGACTATAGCGCTGATGTATATCTCACTGGCGCTTACTATAATATCGCTGCTGGATTATCTGATCAGAAACCGTGATGTATTAAAGGAAGGTGATAAGAATGACGGCTGAAACGCTGTGCGTGGGTACAGAGATACTTCTGGGAAACATCGTTAATACCAATGCCGCATATCTGGCATCGCAGTATGCAAAGCTTGGGATCACATCATATTACCAGACAGTAGTCGGAGATAATGCAGACCGGATAAAGGAATGCGTTAGCATGGCTCTTTCCAGATCCGATCTGCTGGTCATAAGCGGAGGCCTTGGGCCTACCCAGGATGATCTGACAAAAGAAGCAGTGTCGGAACTTCTGGGAAGGAAGATGGATGTTGACGATACATCGGCAAAGCGTATCAAGCTCTACTTTGACAAGCGCGGCAAGAAGATGAGCAAGAATAATATACGCCAGGCAATGATACCTGAAGGAGCCCGGATCATAGACAATAATAACGGACTGGCCCCCGGCGTGCTGATAGAATTAAATGCTAAGGAAGCAGCAAAGTTTGGAAAGAACGCAAAGACAGCTCCCATGATACTGATGCTCCCCGGTCCGCCCGAGGAACTTACGGCAATGTGGGAAAGTTCTGTGGCAGGCATTCTGCAGAAATATACCGGACAGGTTATCTATTCTGCCATGGTTAAGATATGCGGACGTACAGAGAGCGAAGTGGCGGAGCTTTTGGATGATCTGATCCAAAGCGGCGGGGAAGTGACCGTTGCTCCTTATGCAAAGACCGGCGAAGTGCATCTTCGTGTGACAGCCAGTGCGGAAGATGAGAAAAGCGCCAAGAAACTGGTCAAGCCCGTTATCAAGGAGATAAAGAACAGGCTTGGGAACAGTGTTTATACGACTGATGAGGATACCACTCTTGAACAGGCAGTAGTAGAACTGCTTCTGGCAAACGGGCTGACCGTTACTACGGCTGAGTCCTGTACCGGCGGTCTTATAGCCGGCAGGCTTATCAATGTGCCCGGGGTATCGGAGATCTTCAAATCCGGCTATATCACCTATTCGAATAAGGCAAAGAGGAAGATCATAGGCGTAAAGCGTAAGAGCCTTGAAAAATACGGAGCAGTCAGCGCACAGGTGGTAAAGGAAATGGCTGAAGGAGTGGCTTTCTTTACCAAATCCGATGTGGCTGTTGCGGTATCGGGCATAGCGGGGCCGGACGGCGGAACGCCGGAAAAGCCTGTAGGACTTGTTTATATAGCTGTTAATGTCTGCGGACAGATAACGATAAAGGATTTCCATTTCAGCGGAAACCGCGCAAAGGTGAGAAACAGTGCAGTGGCTTCTGCCCTGATACTTATGCGCCAGTGCATATTGGAGTATTACAGCAAGCTGACATTCGGGGATAATGATAATGAATGAGAATATGAAGGTAGTGATCCTGGCCGGCGGATACGGCACCAGGATAAGTGAAGAGAGCCATTTAAAGCCCAAGCCCATGATAGAGATAGGCGGCAAGCCCATCTTATGGCATATAATGAAGGAATATTCCTATCACGGCTTTAATGATTTTATAATATGTGCCGGCTACAAGCAGCATGTGATAAAAGAATGGTTTGCAAATTACTATCTCCATAATTCGGATGTGACCTTTGATTTTACGGATGGCGGAAGGATGGAGGTCCATACCAATGTGGCGGAACCCTGGAAGGTTACCATAGTGGATACCGGTCTGGATACCATGACAGGAGGCCGTATCAAACGTATCAAACCTTATGTTGGCAATAATACCTTCTTTATGACCTATGGTGACGGGGTCAGCGATCTGGATATCGCAAAGCTTTTGGAATATCACAGGGAAAAAGGAAAGATAGCGACCCTTACGGCTGTGGCTATAGGACAGCGTTTCGGTGTGCTGGATATAGAGGAGGAGAGCAGCACAGTCAGCAGCTTCCGTGAGAAGGATGTTGAGGACTCCTCTCGTATCAATGTGGGCTATATGGTTTTTGAACCCGCTGTCTTTGATTATATAGACGGGGATGAGACCGTACTGGAAAAAGATACCTTAAACCGTCTGGCAGCAGAGGGGCAGCTTCAGGCGTACCGTTATGACGGTTACTGGGGCTGTATGGATACCAAACGTGAGATGGAAAAGCTCGATAAGATGGTAAATGAGGGAAATGCGCCCTGGATGAAATGGCTTAAGGGCTGAAGCCTTGAAACATGAAGATAGCCGATAGTATTGCCGCAAAATATAAAAGTCTTTCATTACCGCTCAGGGCCTCATTATGGTATATTGTCTGTAATTTCATTCAGAAGGGGATCTCGGTTATCACGGTTCCCGTCTTTACCCGTCTTCTCAGCAAAGAAGAATACGGAAATCTGAGCGTATATAATTCCTGGTATACTATATTAGCGATAGTTGTTGCGTTGGGGATGTACTATGGCATGCATATGCAGGGCATAGTCAAATTCCGGGAAGAGCGCGACAGCTTCACTTCTGCGATACTTGGCCTTACCACTGTTCTGGTCCTGGCCTGGACAGCGGTATATCTTTTATTCCATCATTTCTGGAACGGGCTGCTGACCCTGAATACTCCCCAGATGCTGGCTATGCTGGTGAATATATGGACATCCGCGGTCTTTGCCTTATGGGCAAATATGGAAAGGGTGGAGTACCGTTACAGGGCGCTTATTGTTATAACTGTAGTATCTTCGTTTTTAAAGCCCGTTGTTGAGATATTACTGGTATGTAATTTTGAGGATAAGGTCACGGCAAAGGTCATAGGTACTTCCGCCGTAGAACTGCTGGTATACTTTTGGCTCTTTATATATAAGCTGAAGGTCGGAAAGGTATTTTATTCAGGGAAAGTATGGGTATACGCGCTGGGGTTCTGCATCCCGCTGATCCCCCACTATCTGTCACAGACGCTGCTAAACCAGGCAGACAGGATCATGATAAGGGATATGCTGGGAGAAGGTGAAGCGGGGATCTACAGTCTGGCTTATTCGGTATCCCTGGTGCTTTCCATACTTGTTACGGCCCTTAACCAGAGTGTAACCCCCTGGCTTTACGGAAAGATCAAGGCGAAAAAAGAAAAGGAGATGGCCGGGACGGTATATATGATACTGCTGCTGATGGCGGCCCTGAGCCTGATCCTTATAGTGCTTGCGCCGGAGATCGTTTTCATCTTTGCACCGGCCGAATACAGGGAAGGTATATGCTGCATACCGCCGGTGGCTATAGGTATATTCTATACACTCTGTTATTCGATGTTTGCGGCGTTTGCTTTTTATTACGAGAAAAAAGCAAAGCTCGTTGTGGCAACATTTTCCTGCGCGGTGATCAACATCGTTCTCAATTATCTGTTCATCCCCGTATACGGATATGTGGCGGCAGGTTATACAACAATGGTCTGTTATATGCTGTACGCCCTGTTTCACTATATTTACATGAAGGCTATCTGCAAAGAATGCTGCGATAAAAGATATCCCTATGACGGAAGGATACTGCTTTTGATAACCGGAGGTTTTTCAGTGACGGGGCTTCTGGTGGCGCTTACATATTCATATGCGCTGATAAGATATGGTATAGTTATACTGATACTGCTTATCATGTTCATCATGCGTGATAAGTTAAAGGATCTTATCATGCAGTTAAGGACAAAGGGTGAAGATCATGGATAATACGGCTGTTACGGAACTTGAAAAAAAATACGGCTTTTTAAAAGAGCTTCAGGACGCCAATTTCCTTATGCTCTGCGAGCTGGACAGGATATGCAGAAAATGCGGCATAAAGTATTATCTTCTGGCAGGAACTTTGCTGGGAGCCGTGCGCCATGGGGATTTTATCCCCTGGGATGATGATGTGGATGTGGTCTTTCCAAGGAAAGACTATATGCGTTTCCTTAAAGTATTTCCCAGGTATGCAAGCTCACGCTACAGTCTGGTAAAGGTTGAGCAGTATCCGCAGTTCCGCTCGTTTATAAACCGTATAGTGGATAACGATATGGAAATGGAGCTTACAACTGAGCTGGACGATTTTTACGGACAGAGGTTTTCACATCCTTCCATCGATCTGTTTATCTTTGATAATGCACCTGAGAATATGGCATTGGTATCTTTCAGACTGAAACTGATCTACGGACTGGCATTAAGCCGCTGCGGCGCTATCGTTGATAACCAGAAAAACCTGATCAATAAGATAGCGGTTCATACTCTGGCGCTTATCGGAAAGCTTTTTCCTATTCAGTTTTTATACAGAAGCTATGACAGGGTATGCAGGATAACGAATAAGAAGAATGAGGGATCGGAAAGCTGGTTTATCTCAAACGACCAGCTTAAGCCCATGTACTGGGCCAAGCTTTATAAGAAAGAATGGTTTGCGCGCCCTGCAAGCGTTAAGCTGCGTGGGCGGGAGTTCCCGGCTGCTGCCGATGCCGATGCGATGCTTAAGCTGATATATAAGGATTATATGAGCATACCTCCGGCAGATAAGCAGGTACCGGAACATTTTAAGGGGATCAAGAGAAAGAAAGACTGATATGGAGAATAACAAAGGAGACAAGGCGGTTAAAACTGTATATATAGCAGGGATACTACTGCTGGTCTTATGCGTTTATTATCTTTTTCTGAAGGACCGCGCCGATCTTGTTACTATAGATTTCTTTGCTAAGGCAGCAAGGCATTTCGCGGATAATTCAATTAAATATCTGATCTTTGCGGGACCTGCGGCTGTTCTTATCATACTGGTGCTCGTGATGAAGACGAAGCTGCTTAAGCGACTGCTGCCCGTATTCCTGGCATGTTGTGCGGTGGTATTCGCCGTGACCGCTATAGACGCGGTCAGACTGCATAAGAGAGAGGCGGGGATCAACGGGATGCGAAATGTTTTTCTGCAGGAACGCTATATAATACATGCCGGCGGAAGGATCACAGGCGAAGACGGGCAGGCATATGATTATACAAATTCCGTGGAAGCGTTGGAGAACAGCTGCAGGAACGGAAAGAGCAGGCTTTGTGAACTGGATTTCCGCAGGACTGCAGATGACATGATAGTATGTTCGCATGATAAAGCCGATTCCGGACTGAGCCTTGCGGAGATAATGGATAAAAAATCGGAAGGCCTGTTCACGCCCATCACCCTGGAGAGCCTGGCAGAGATAATGAGAAAGTATCCGGATATCATCATTATCACGGACATAAAAGAGGACAGGATAGAGATCTGCCGCAGGATAAGGGATAATGCCCCCGAGCTTATTGACAGGTTCGTTATACAGATACAGCATGAGGAAGACTATGAGCCTGTAAGGGAGCTTGGATTTGACTATATCCTGTATACGCTGTACAATACGGAAGATTGGGAACGTACTCCGGGCGCCCTGAAACGGATGATCTGCAGGTATGATGTGGTTAATCTTACCTTCTGGGATTCTTGGGCAGATGATCCGGCATTTATGGAGCCGGTAAGTGCCTTGGGTGTTCCGGTCTTTCTGCACACGGTAAACGATGAGGAAACCGCCGGCCATTATACCGGGCTGGGGGCAGACGGATTCTATACCGATGTGTTAGGCTTATAAGCCCACGGGAGAAAAAGATTGCGGGAAGAAGAGAAAAAAGAGGTTTTACAGTATCTTGACAGTATCCATGAGATCAATTATGAGATGCTCTGCGAGATAGACAGGATATGCACCCGGCACGGCATACGCTATTATCTTCTGGCGGGAACGCTGCTTGGCGCGGTAAGACATAAGGATTTCATACCCTGGGATGATGATATAGATATAGTGTTTTCCAGGGAGGATCATGCGCGTTTCTTAAAGGTATTTCCACAGGAAGCCAAAGAGAAGTACAGGATCGTGGATCCCGCTGCTTATCCCGAGTTCTTTGATTTTATCACGCGTATCATAGACAGCAGTGTTCAGGTTACTAACCTGAAGGCCGATCATGATTTTTACGACGGAAGGTATTCCCATCCTTCTGCGGATCTTTTTATATTCGATAATGTATCCTCTCATTTTGCACTTCAGCTTACGGCTCTTCGTGTGGTTTATGCCCTGGCAATGGGGCACAGGCCTTTTGTGGAGCATGGGAAATACAGTGGTCTGCAGAAGATAGGTTCATATATACTTCCCGCCATCGGTAAACTCATACCGCTTAAGTATCTTACACGGCTATACAATAAGCTGGCCGCCTGCGGGCGTAAGAATTCAGGTGGCTGGTATATTTCCAATGACCAGCAGAGAGCTCCTTATTGGGGGCGGATATACAAAAAAGAATGGTTTAAGCGCAGAGTACGCGGCAGGATAAGGGAGGGATATTTCCCCTGTCCGAAGGGAGCCGATGCGGAGCTTAGCATGATATACGGGGATTATATGGCCCTTCCTCCGGAAGAGGATCGCATCCCCGAGCATTTTACATCGATCAGATTATCCGGGGAGGTTTCCGCCGGAGACGGCAGAAAGGAAGACAATTGATGAAAAGAGTCATCACTTACGGAACTTTTGATCTGTTACATTACGGGCATATCGCCCTGTTAAAGCGCGCCAAGGAACTTGGAGATTATCTTATAGTCGCGCTTTCGACGGATGAATTCAATAAGGTCGAAAAGAATAAGGTCTGCTATTTCTCCTATGAGCAGAGGAAGAATCTGCTGGAAGCGATACGTTATGTGGATCTGGTGATCCCTGAGGAAAGCTGGGAACAGAAACGCAGCGATGTGCATGAATATCATATCGATACTTTTGTGATCGGTGACGACTGGGCCGGTAAGTTTGATTTCCTTAAGGAAGAAGGAGCCGAGGTGGTTTATCTGCCCAGAACGCCGGAGATCAGTTCGACGCAGATAAAAAAGGATATCGCGGAGAATAATGCCCAGGGTTGACAAAGCTTCCGTAAATGCCCAATATCTTGACACTTTCCATGGTTATGATACAATATTTTGCATTGGGTGTAATGGATCATCAGAGTTATGGGAAAGCTTCGGGAAGCATTGAGACAATGGAAGCATGAATGGATGTGTGTGGCCGCTCCGGAAAAGGAAACGGCAAAATATTACCGTGCCGTTTTCGGGAAGGACCCGGATCTCGTAAACCCAAAGACCATAAATGAAAAGATACATTACCTGAAGCTGGGACTCTACAGTGATAATGAAACCGTTACCCGCTGCGTTGATAAGGTGCTGGTCAGGGATTATCTGAAGGAAAGACAGCTTGATGATATGCTTCCGGGGCTGCTGGGCGTATATGACAGGCCGGAGGATATCGACTGGGATAAGCTTCCGCAGCGCTTTGTGATCAAATGCAACCATGGCTGCGGTTATAACATTATATGTAAAGATAAAGCCACGCTGGATACAGCTGAGGCTGAAGATAAGCTGAGACGCTGGCTTAAAGAGGACTACTGGAAGCAGTTCTGCGAGCCTCAGTATAAGCATGTTAAGAAAAAGATACTCATCGAGGAATATCTCGGTGATGATATCGAAACCTATAAATTCTATTGTTTTAACGGTGAACCCAGGATCCTTTATCTTATGACTACCGTCGGAGATAATCATTATGTGGACTACCTGGACATGAACTGGGAGCGGATGAATGTACGGCGCGACGGCAGAGAAGGCTATCCTGGTATAGATACGCTGGACAGACCGCCGCATCTTGAAGAGATGATAGAGCTGTCACGGCGCTTATCTGCGGATTTTCCCCTTGTAAGGGTCGATCTTTACGATCTGGATAAAGTATATTTTTCGGAGCTCACCTTTGTGCCGGCAGGAGGTTTTATAAAGCTGGATCCTCCCGAAGCTGAGACAGAATGGGGAAGCTGGCTTTCTCTTGATAAGGAAATGAATGTATGAAGACCATCAGTGTTATGATACCCTGTTACAACGAAATAGAGAACGTGGAGGCTATGGCTGATGCGGTCAGGAAGATCCTTAAGGAGGAGCTTCCCAACTACGATTATGAGCTGCTGTTCATAGACAATTCCTCTACCGACGGTACCAGGGAAAAGCTGGAAGAGATATGCGCAAAGGATAAAAAGGTCAAGGCGATATTTAATGTTACGAATTTCGGGCAGTTCAATTCGCCTTTCCACGGCTTGTGCCAGACTACCGGCGATTGTACGGTTACGATGTGCTGTGATTTTCAGGATCCGGTGGAACTGATCCCCAAGCTTGTTGCCGAATGGGAAAAGGGGCATAAGGTGGTCAGCTGCGTTAAGACCAGCAGTCGTGAGAATCCGCTTATGTATATGTTCCGCAGTATCTATTACCACATGATCCGCAATATGTCCGATGTGCAGATGATAGAGCATTTCACCGGCTTCGGGCTTTATGACAGATCTTTTGTACGCCTTTTGCGGGAACTGGATGATCCCATTCCTTTTCTACGCGGTATCGTAGCGGAATACGGCGGCGGTTTCAACATGAAGGAAGTTCAGTATGAGCAGGCGAAGAGGCGTGCAGGTAAGACTCATAATAATTTTTACAGTCTCTACGATGCGGCTATGCTCTCATTTACGTCTTACACAAAGGTGGGGCTGCGTCTGGCGACTTTCCTTGGTTTCTTTACAAGTGCAGTAAGCATAATAATAGCTATTGTATATCTGGTGCTTAAACTGACGCACTGGAATTCCATGAGTATGGGTATTGCACCCGTGATGATAGGCGTGTTTGTGCTGGGGGGTATACAGATATTCTTTATAGGACTGAT
>CAMVRS010000028.1 GCA_947169935.1 uncultured Lachnospiraceae bacterium
ATGTAAGAAAGATAGAGCTTGTATGTGAAGGTGGTCGTGATCTGAATGCGGATAATAATGAGATCACAGTAAAGGCAAAAATCTATCCCGAAGGGGCACTGACCGATCCCGGTGAGCTGATCTGGAAAGCAGTTAACGATACCGGCATCGAGAGCAATATAGCAAAGATCACGGAAAAAGACGGATTCTCTGCAAAGATCAAGGCCCTGGGAGACGGTGATTTCCGTCTGCGCTGCATGTGCCGCTGCGGCTGCGAAAACGTGCGTGTGATCTCTGAACTGGAATTCAAAGCGGAAGGTCTTGGGGCAGCCACGTTTGATCCTTATAACTTTGTTGCCGGCGGACTCTGGAGTTATGGCGAAGGCGATATAGGCGTAGGCAATGAGCACGGCGTTTCCACAGAGCGCGGAGCGCGCAGCGTTGTGGGCTTTGAGAATATAGATTTCGGATCCTACGGTTCCGATGAGATAACCATCGCCATATTCAACCTTTCCGACGATCCCTTTGATTTTGAACTCTGGGACGGCATACCCGGAAAGGATGGCAGTGAGCTGCTGCTGAACGGCCACTATCATAAAAAGTCTATCTGGAATGTATATCAGAGCGAGACTTACCGCTTAAAGCGCAGGCTGAAAGGCCTCTGCGGTCTTTATCTGCTCGCTCATGATAAGGTACATATAGGAGGCTTCAGTTTTACAAAGTACAATAAAGCATATGCGCTCCTGAATGCAGGCGAATGCGATGCGGTATACGGAGATAAGTTTGAAAAGCGCCCCGACTGTATTGCAGGTATAGGTAATAACGTAACCGTTGAATTTAAGGATATGGACTTTAATGAAAAGCCCGCAGCTAAGCTTGAGATCACCGGATCCACGGATATACCCTGCAATACCATACATGTTATTTTTGATAACGGTAAAGAAGAAGTACGTGACATCCTTGAATTTACTAAGGACGGCGGCGATACCCAGAGCTTTTCCGTAAGCAATTATCAGGGACAGGGAACGATACGGTTCGTATTCCTGCCCGGCAGCAGTTTTGATATGAGAAGCGTTCGTTTTTCGTAACTGAGGACATGAAGCTGAAAGATTTTACATAGAGAGCGTACTGATAAAATGAACAAAAGAAAAGTGACAGCAGCTGCCGTGACGACAGCGCTTATCCTGTGTTCCTGCAGTGCCAGGACTACTGATTACGGCAGCATGGCAGGAACAGGAGATGAGCGTGTGACACTGGGCCAGCTTGTAACCCCGGGGGCGGAGAAGGAAGGAGATATTATAGATGGCGGTGAGCCGGAAGAAACTGTGGAGATCACCGAAGAAGTTTCCACCCCTACTCCGACGCCCATACCAACCGGGATACCTTATAATATCCGCGTAAGCCTGGCGCCCACGCTGATCAATGCAAAGATGGCAGGCAATAATGATAAGATCGAGATGGTACTGGGCCAGATATGGGATGAGGATCCCGGCTGGGCTGATAAATTCAGGGCAGTGGTGGAGCACTTTGATATAGCCAATTCCGCATCGTATGTGAATGTATTTACGGATACCGAATTTATACGTGAAGATGTCATACAGAACGGTATGAACACCACCGCATTTAACGGCAGGCTGATGTTTCCGGAGAAACTGCCGGAGGATGAGAGTCTGTGTTTTATAGTGGCGGGCTTTGAGCTGCAGAGCAACGGTGCACCTAAAAAAGAGATGATAGACCGACTGGTGGTGGCGCTTGGCTGTGCCCAGCAGTATCCGAACGCCTATGTACTTCTTACCGGCGGCCCTACGGCTATGGGTAATCCTTCCGCTACGGAAGCAGACGTTATGGCAGACTGGCTGGAAGAACACGGCGTGAGCAGGGACCGCCTGATAGTTGAGAACAGATCTACGATTACTTTTGAAAATGCGCTTTACGCATATGATATCCTTCAGGACAGATATCCGCAGATAGCCGAGCTGGCCATAGTCAGCAGTGATTACCACATTCCGATGTGTTCGGTTTTGTTTGAGGCCAGATGCCTGTTAAAGGCTGATGAGGATTCAACGATCCATGTGATAGCAAATATCGGGACCATGACCACAGGCTACAGTTTTACCACGGGAGAACAGGGACGCCAGCTCATCGACATGATAAAAGAGATCCGTTAGTCCAGGGTCTGTCCCTTTATCTGGGTGATATAGCAGAGAAATCCGGAGGCGTACCACATCAGGCTGAATAAAAGCAGCGGCAGGAAGGTGCTTCCCTCCGTAACCAGGATCCCAAGAAACATTACTATGATGAAAGCGGCTATCATGATCTTCTTGCCCATGTCTGCTTCGGCAGCAGTGGTTTCAACTTCATCTTTTAAAGCAATGATCCTGAAGATAAACATGGGTATCATGGTGAATAAAAGGATAAGTCCCGCATAGAGCAGCACCAGGAAAAAGGAAACGCTGACATTTACGCTGCGGGCACAGAAGCTTGCAAACCCTGTGAGCAGTTTGCTGCCGGTATCCATATTGTTGATCTCGGTCACATTGATCAGACGGTCGCCGAAACGTATGTCATATATTATCCGCGCAAAGTCTACAGAAAGATATACGCCCCAGAGCATTATGAGAGCGAATACTGTCAGGCGTATTTTGGCAGCAGTATCCAGCTGTTTAAAGTTTTCCATAAGCGATGACCTCCTGTTTCAGACTTCTATCCTATCATAATACTACCCCTTTCCGGCTTTTAAAACAAGCCGCCGGCAGTTGCAAAATTGCTACTTTTTTTATACAGAGGAGCAGGATTCTGTGATATAATCAGAATTGTCCGGAGATTTTCCGGATGATTCTCTGTTTTTGTCCTATATATGTGAAATGCATAAGCCGCGCTTGCGGATCGGAGGAAAAAATATGTTCCGTTATCATAATGAAATATTAAGAACCGGCATGGAAAAGCTGCTGAACACTTTCAGGGATGTCTGTGACGGCAGGGACATTTCCATTGGCAGTCTTGTTAAGGATAAAGACGGCCACTACAGCGATGAAAAGCTGAATGACCTGATAAGTGAGCTGGTGATGGCGGATTACAGCCAGGCCGACATGTATAACTACTGCGGCACTGATAGATATGAGAGGGAAAAGGATTACCTATCAACCCTGCTTTATGTAGTGATACGCGCATCCCAGGCGGGGCTTAACAGGGTCAGGGAAGGAGGAGATGTCGTTCCCGTAAGAGATGACAGTTTTGCTGCTGTATTAACGGCGTTCCGGGAACATTACAGTTTTTTCCCCACCGTTGTCAGCGGATCCATGAAAGCTACCGCGGAGACCGTATACATGCTGCTGAGCGGAAAAAAGCTGGTTTTTCCGGATCCTTATCTGAAAAGCACACTGATCACTGCAGAGAAAGAAAAAGAAACGGACCCCAAGCCTGCCGATACTCCTGCTGAAGAAGAAAAGATATTTGATGACGGGCAGATGTACGTGGAAGAAGATGATGACCTTGATGAGGACAGGGATCTTATCTTCGGCTGGGATGATGATCTATACACGGAAGAAGAAAAAGAAGCGATCTATCTCGCCAGTATAACAGCGGCCATACGTGATGAAGAAATGGAAGATTACTATAAAGGCGATCCCAAGAGCAGGGAAGATTACGATAATTATTATCCTGATGATGCCGATGAAAGATGGCTGGCAAAGCAGCGGGAGCGGAATAAGAAGTATTCTTTAGGCGATCCCGATGATGAGGAGAGCAGGGAACTATATGAAAACGAAAAGAAACGCCTTCTGATCTTTTTTGCGGCAAAGCAGGAATTCATTAAAAAGTATGAGCACCTGTATGAGATAACAACCGCTGAAGATAAGGAGTTTATAAAGAACATAGAAGCCAAGATCAATTCCTGGCTTAAGGATCATGACAAGACCCTCTATATGAATGATGAGGATTACAGGGCTGTTTATGAAAGCTTATACGCTGCAGTAGGAGAAGCACGCATGCGCCAGGTGAAGAACAAATGACTGTCGATGGTATGACAACTCCACAAACCTTTACCGAAAGGCTTTATGACAAACTGTATGAGCAGTACGATGTCATGTCGGATAAGTCGGTTTTGTTTGCATGCAAGAGAAGGGAACTGGAAAAGGAAGCAGCGGATAAGCCGGATCTTGATAAACGTATGGCTATACATACGGAATATTATCTGAAACTGACAGCAGCATATGATAAAGCTGTCTGCGGAGGTGAAAAGGAGCTTCGTTCTTATCTGGAACTGGTTCTGGAGCTGCTGCTCAAAAAAGGAAAGCAGCAGATATTCCTTCCCAGGGACAAGACAGGGCTTTCGGTATTTCTTGACAGATGGAACGGATACTGGCATTGCTTTTTTGCGGACGGAGATGATAAAGATCCGGTGAGCATTGATATGAAAGATCTGACCCCTGCAAAGATAAGCAAAAGCATTTCGGAAATAAGACCGCGTCTGGATACCACCGGAAATGAATATACGGCAGAGACGCTTAAAGTGATGCAGAAGGAACTGACGGATAAATGCGTGCAAAGGGCTGTGGAAAGCTATATAGGAGAAAAGAGAAATACCAGTTTAAATACCATAGACAGGGATCTGATCAATGCCTGTGAGGAAGATGATTATTTTAATGAACTTTTCAGTTCAAAGAAAAAAGATGATCATCAGGAGGATGAAGAAACACTTAAAGAGATGCTCTTTGACTTTATAGAAAAGGGTATGGATAAAGAAACCCCGGGCAGTGAGGAGTGCAGAAATATATTTATACCCTTGCTGACTGACAGCACTACTGCCGTGAGTCTTTGTCTTATCGGCAGGAATTATTATCCGGATGAGGAAGGAAGTGAAGATTTTCCCTGTGCCCTGGCAGTCATGGAATTAAATGATACCAATGCTTTAAGATCCGGCAGAGCATCTGTGAGTTATGAAGCCGGAAGGGATCATGATTCGGATATCGCACTTTTTAAAAGTAATTATGAAATTGCGGGAGAAGATAAGACTAGAAGACGAAGAGTATGCGATGATTATTTTTCCATTCATTATATGGAATATGTTAATGCTGTTGCGCGTGTCAAATATCTGCTCAGGGATATAAATATAAAAGGAATGAGCAGGATCCCGCAGGGATATAAGAAAAGCAGACTATATTCGGAACTGTCGATCAAGGAATAGCTGTTTACCGGGCACGATCCCATTTACGATAGATGCGGGATATACAGCAGCGTATATATTGGGAGGTATAAGCATCGGGAATATCCTGTCCGGGTTTAAGGGTCTTTTTCATGGCCGGAAGTTCCAGGCACAGAAGATTTACCAGACCTGCTTCGGAGATGTTGCGGTCGTTTCCGTTAACGATGGACAGCATGATGCCTTCAAGGGTTTTGCAAAAGGCTGTCTGCTTTCCTTCGTCGGTTTTGAAAAGTTCCGGATCGATATCCAGCTTATCACGGGTCCATTTGATCAGGTCCTTATTGTTATTGATCTGGGTAATGATAAGCCCCATGAGCATCTGCTCTTCATGGGAATAAAGCGGATCAGGGAAATAGCTTTCGGTGATGGATCTGTTTTCCTGCAGCATTTCCGCCATTTCATCGGGATCGGCAGCATGTGGATCGGCTGTCATATCCCCCCGGCTGGTATTGCCGTTATCCTTGTTGACAGGGCTGTCAAATGTAGCGGTCTCCTGCCTGGGATGATCCTCATCATATTGCTTTAGCATGGCATTGACACATTTTCCGATAAGAAAGTGTTCCAGGTTTCTGCTTTCTTCATCGGGGCTGTCGGGGTCAAATTTACTGAGATTTTCGTAAATTGCAGACTGGCATATCGGAAGCAGCTCTCTGGCACAGCGTGAAGCGCGCTTCTTTTGTCTGGCACAGGCGGATTGGTAACTGCTAAAGATATGTCCTATAAAAGATGACAGTTTTCCTGCATATTTGTCGTTTCTTTTTGAATTAAGATCAAGATCGGGGGGATAAATCTGGGATAGTATATCCAGCAGGTATTCTTTTTTATTCTGATCATCGGGCAGACTGTTTACGTTGATAAGATATGTTGTTAATTCGGACCAGTTGATCTCTGTCATATCGGACTCCGGAGTTTTTGATAGGTGTATTATATTATAGGCAAATAAAAAAAAGCAAGTACAGGAGGTATTTTATGGCATCACTTTACACATGGATATGGAAGTACAAAAAATACGTTCACGATACCGTATGGAATATGGCAGGACTGGTATTAAACGAGTATACCGGCGGTCCCTGCGGCGTAGGCAAAGAGGGAAAGGATTCAAGAGAGTTTGATGTTGATGAGATCCTGCATCCCGAACTGTTTATCCTGGGATATCTTGAAGCATTGTATTTTAAAAGGATCTTTAAGGCTGCCATAAAAGAGCTGACTGAAAGTTTTATTGATGGGGAAAAGGATGAAGAGCAGTTTTACGAAGAAGTGGTGGACTTCCTGGAAAATGAAGGCGTCAAAAACAGGGCCAAGGTAGCAGAAGCTATCATTGAAGGGATACCGGAAGAAGAACAGGATAAGTTCCTCGATCTTTTTATAAGGATCTATCATTTTGAAGGTGATGTATCTTTAGATTCTCTTGATGAGTTCTGTAAATGGTATAAAAGAGCTGTCTGGGAGTATGTGACGGCCAAGAGAGAAAAAGAAAGGGAATTCATTGATGAGATGAAGAGGTTCTTCCTTGAACCTAAGGAAACAGGACATCTTATCAGACCCAGGGATATGCTGTATTTCTGCCTTGATTACATGAAGGTTAAGGAAAAGGAAGAGAACAGTTTTGACTTTGTAAAACTTTCCGGCAAATTTACCCAGCTTCAGAAGGATATAACCGAGAGAGTTATAGGACAGGATACTGCGGTAAGGTGTTTTATCCAGGGTCTGTTCAATGCACAGCTCCGTAAGAATGAAAAGCAGCATGGACCGGAAGGCACATTCCTTTTTGTGGGACCTCCCGGAGTGGGTAAGACTTTCCTTGCGCAGACTGCTGCGGAACTCAGCGGCCGGCCTTATAAAGTATTCGATATGAGTGAGTATGCCGGGCACAATTCATTTAACGGTCTGGTGGGCTTTGAACCTACCTGGAAAGATTCCAAGGAAGGTGATCTTACTTCCTTCGTATCAGAGAATGAAAACGCCATACTGGTCTTCGATGAGATAGAGAAGGCTCATATCCATACCATACATCTGTTCCTTTCGATCCTGGAAGGAGGTTATCTGCGCGATCTGTACACGCAGATAGATGTGGATTTTACACATACTACCGTGATCTTTACCACCAACGCCGGCAGGGATTTTTATGAAGAAAAAAGAGGCATGTCCATCTCTGCGCTTTCGGAAGCCACTATCCTTGATGCGCTCAGAAAAGACAAAAATGAGGAAGGTATGCCCAAGATGCCTGCAGAGATACTCTCCCGCTTAAGTAAGGGCAGTATCATAGGCTTTGATCATATGGATCCCGCAAAGCTGGTACCTATCATAAAGAAAGGTATGGAAAAGGGTGCGGATATTGTCAGTGAAACCATGGGCATGAAATGCGAATACAACAGCTCTCTCCTGCCTTATCTGTTCCTTTATCATATGGGTGGTAATCTGGATGCACGTATTGCCGCTGCCCGCAGTGAGAGTTTTATAAAGGACAGTATCTTCCACATATCGGAACGTGTCGGAGCCGATCCGAAGAAATACGAGAAACAGACAGCAGGAAAGAGCATCAGCATCCGTTTTGAAGCAGAGGAAAACGACCTGGCCGGGGAACTTACCAGACCTCAGGAACTTCCGGTGATACTGGCTGTATGCAATCAGGCGGATCTGTCAAAGATAAAGGCGGCAAACAAAGAATATATCGTTATACATGTCCAGGCCGAAAAAGAAGACAGGGATTATAAATCCTTTATCAAAAAAGAACTCAGGGAGAGCAATATATCCGCAATTATCGTTGATCCTTTCATGCGTGAGAAAAAGAACGGACAGTCGCTGGAAGGTCTCAGCAATCTGGATACTATCGGAAACAGCGTGATAGACTGGCTTTCCAGGCAGAGAAACATACCGCCGGTATACTGTGTCGAACTGCATGATAAGCACCGCATAAGTTTTGTGGACCTGCAGGAACTGCGCCAGCGCGGAGTTAAAGGCGTACTTAAACTGGCGGATGCCGCAAATGCTAAAGCGCGCACGAACATGATATATTCAACGCTCTACGAGATATTCCTGAACGGTAAACTGGCATTGCTTAATTCCAAAGGAAAAGCTCTGGAGTTTGACAGCGGAAGCATGATAGAAAGCACTGATGATGAAGCTGTGATAACCGTAAGGCTGCATGATTTCCGCCTGGTACGCAGCATGGATACAAAGGCGCAGGAGCTCTTTGTGGATGATGAAAAATTAAGCAAGGACAGTTTTGATTCCGTAGTTGGAGGAGAAGCTGCAAAAGAAGAATTAAGACGCTTTGTAAAATTCATTAAGGATCCTGTGATGTACAGAAAGTCCGGCCAGCTTATATCCAAAGGCATACTGATGTACGGACCTCCCGGAAGCGGCAAGACCAAACTGGCAAGGGCTCTTGCGGGAGAAGCAGACTGTCCTTTCGTAAGTGCTACGGGTACGCAGTTCATAAACGGCGAAAAGTCCATAACGGAAGTATTCCGCATAGCTAGGAAATACGCGCCCAGTATAGTCTTTATAGATGAGATCGAGAGTTTTGCGTTAGACAGCAGGGTGGGACGAAACTATCCCGAGATCACAAAGCAGCTGCTCACCGAAATGGACGGTTTTGATAAGAGCGACAAGCCGGTGTTCGTTATCGCTGCGACCAATGCAGCCAAAGCTCCCAATCTGGGTGAGAGGAATGTTTATCTGGATGAGCCTTTGCTTCGCCGTTTCAGCAAGAAGGTTTATATGAGATGGCCCGACCGTGATGAAAGAGTAGCTTATGTAAAAATGAAAAAGGAAGAGCAGAAAAACATGGTTTATAATTTCAACGCTCTTTCCGATGACGACATATTAGATTTTGCATTCCTTACTGCAGGACATTCTCTTTCGGAGATAGAGACGGTATTGGAACAGACCATAGGACGCGCTGCAGAGACCGATACACAGCCTAATAAGGAAATGCTCTTTACCTGTTTTGAAGAAGCTGTTTACGGTGAAGAACGTAATTATGCTAAAGAGCATATACGTGTTACCGCGAGACATGAAGCGGGTCATGCGTTTATGGGATTCTATTGTGATGAGGGAGCCAACAGCCGTTTCCTTCCCGAGTACGCCACCATTATTGCCCGCGGCGGATATCTGGGAATGGTGAGACAGAAGAGTGACGAGACCCGCGTGGGTTATTCGAAGAACGAGCTGCTTAAGCTGATACGTATCAAGCTGGCAGGCCGCGCCGCAGAGATAGTATTTTCCGAAAACAGGGAAGAGGGCCTTACGACAGGAGCTTCCAATGACCTGGAAAGCGCAACGGATATAGTAGGAGAGCTGCTCTGCAGTTACGGAATGGAAGAAGATTTCATGGCTACGTTGCCTCTGGAAATGATGATGAAATCTCCCGTTGCGGCTCTGTATTATGAAAAACTCAACAGTATCTTAAAGCGTGAAATGGAGATCACGGAGAAGATAATCTCAGAGAATAAAGAAAAGATAGAGGCTTTGGCGGATGCCCTTCTCGACAGATCACGTCTGGATACGGAAGAGATGAGAGAGATAATATACGGCAAAAAGTGAATACAATCCGCAGGCTTTATGGTATAATGCTCTGCATAAAATTGAAAGAACAGGAGAGAGTTATAAAATGAAAAGAAAAACTGTGATCAAACTGCTGGGTGCAGCAATGCTGTCAATGGCACTGCTGTCAGGCTGTGATAGCAGTGGCAGCAGCCGCGGAAATATTGAACAGGAAGAGGAAGTAAAGCCTACCAAGGCGCCGGAAGAACCCACGCCGGAGGCTGAGCCTACTGAAGCACCCACTCCCACAGAGGCTCCCGCAGCAAAGGAGATCGATTACAGACTGCTTCAGCTTTCCACAAGAGTAATAGCAAACAGCTATTTTGAAGATGATCAGGAACTGGTATCTGCAAAAGCCACGCATATCGAGCTTCTGGATGATGATCTGCCGGAGCTTAAGGCGGCTATAGATAAATTCAGCTCCGAGAGGGAAGCATTTGTGACCGGTGATTCCTTTGACAAGACCGTGGAAATGATGCTGGGTCTGAATGAGGATATGGAAAACGGAATGGGGGGTGAAGGGGCCGCTCCTTCCTTTTACTATTCCAGCTATGAGGATTATGACGTTAATGTGGTCAGGGCAGACACCGTAGTTACCAGCCTTCTGAGCTATAATGAGTCATACAGCGGCGGAGCTCACGGTTCCTATTATTATATACCTGTTAATTATGATTCTCTTACAGGAGAAGAGCTTCATTTAAGTGATGTTATCAATGACAACAAGATAGATCTGCTTCCCGGTGTCCTGGAGGCGGAGCTTCTTCAAAAGTATGAGGCGGATACGTTTTTCCATGCCGACGCTCTTGCGGAGACTATCGAAGAGTCCATAAGCATGAACGGAGACCTTAATTTTTCCATAGGATATGACGGACTTACCTTCTATTTCCAGATATATGAGCTGGCACCTTATGCCGCAGGACATCAGACGGTATTCTTAAGTTACAGGGATTATCCTGAACTTGCAAAGGATAAGTATACGGAATGCAGCAGCAATTTTATCATCAATCTGGAAGCGATGGGAGATACTCTTCCTGATTCGGAAGACACCTTATATGCTTATTTCACCGATAAGGATGAAGCCGGATTCTGCAGTAAACTGGTCATTAATATGAACGGCAAGGAATATACCGAGAAGATCGAGTCCTATACCGGTTCCTGCTGGGTAGCGATCATAAGCGGCGAAAAGTATCTTATAGCAGAACTGCCTTACGGAGAAGGTTATTACGGTCTGAATATTTATTCGCTTAATTCCGGAAAGCCCCAGCTTACAGCAGAGTATCCCGGCGGCTTTGATGAGACCGTGCCTTCGGATCCTATAAACTTCCGTATCTATGAGAAGTGCCATCTGATGTCAACATATAAGATCTACAGAAATTATTACATCAGCAGATCAGGGGAGCCTGCCAGCACGGATGAATATTTCCTTGTTGATACCACACATGACAGGCCTTATCTTACGGTAAAACAGCCCATTGATGCAGAACTTCGGGATAATGTTGATGACGAAAAATATACTACAACTACATTGAATAAGGGAGAAAAGATCTATTTCTACGCAGTCGATCCCACTTCATGGGTGGATTTCGAAACATCTGACGGCAGTCATGTACGTTTCTATCTTGACGGCGAGGACGGAAAGGGACAGACCATCGGCGGTGAGGATATCGAGAAACTCTTCGACGGTATAGAATTCGGTCAGTGATAAATTGCGGCGTAAGGAGGGTATGCATATGCAGACTGTAAAAAGAAGACGCATGGTAAGTATTATTCTGATGCTGGTGATGCTCTTTGCGGAGCTGGCACCGTCTTTTCAGGTGCATGCACAGGACATTCATGAAATTCCTGTGACAACCCAGTACCGGCAGAGCGAGGCCAGAAAGCAGCTGGATCTGGTAAACGCTTTCAGGACCGGTGATGAAGCCTGGCATTATGATGAAAACAATAATGTTGTATATGATACCGGTCTCAGCACATTGACCTGGGATTACGGTCTGGAGCGTGTGGCTCTGCTGCGCGCAGTTGAAACAGCAATTTACTGGTCGCATACCCGGCCTGACGGAAGTGACTGCTTTACGGCATATGGTCTTACCAATTGCTACAGGGGAGAAAACCTGCTGGCCGGGCTTGAAAGCGCGGATTCTGCTGTGAGAATGTGGAAAGAGACCAATGATGACTATAGTGGTCAGGGCCACAGACGCAATATGCTTGATAAGCAGTTCAAATATATGGCAGCAGCCTGTGTTGTGTATAAAGGCTGTACATACTGGGTGCAGGAATTCTGCAGTAAGCCTATTGATACAACACCTACAGCGGCAGATGATGGAGTACATACCGATCTGATCACTGCGAATATCTCTGAAGGGGCCTATATTGAGGCTACTATCGGAGAAGATACGGTAATAAAGGGAGAGGTAGGAAGCGAAGTGGAGCTTCCGCTTTATTCCGGTGTATTTCATGTAAACGGAGATTATTATTCTACTACGATCGATCTGCCGGTAAGCTGGACTTTGGGAGACCCGGGTTTTGGAACTATCTCAAACGGAAAGATTCTGATAAAAAAAGCTGCCGTCACCAAGCTATACGGAAGCTATACGTATTTTGATGTGGATTATACCTGTGAATATACTATTGATTCCAGGATCTATGCCAAATCCGTAAGCGTAAGTCCCTCATCATTTGTAGTGACCAAGGGTGAGACAGTAAGTATCAATGCCACTGTCCTGCCCGCAGGAGCTATCGATGGAGCAATAACCTACAGCAGCAGCAATACCTCTGCTGCCACGGTATCACAATACGGTGTGATAACGGCTGTAGGAAACGCCGGCCAATATGCCAATATAAGAGCCACCACGGAAAGCGGTCTTTATGATGAGTGTCATATCGATATAGCAGATACCCCCTGGCTTGAAGCATCTGTGGACAGTACGGGATATTCCGATATGAAGACAGGAGACAGCAAGGCGCTGCCGAAGGTTACTGCCGGAGGTACATATTCAAGCCTGACTTATCCTGAACCCATGCCTGAGCTTAAGATGAGCATATCCGATAATACAGTTGCTGTTATTTCTGATAATAAAGTCTATGCTGTGGGTGCCGGAGAAACAACGCTTACTGTTGATGCAGGTACTTTCTACGGAACAAAATATGCTTTTTCCTGGGATATAAAGGTTGCGGATCCTGTTATCCTGCCCGAATCTATAAGCTTAAATTATACTTCGGTTACCATGGCTAAGGGTGACCAGGTAGAGCTGCGGGTTACGGGGATACTGCCTGTCGAGGCAAAGGATTGCGAATTGACATACAGCAGTTTAGATGAGAGCGTTGCCACTGTCTCTTCCAATGGTGTGATAAGTGCGGTGGGCAGTGAAGATAGTAGTACGCGCATCAGGGTAACTGCAGTAAACGATGTATATGCACAGTGCCGGGTTTATATTGTAAGCGCTCCTGTCCTGCAAACGTCGTCAGGATCTTCGAAATATCTGGATATGACGGAAGGTTCGGCAATAGCGCTGCCTGTTATTCTGCCCGGAGGAAATTACTTCAATCTGACCAGACCACAGGAAGCGCCTGAGCCCGACTTTTTTATAACCGACAGCAGTGTAGCCGTCATCTCCGCTAACAGAGTTTACGCTGTAGGTGCCGGAGAAACCATGCTCAAATCAGATCCCGTTATTTATTACGGAACGGAATATGATTTCTCATGGAAGATCACAGTAAAGGGCGAAGAGCAGCCCACCCCTGCGCCTGATGATCCCACACCCACACCTGATGAGCCTACACCTGCACCGGATCCGGATCCCGTGGTCAGTGAAGATACTTATGCTATCACCATGAAGGTCGGCCAGACCGAAGCCAGGAAATTTGAAAAACTGATAAACGATTTCCGTACCGGCAGTGAAGCCTGGTATTATGATCAGAACGGAAACAAGGTCAGCGCGGGCAATCTGGGCAAACTCAGCTGGGATTACGGAATTGAGAAAGCTGCAATACAGAGAGCTGCGGAAGCTGCTGTGATCTTTTCACATACAAGACCCAATGGCGACAGCTGTTTCACGGCATATCCCTCCAGCTATGGCAGAGGAGAAAATCTTGCGGCAGGCCATAATACTGCCAGCGCTACCATGGAACAGTGGAAGGAAACGAATGAGGGATACAGCGGACAGGGACACCGCAGGAACATGCTGGGAAGCAATTATACGGCTTTTGCTGTAGGGCATGTGACTCTTAACGGATATGACTACTGGGCAATGGGCCTGGCAGCATCAAACAGCGGCGAAGCATCTTTTACGGTATGGGACAGTGAAGGAGAAATACTGGTAGAAATAGCGGGTAAATATATTACGGGCTCGGAAGTAAATGCCTCCCTTGCAAAAGACAGCACTATAGAATTATCTACAGGCGTGGCAAAGAAGCTCCCTACCTTCAGCGGAAGCCTTAAAGTTTCCGGCAACTGGCCCGGTAAGGACATAGCCGTAAAGATAGCATCTCCCACCTGGACCTTAAGCGATCCTGACTTTGCGGATATAGCAGACGGAAAGATCACTGCGAAAAAGGGAGGAACCTGTACCCTTACCGCAAGCTTTAAGTTACGCGGACAGACATATAAATACAACTACAAACTGCATGTAAAGGTTAGTCCTTCGGAAGTAATACTTAATCCCACATCAGCGGATCTTTCAGGAGACGAGACCCTGCAGCTTAAATGGACCGTGCTTCCCGATGACGCGGAAGACAAGTCCGTTAAGTTTAAGAGCAGTGATACGACGGTTGTTACGGTCGATAAGAACGGTCTGGTAACTGCTGTCGGCGCAGGCAAGGCAAAGGTTACCATTACTACAAATGATGCCGGAAAGACTGCGGACTGTGATATAAGCGTTAAGGTTGAGTACACTGTAGCAGCACCCAGAGCGGATATTCCTTCGGGAGAAGTAGAGCCGGGAACCGTTGTCAGATTCAGCAGCAATACTCCCGATGCAAAGATCTATTACACAACGGATGGCAGCGATCCCGATGCAGAAAACGGAAAGCTTTATAAAGACGGGATCAGGCTTGATACGGACGTGACCATAAAGGCTGTTGCCTTTAAAAATGATGTATACAGTGGTATATCCGCATATAAATACACCATAGGCGCGGAAAACTGGGGAGATATCACCGAAGAAGACAAGGCGCAGTGGAAGGATCTTGCATCTGTTCCCGAGGGGATCTGGGTTGCAGAGGCGTCTGTTCCGGTTCTCACATATACGGGCAAAGCATTAAAGCCTGCCGGTTTCAGAGTATATCTTGGCAGGAAGCTGCTCACAACTAAGGATTACAGCATAAGCTATACCGAAAACACAAACGCCGGAAAGGCAGCTGCGGTATTTAAGTTTAAAGGTGATCTGTCAGGCAGTCTTAAACAGGCATTTACCATACAGCCGGCAGATATCAGTGAAGCGGCGGTGGGATCGGTAAGCGTGGTATATTCGGGTTCTGCGGTAACTGCATATCCGGTAGTCATGTGGAAAGGCAAAACCCTTGTCAAAGATACGGATTACATTATTGATAATGCAGGCGCATATACAGACCCCGGAACTTACGAACTGCAGATAAACGGAAAGGGTAATTTTGTGGGAACAAATGCATTCAGCCTGATCATCTCCAAACCGGAAGGAGAGAGTATCGCAAAAGCAACGGTCTCAAAGATCCCTGCCCAGACCTATACGGAAGGCGGGCTTAAGCAGTTATGCGATAAGAAGGGCAATCCTCTGGCGGTAAGTGTAAAGATCGGCAGTGAGACCCTTATCGAAGGCATGGATTACAGCACTTCTATAATCGGAGGCGATAAGCCGGGTACTGCGGCGCTGGTCATAACGGCCAAAGGGAATAAATGCTATGGCAGTAAGACCGTATACTTTGAAGTCAAAGCGCGTACAATGAAGAGTTTCGCTGCAGTCGAGCCCATAGCTGCCGTGGTCTATAACGGCGAGGCTCAGACTCCGGAGATAAAGATCAGTGATAAGAAGAGCGGAATGCTGCTGGTAAAGGATGTACATTATACCGTAAGCTATACAAAGAATGTTGCCGCAGGTAAAGGAAAGGTAACAATAGAAGGTATCGAGGCAGCGGGCTATACAGGAAAGCTAAATAAGACTTTCAAGATCGACAAGGCTTCCATCGCGGGAGCGGAGGTAAAATACAGCGACGGCGCTTATTATGTAAAGGGCGGCGCGGTAACGGATATAAGCGTCACCTTAAACGGACGTGTTCTTAAGGAAGGCACGGATTACACCGTTAAATACAGCGGTAATAAGAAAGCCGGTGCTGTGGCAAACTTTGTCGTGATAGGAAAGGGTTCTTTAAAGGGCAAGCTTTCTGCTAAAGAGTTTACCGTTATGGCCAAACCCCTTGCAGAGGTAAACGGGTATGCGGCTGATGTGATATCGGGAGCATCTTATAAGTCAAAACCGGTACTTACCGATACAAACGGCAAGAAACTAATGGCCGGTACCGATTACAAGCTGGATGGTTATTTCTATGACGAAGACTGCTTTGTGAACGGATCCGAATCCAGGGTCACCGGACAGGCCATAAAAGCCGGAGACGTGATACCTGAGGGTACGGTACTCAGGATGAGACTCAGCGGCAAAGGCTCCTACAGCGGAACATATATACTGAGATACAGGGTGTGCGGAGTCAGCATCAAGAACGCTTCGGCAAAGATCGCTGACATGTACTATACAGGTGAGGCTGTTAAGCCCGCAAGATCACAGATAACGATCGTCGTGAACGGAACAGCGCTTGGGGAAGATGATTTTGAGATAGTGTCCTATTCAAACAATATCAAACCCGGTACTGCAAAGGTTACTGTCAGGGGCAAGGGCAGATACGGCGGTGAAAAAACCATAAGCTTTAAGATAATACGGAGGTCGGCAGAATAATGCCTTTAATGGATGAATTCAAAGAGGAGCGGGAAAAGATAAAGACCGCTCCCCTGAAAGTAAAATGGAAATATTTTCAGGAATACTACCTTAAGACGACAATAGGTATAATTGCGGTGGTTGCCATACTTGTAGCAGTGCTGGTAACCACCCTTACCCATAAGGAAGAAATGCTCTATGTTTGTCTGATCAATTATGATGTGAATCTTGAATTTAATGAGGATGATCTGATAATCCCCTTTGAACAGGAAAACCTGGAGAATACCAAAAAACAGGAGATCACCGTGGATTCCAACGAGAACGTACTGGGGGAAGGAAAAGAGGCTGCAAGTGCCGAGTCCATGATAAGATACACATATGAGGATGAACAGAAGATCACCATGGTAATAGCGATAGGCCAGATGGATCTGATGATCAGCGGTGAGGATGTCATTGACAAGTATGTACCCAGAGACGTTGTTAAACCGCTGGATGAAGTATACAGCCAGGCCGAACTCAAGAAGTTTGAGGACGCCGGACTGGTCAAGTATTATCAGGGAAAACCGGTAGCGATCTGCATGGATGATTCGGAAAACCTGAATAAGTATTATTACTACGTCGGAGAAAAGATAGATCATTATTATGCGGCATTTACTTACGGAGCTCATAGCGATCTGGCAAAGAAATATTTAGAGTATCTTGGCTATTGAACCACGGAGGAAATTAAATGAAATCTATCCAGAGCAGGATGGTCCTGATCGTATCCCTGATCCTTATCACCATGGTGGCTACCCTTATGATAACCTCCACCATGAGGACAAATTCCATTTTGGATGAAGATTCGGAGGAGATCCTTATCTCTGAGGCCGATCATCAGGCAAATATCATTGATGATAATTTCCGTTCTACCGAGCAGTCCGTGGGAACAATATACAATTATGCAGTAAAGCGCGCCGAGGTATACAGTTCCTTTGTGACCGATAAGGAACAGACGGAAAAGTATACTTATGATATTGCCGAGCTGGGAAAGAGCATAGCCGAGAATACCAGAGGCGCCATGGCCGTTTATCTCAGATATAATCCTGACGACTTTGGGCCTACCGGTGGTTTCTGGTACACCATAGTATTGGAAGATGGCAGCTGGGAACCTTCCGTTCCCACCGATATGAGTCTTTACAGTAAAGACGATCTGGAGCATGTCGGATGGTACTATATTCCCATAGCAAATAAGGAAGCCATGTGGATGGATCCTTATTATAACGCCAATCTGGGCGTTGATATGATCTCTTATATAATCCCATATTTTTATGATGATTATACCGTGGGCATCATCGGTATGGATATCAGCATGGACCTTTTGAAGGAAGCCGTGGCTCAGGTCAAGGTGTTCAAAAGCGGCCGTGCTTTTCTTATGTCAAAGAACGGGGATCTTATCTATCATGAGGATTATCCCCAGGGTATAGCTTTGGAAGATCTTTCAAACGAAGACAGGGAGTATTTCTCCGCAATGCAGGACATGGAGATGGATGTTCCCCGGATAGATATAGCCAGGGACGGTACCGAGCAGAAACTGATACTTAAAGAGCTTAAGAACGGCATGATACTGGGTATTTACGCGCCCCTGGAAGAGATAAATGCGCCGCGGAAAAGCCTGCTGCACCAGCTGAGCCTTTTATCGATCACTATTCTGGTAGCGGGTATATTACTTACGCTGCTCATAGTTCAGAGCATTATCAGTCCCCTTAAGAAGATGACAAAAGTTGCGGAAGAATACGCCAACGGAAATTTTGACCAGGAGATGAATGTCCACAGTGATGATGAAGTCGGCGTGCTTTCGCGAAGCCTGCAGACCATGTCCACGTCATTGAAAGAGCAGATAGAGCTGGCGGATTCCGCGAATAAGGCAAAGAGTGAATTTCTTGCCAATATGTCCCATGAGATACGTACGCCCATTAACGCGGTGCTGGGTATGAACGAGATGATACTGCGCGAGGCTAAAGACGAAAAGATAGCCGAATACTCTGCGGATATACAGACGGCAGGCAGGACGCTGCTTTCCCTTATCAACAGTATACTGGATTTCTCCAAGATAGAAGACGGTAAGATGGAGATACTGGAAGTAACTTATGATACGGCCGGTATGATCAACGGTCTGGTAAATTCCATCTCTGAGCGCGCAAAGGCCAGGGGGCTTAATCTGGTGGTAAAAGTTGATGCGGAACTGCCCAGATCCATGAAGGGTGATGATGTGCGGCTGAGCCAGGTGATCATGAACCTGCTGACAAACGCCGTGAAATATACGGAGAAAGGTGAAGTACGTTTTTCCGTAAGCCGCGTTAAAACAGAAGGAAAAAAAGCGGATATACTGGTGGAAGTAAAGGATACCGGCATAGGCATACGTGAAGAGGATATGGAAAAGCTGACACAGACCTTTACCCGTATAGATGAGAAACGCAACAGGAATATAGAAGGAACGGGTCTGGGTATGGCGATAGTGACCAGACTTCTGGACATGATGGGAAGCGAGCTTAAGATAGAAAGCGTTTATGGTCTGGGTTCATCTTTCTCCTTTGTGATAAGCCAGGAGATAGCAGATGAGACTCCCATCGGTGATTATGAGGAAAGAGTAAGGGAAAAATACCGCACACGCAGCACGGATGAGCGTCCCCAGATGAAAGATGCAAAAGTCCTTCTTGTGGATGATTACGAGATGAACCTGAAGGTAGGGCGTAATCTGCTGAACATCTACGGCATCAAGCCGGATCTGGTCAATTCCGGAAAAGACGCCATAGAAGCCATGAAAAGGAAGAGATACGATATAGTCTTTCTGGATCATATGATGCCCCAGATGGATGGTATCGAGACCTTAAAGCATCTTAAGAACAACAACCTGATAAAAGAGGGGACAATAATGATAGCCCTTACCGCAAATGCGGTGGTAGGCGCCCGTGAGAGCTATCTGGAAGCCGGTTTTGATGATTATCTCTCAAAACCCATAGAGCTGAAGGCCCTGGGAGAGATGCTGATAAAACACCTGCCCGAAGAGCTGGTGAAGTATGTATAAAGATACTAATCGCTGTCATCGGGTCACAAGACGATCTTCCTACCTTTTAATCGGCATAGCGAAGGATCTTATTGCTAGAAATGCTATAATCTGTTAATATACACAGAGATTATATTTAATATTCAGAGGTGATTTCATGAACGTAACAGAAGAGGTATGCTCACTTGTGCGGGAGGTGGCGGAGCAGGCAAAGCTCAAAGAGGGAGACCTTCTTGTAATAGGCTGCTCTACCAGCGCAGTACAGGGTGAACTGATAGGAACCCATTCTTCCGTGGATGTGGGAGCAGAGTTGTGGCAGGGCGTGGAAAAGGCGGTTTCGGAGCTTAAGCTTAAGCTGGCTGTTCAGTGCTGCGAGCATTTAAACCGCGCGCTTGTTACGGAGCGCAGTGTTATGGAAAAGTATGGTTTTGAACAGGTCAATGCCATTCCCCAGCCAAAGGCAGGCGGATCCTTTGCGACCCAGGCATATCAGCATTTCAGTGATCCGGTACTGGTAGGCGACATCAGGCAGAGTGCGCTGGCAGGCATAGACATAGGCGGTGTGCTGATAGGAATGCATGTAAAGCCTGTGGTGGTGCCCCTTAAGCTGAAACAGGATACTGTAGGCAAGGCCCGTATCATAGCAGCCAGATACCGTCCCCGGTTTGTGGGAGGCTCACGTGCCGTATATGACGAGTCAATTGAGTGAAACAGGGGCATCCTGAACGTACCTCTTGTCATCCTGAGCGAAGCGAAGGATCTTTCATGGAAGGAGAAAACATATGATAGCAGTAAACCAGGTTGGTTATGCAGCTGAGTCGATCAAACATGCCACCATCAGCGGCGGTAAGAAATATAAGCTTTTTAACAGTAAAGGCGAGCGTATCCTTGAGGGTGAGGCAAAGCTTGTTCCCGACGAGAACAGCGGAGAAAAGGCGGGACTTATTGATTTTTCGGAAGTTAAGGATCCCGGCAAGTATTATTTCGTTGATGAAAAGGGTGAGCGCAGTGCCGGCTTTACCATAGGAAAGAAGGTATATTCCTCACTTTATAAGGATGTCCTGCGCATGTTCTATTTCCAGCGCTGCGGCATGAAGCTGGAGGAGAAATATGCCGGCAAATTCGCGCATAAGGCGTGTCACTGCATGAAGGCAAGAGTTCTTTACAGCGATCCCGCCAGATACGTCAAGTTAAACGGCGGCTGGCATGACGCAGGCGATTACGGAAGATATGTTACAGCCGGTTCCGTAGCCCTGGCGCATCTTCTGTATGCCTATGCTTTAAAGCCCAAGGCTTTCAAGGCATCCATGAACATACCCGAGAGCGGTAACGGCATACCCGATATACTTAATGAATGTGCATACGAGCTGGACTGGATGCTTAAGATGCAGGAAAAGGACGGCGGCGTGCATCACAAGGCAACATCCATGAGCTTTGTGGATTTCATAATGCCCGAAGATGATAAGGAAGAGCCGGTGATGACTCCCGTATCTTCACTTGCTACTGCCGATCAGGCCGCTATCATGGCTCTGGCAGCGCGCTTGTATGAAAAGTTTGATGAGAAGAGAGCAAAAGCCTATAAAAAATCCGCACTGGCAGCAGCTAAGTGGCTTGTTGCAAATCCCGGATTTGTATTTACCAATCCTTCGGAAGTTCACACCGGTACTTATGAGGATATGTGTGACGCCGATGAACGTATGTGGGCGGCAGCAGAGCTCTATCAGCTTACCAATGATGATAAATGGATCTGGAGTATACGCCAGATACTGGAACTGCGTATAAGCACAGTGGCTCTGGGCTGGGCTGATGTAGGCGGCCTTGCTTCCATGAGCGTACTGATGGCAAAGAAGGGCGTATTCCCCGTTGATATCTGCGATAAGCTTCGCGGTAACTGGATCGATGAAGCCGAGCGCCTTTGCAAGGTGGCGGCAGCCAATCCCTATGAGCTGGCTTTCTATCCTTATAACTTCTGCTGGGGCAGCAACATGCAGGTATTATGCAACGCCATGGTACTCTGCTTTGCAAATAAGCTTAGCGGCAAGCAGGAATATCTTGATTATGCGGCTGCGCAGCTTGATTATATACTGGGCCGCAACGCAATGGATATGAGTTATGTAACGGGTTATGGCGAGAAGGCTTTCAGGAATCCTCATAACAGACCTACTGTTGCCGACGGCATAGATGATCCCATTCCCGGTTATGTATCCGGCGGACCCAATTACCGTGCCGGTGATACTATGGCAAACGAAAAGATACTGGGCGGCCGTCCTCCCATGAGATGGTATGTGGATGACTGGCGTTCCTACAGCACTAACGAGATAACCATATACTGGAATTCACCGCTGGTGTATGTGCTGGCGTATATTATGTAAAAAGATCCTTCGCTACGCTCAGGATGACACAGCCTGAGGAGCAAAGCGACGAAGGATCTTAACAACAAGGAGATATTTTTAATGACCCCGATGACATCAATAGACGAGTTCGACATATCCATTCTGGAATATGTCATGAACAACATCCGGAAGGATTGGCTGGATCCCATCGTGATATTCATCACCCATCTGGGAAAGGCCGGAATAGCATGGATAATAATCATACTGGCTTTGCTTATTGTTAAAAAGACCAGACGCGTGGGCATAGCCTGTGCGGTGGCGCTGGTACTGAACGTGATCCTCTGCAATTTCATAATAAAGCCTCTGGTCGCAAGACCCAGACCCTATGACCTTTACGAGCAGATAATCTGTATAGTCAAACCCCAATGGGATTATTCGTTTCCTTCGGGACATACGGCGGCATCCTTCTCGGTATCAAGCGTACTGCCTTATATGAAGATGAAAAAGCGCTTCAGCATTCCCGCCATAGTTCTGGCTACGATGATAGCCCTCTCACGTATATATGTATGCGTGCATTATCCCACAGATGTTATCTGCGGTGCGATACTGGGAGCCATGGCAGGATTCGCGGGCTTCATGCTCTATACCAGACTGATAGAGAAGAAAATGCCCAAAAAGATAATGGACTTTGTATTTAATTTTCCCGGGATAGAGATAAAAGAAAAAGCAGAAGATAAAAAGGCATCATAACAAAAAAAGGCGGCGTAGCTTACGCCGTCTTTTCGTATTCTTCCTGAAGAGCTTTCTTTTCCTGATCCGAAAGCTGTGAGTATATGGGCTCCACCATTTCGTAGGTCTGGGCCAGACCTTTGATAGCATAAAGCCATAATTCGAAAGGCATGTTATGCTGTTTGGCCGGCTGCTTTTGTGTGGTGGCAGGCATCTTTCCGGTGATAGCGGAAAAGTCGGTGGATTTTTCCACCATGGTAACCAGCCTGCGGATATTGTCCCTGTCGCTTACGGAGAAGCGGTTAAGTATGGGACTTGATATAGCCAGCACGCCTATGATGATATTACTGGCGTGAAGGGGAAATATCAGTTCGCAATCCGTAGCATCATCCCCGGGAATGTAATCCGGATAACCGTGTACATCGGGAACATAGACCATATCGTTCTTTTTGATGGCGGTGGCGCAAAGCCCCTTTCCTTCGGGTAAACGTATGACAGATGAAGCGTTTCCCTGAAAAGGCCCAAGATAAAGACCGTCCTGGTCTTTCAAAAAGAAACCGACCCAGTTAATGCCGGGGATGTTGTTCTTGATGATTGCGACAGTATTGGAAAGAATCGGCAGATACTGCTTTTCGTCCTTAGCGCTGTCCTTGATCTGTTTTTCTAAAAGCTTATAATCAACCATGTACTTATTCTACACTAAAGCGGTAAAAAATTAAAGGGTATAAATAGTAAAATGAACAAAGAGTATTTTGATACACATGCACATTATGATGAACCTGTTTATGACGGTGACAGGGAGACATTTTTAAAAAGTCTTTCGGATCTGGGAGTCAGGGAGGTTATCGATCCTTCCTACGATACGGCTTCGCTGGAAAGGGTGCAGAGAATAGCAGCTGAGTATCCCATAATAAAACCGGCCTACGGATTCCACCCTCAATATGTTTATGAGCTTACGGAGAAAGACTGGGAGAGGCTTTCGGAACTGCTGCGGTCGGCGTGTGCTGTGGCGCTTGGTGAATGCGGCCTTGATTACAGGGGACTTAAGCCTGCGGCAGAGAATACAGAGAAGATAAATGCCCAGAAACAGGCTTTTATAAGACAGCTGGATATGGCAGCAGAGATGAAGAACTTTGAGAGAGCATCGCGGCTTTTTGAAGACAGAGGGATCCCGGTGATAGTGCATTCTGTGGCTGCGGCAGAGGATACGATAGAGATCTTATCCCGGTATCCGCAGCTGGGCGGGGTGATACACGGATTCTCCTACAGTGCAGAGATGGCGCAGCGCTTTGTTAAGCTGGGCTGGAGAATAGGCGTGGGAACTTCCGTATTGAAGGCTGATGCCAGGAAGATAAAGGAAGTTATTGAAAAAGTGCCGGCGGAAATGCTGGTGACCGAGACGGACGCTCCTTTTCTGACTCCTCCCGGAAGGGATGAAAAAGACCCTTATCTGATAGCGGATATAGCTGCTTCAGCCGGCCTGTAAATGCCCGCGGATAAGCGCTTTTTCCTTGCAAAAAAGCCGTTTTTGGTGTAAATTATCTATATCTATTTTTTTCGATCGGAGGTTACAGATGAAGCTTTTTATCAATCCTAAGCATCTTTGCGGACACATCAATCCCGAATTGCAGGGACATTTTTCAGAACATCTTGGACGCTGCATATACGAAGGCCTTTACGTAGGGGAAAACAATAAGGATATCCCCAATGTAAACGGCATGCGTACCGATGTGGTAGAGGCACTCAAAGCTATTAAGATCCCCGTGCTGCGCTGGCCGGGCGGCTGCTTTGCCGATGAGTATCACTGGAAGGACGGTATCGGACCCAAGGAAAGCCGTAAGAAGATGATAAACACCCACTGGGGCGGCGTTGTGGAAGACAACAGCTTCGGTACACATGAGTTCATGGAGCTCTGCCGTCAGCTGGGCTGCAAGACCTACGTTAACGGAAACGTGGGCAGCGGGACCGTACAGGAGATGAGCGAGTGGGTTGAATATATGACCATGGAAGGCGTATCCCCCATGGCAGATATGCGTAAGGCAAACGGCCATGAAGAAGCATGGCGTGTTGATTATTTCGGCGTAGGTAATGAGAACTGGGGCTGCGGCGGAAATATGACCCCCGAGTATTACGGAAATCTGTACAGGCGTTATCAGACCTATGTACGTAATTATGATCCCAAGAAGCCCATATTTAAGATAGCATGCGGCTCCAACGCCGATGATTATGAGTGGACAGATATGGTGATGAAGACCTGCTTTAAGTCTCCCGAGCAGTTCCATGGATTTATGGACGGTCTGTCACTGCATTATTATACTGTTCCCGATACATGGGAGAAAAAGGGCGGCGCCGTGGATTTTGATGAGAAATTCTGGTACAAGACCCTTAAGAAGACCCTGTTCATGGATGAGCTGGTAAGCCGTACGACAGCCATCATGGATAAGTATGATAAGAAGCATCAGGTAGGACTTATCGTTGATGAGTGGGGTACCTGGTATGATGTTGAAGCAGGAACCAATCCCGGATTCCTTTATCAGCAGAACACTATCCGCGATGCATTGGTAGCCGGCATCAACTTAAATATCTTCAATAAGCACTGCGACCGTGTGAAGATGGCAAACATCGCACAGCTTTGCAACGTGCTTCAGTCGGTTATCCTGACCGAAGGCGATAAAATGATCAAGACCCCTACCTATCATGTGTTTGATATGTATAAGGCTCATCAGGATGCAGAGCTTGTTGACAGCTTTATTGAAAACGAGACCGTAGGCGTTGAAGATGATTTCAAGGTTCCCGCACTGCATGAGAGCGTATCTCTTGGCAAGGACGGAAAGCTTCACATTACTCTTGCAAACCTGTCTGCAGAAAAGGATTACGATATCGAAGCAGTCCTTTCCGAAACAGAGGTTAAGGGTGTAAGTGCCGAGATAGTCGGCGGTGAGATGCATGATCACAACACCTTTGATGATCCCGAAAAGGTTACCAAGAAGGCGTTTGACGGCGTTAAGGCAAATGGCGGAAAGATCAGTTTCACCATACTTAAGTGCAGCGTGATGCATATCACTGCAGAGATCTGATATCACAGCTCTATGGCAGCAGAAGATAAGAGATTTTGCAGGAAATGTCTGCTTAAGGACTTTGATGAGGAACAGTACCGCAGTCTTATAAAAAAAGAGCTGGACTGGATGGATGCAGAAATGAAAGCACCGGACGATATATATGCCCGGCGCCTTCAGACCTGCGGTGACTGTGAAAAACTGAATCAGGGCACCTGTGCAGCCTGCGGCTGCTACGTAGAACTGAGGGCAGCGGCCCGCAAGGCATCCTGCCCGCATAAAAGATGGTAGAGAATAACTAGGAGGAACAACATGGACAAAGAACAGATAAAGAGCGCTATCGAGAGCGGACGCACTGCTCTGGGTATAGAGCTGGGCAGTACACGTATCAAGGCATGTCTTATAGATGATAAGCATATGCCCATAGCTGCAGGTGAATTTACCTGGGAGAACAGACTGGAGAACGGTATCTGGACCTACCACATGGAGGACGATATCATAAGGGGTATCCGGACCTGCTATGCGGATCTGGCTGCAAATGTAAAGATCGAATACGGTATCGAGCTTAATACTGTCGGCGCCATAGGCGTATCGGCAATGATGCACGGCTATCTGCCTTTTGATAAAGACTGGAACCAGCTGGCAGAATTCCGTACCTGGAGAAATACCATTACCGGTGAGGCAGCAGAGAAGCTTACAGGCCTCTTCGGTTTCAATATTCCCCAGCGCTGGAGCATTGCCCACCTTTATCAGGCGGCGCTGAACAAGGAAGATCATCTTCCCAAGCTGGCTCACCTTACCACGCTGGCAGGCTATATACATTACCGCCTGACAGGGGAGAATGTGATGGGCGTCGGCGAAGCTTCAGGTATGTTCCCCATCGATTCATACACCATGGATTACGATAATGACATGGTAGTTAAATTTGACGCATTGATAGATGACTATTATGACTGGAGACTTAAGGAAATACTGCCTAAGGTACTGAAAGCCGGAGACGATGCCGGAAAGCTTACCGAAGAAGGCGCTAAGTTCCTTGATCCTTCAGGAAAGCTTAAGAGTGGTATCCCCTGCGCACCTTGTGAGGGCGACGCCGGTACCGGTATGGTGGCAACAAATGCAGTACGCGTAAAGACAGGTAACGTTTCCGCAGGTACTTCCGATTTTGCGATGGTTGTTCTTGAGAAGCCCGTTGGTCTGCATGAAGAGCTTGATATGGTGACCACTCCTTCCGGCCTTCCTGTGGCTATGGTTCACTGCAACAACTGTACTTCCGATATCAACGCATGGGCAGGACTGTTTAAGGATTTTGCAAAGGCAGCAGGCGTGGATATATCTACGAACGATCTGTATACCACATTGTTTAAGTCTGCACTGGAAGGCGATAAGGATGCAGGCGGACTGATACCTTTCAATTATATTTCCGGCGAAGGTGTGACCAAGCTTGACAGCGGCCGTCCTCTCTTTATTCGCAAGCAGGATGCTAAGCTTTCCCTTGCAAACTTCATGCGTGCAAACCTTATGTCGGCAATGGCTACTCTTGCGATAGGCATGGAGATACTTACCAAGCAGGAAAAGGTTGAGATCGCTTCTCTGATGGGACACGGCGGTTACTTCAAGACTCCCGGCGTGGGTCAGATGATACTTTCCGCAGCAACAGGTACTGCGGTATCCGTTATGGAGAGCGCAGGCGAAGGCGGCCCTTACGGTATGGCTCTGCTGGCAGCTTATCTCATCAATAAGAAAGCTGATGAAACTCTTGAAGATTATCTGGACAAGAAAGTATTTGCTTCCGCAAAGATAGAGACGCTGATGGCTGATAAGGCTGATGTAGAAGGATTCAGCGCCTTCCTTGAGGATTATAAAAAAGCACTGGCTGTTGAAAAGGCAGCGGTAGAAAGCGTAGGTTAAAAGTATGCTCGAAGAATTAAAGAAAGAAGTCTATGAAGCAAATATGCTGCTTCCCAAATACAATCTGGTTACTTTCACCTGGGGAAATGTCAGCGGTATAGACCGTGAGAAGGGCCTGGTCGTTATTAAGCCTTCAGGCGTTGATTACGAGATAATGAAGCCGGATGACATGGTAGTCCTTGATCTTAAGACCGGTGACAGAGTTGAAGGAAAACTTAATCCTTCATCCGATACGCCTACCCATCTGGAACTGTATCGTGCATTTCCGAATATAGGCGGCGTGATTCATACCCATTCACCTTACGCCACCAGCTGGGCCCAGGCAGGAAGGGATATACCCTGCTACGGAACCACCCATGCGGATTATTTTTACGGATCCATTCCGTGTCTGCGTGTGCTGACAAAGGAAGAGATAGATGATGCCTATGAAGAGAATACAGGCCATCTGATAGTTGACGAGTTTAGAGCAAAGGGACTGGATTATACAGCGGTGCCCGCCTGCCTTTGCAAGAATCACGGACCTTTCGCCTGGGGCAAGAGTACTCACGAAGCAGTCCACAATGCAGTGGTACTTGAAGAAGTTGCCAAGATGGCTCTGCGTACCGAGATGATCAAGCCTGATGTTAAGCCTGCACCCCAGGAACTTCAGGATAAGCATTACTTCCGTAAACACGGCGCAAACGCTTATTACGGACAGAACTGA